>JAJBUB010000022.1 GCA_020860575.1 Clostridiales bacterium | reverse complement strand
CTCTCCGAGGGGGTGAGGGGCTTTGCCCCTGTTGTCTGCGGACAACACCCCAGCAGAGCCGCCCTTTAAAAAGGGCACCCTGCACCCCGCCTAAACTTTGGCACTCGCCGTTGGGCAGGAGGAAAAGGCACCACCTTTTCCTCCACCCAGCAAGTGTATGAGCTCCCCATTCCCGTCAAGGGGTTCGGGTTGTGTTGCCTTGTGGCAATCTCCACCCGCACATATGCCCCCTTGACTGGCTTGGATCGCTCCGCAGAAGAAGCACCCTTATCATCGTGCTTCACGCTTCTTCTGCCACACCAATTCGTACCCCAGCACATCGGCAAGCTGTACAGCCTCCCGATACCGCAGGGACTCCCGCTGTAGCTTGTTGGACAGGTTAGACACTGAATCGCTCCAGCCGTACTCATCCGCCAACAGGTCAACGACCTCCTGCATGGTCATGCCCTGGCGCACGATGTACGCCTTGATCTCGTTTCGCATATCTGATTTCATACTGATAGACCTCCATAAATTCATAAAAAGTGTTCGTAATATTGTGATACGGGTTCACGATAGTGTAAATATAGTGCCAACTGCAAAATCTGCTCAGAATTTCTCCCATGATGACCTGCCCACAATGGCACCTGTTCCGCTTCACGGTTCCGGTTGACAAGCGCCGAAGCGGTGGGAACAAGTGAAAAGTCGTGTAAATGCTTCACGGACTGGTAAATCACGAAACAGTTGACCCTGTGCGGTTTGCCGTAAGCTTTTTCACCATTTTCACAACCATTGATTTTGAGGCATGGATTTGGGACTTCTAATAGACAGACCTAATAGCCCGAAATATCACACTGGATTCAAACCCGCTGTACGGTGTACGCTGTACGAAGGGCGTACACCGTACAGCGTACAGCAGAAAGAAACTCCGCATGAAAACAGCCTGGGCTCCCATTTGTTGCGTGTATTGCGTGTTGCGTGTTACGAAGCGATAAGAATGAAAATAAGTGTGGAATACGGGCAAAATCATTGAAAATAGCACTCTAATCTCGGAACGCATGACACGCAACCACGCAACACGCAACTTTTTCAATCGGCTCATCTCTGTAATTGGGGGATTTCTGCGAGTTGCACTGACATTGATTTTCAGTAGCCGCTACCGAAAACCTGTTACATAAAAAGAAACACATTCTTGCCGTTCTCCCCATTCCGTTTCCTGGCAGGCAACCCTGTTCGGCGCTGTGCCGTCCCCTTTCGGGGCGCTCGTTCCCTCTGCGGAAGTCGTGGCGGTTTAGCTCGGTCTGGACGGTCATTCAGTTGTAAAATTGCTGTCCCTGGTGGGGTATAAGACCATCTTACGGTAAAAAAGAACGCTGTCCGATTTCGCACGAACAACGTAAACAGGGTCGAAATATGCCGTTGAAATTGCAAATTTGCACATGGTATGTTATCATAGGAGCAGTGAGGAGGCGATGCGAAATGAAGGATGATGGGATGGATATGGACAAGAACAGCGTTGGTTATCGGGTGAAGGTGCTGCGTGAAAATCAGTTTATCAGCCAAAAGCAGCTGGCAGAGATCATCCATGTGACCCCGTCGCAGATCAGCCGACTGGAACGGGGCGAGACGACCAATGCTGGTACCGAGCTGATTATCGCCATTGCAAAGCATTTCCGTGTCTCCACAGACTATCTGTTGGGGCTGACGCCTGTCAGCACACAGAAAAGCTACGATATATCCACCCTTGGCCTGTCGGAGGAAGCTGTCCGCCGACTCATCACAGGGCGAATCGATGCTGACGTGTTGAACCGGCTTCTGGAGCATGACAAGTTCCCGCAGCTGTGTGCGCTGATTCGCAACTACTTCGATGGGACGATTGCCAGCGGGGTCATGGCAAGAAACGAGCTGATTGACCTGGTAACGGAGCCACTGGCGGCATTAAAAAGCACCCCGGCAGCAAATCGTGCCGAGGTGGTCAAAGACTTGAACTTTTTGCGCTCGTCCAAGATGGGCGCAAATGAAACGGATATAGAAAAAATCAAGAATCTGTTCCTGTCCATTTTGCGGGACATCAAGAAGGATTTCCCGAACGACCCGTCCGGGGCAGTCGCAACCGCCGCCGCCTTCCAGAGTATCCGTGAGGCGCTACCCGACAAGCCAGAGGCAGAGTTGACCGCCGACGATGTTTCCTCCGCAATGGCCGCTTATGTGGATACGGTCGCTCCGATGGATGAGGAGAGTAAAGCGCTGTTCCAGGAGCTTGCTAAGAGAATGCTGGAGCAGGCTGGGGAGGAACCCGATCAGTGACAGTGATACAATGCGGCTTGCCGGAATAGAAGCCGCCGCAAAACAAAAAATCGCCGCCGCAGTCTGCGAATATCGGGCAGACTACGGCGGCAAATGAGGCAAACCTCTTTTGATTATGTGGGGGAAAGGCTTACGCTGTTAGTCGCATGGCCTACTGCTCCAGCAGTTCCAGCGTGCAGGCCCGGGTGTCACTCTCACGGATGGCCGCCCGGAGAGGCAGCACACTGGTGGGAGAGACGCTCAGCTCGTCGATACCGATGGCCAAGAAGGTGGGCAGCAGGGACAAGTCCGCCCCCAGCTCGCCGCAGATGCCGATCCAGATGCCCTCAGCATGGGCGGCGTCGGCGGCCATTTTCAGCGCCCGCAGCACGGCGGGATGGTGGGGGTCGAAGAACCTACCCAGGTCGTTGCACTGGCGGTCACAGGCCAAGGTGTACTGGGTCAGGTCGTTGGTACCTACGGAGAAAAAGTCCACCAGCTTCGCCAGGTCCTTTGCCATAAAGACGGAGGCGGGGGTCTCCACCATAATGCCGATTTCGGTTTTGGGATTGAAGGGGATACCCTCCTGGGTCAGCTCGGCCATGACCGCTTCACAGGCCCGCCTGCACTCCTCCACCTCCCAGACGGAGGTGATCATGGGAAACATGATAGCCACCTTGCCATAGGCGGAGGCCCGGTATAGCGCCCGCAGCTGGGTGCGGAACACCTCCGGCCGGTTCAGGCAGATACGGATAGCCCGGAGGCCCATGGCTGGGTTCTCCTCTTTCGTCAGGTGGAAATAGTCCACCTGCTTGTCCGCCCCGATGTCCAGGGTGCGGATGATGACCCGCTTGCCGCCCATGGCCTCCGCCACCGACTTGTACGCCTGGAACTGCTCCTCCTCAGTGGGGTAGTCGCTGGCGGCCAGATAGAGAAATTCAGAGCGGAACAGGCCTATGCCCTGGCCGTCATTGGCAAGGACGGCGCTGACATCCTCCGGAGAGCCGATGTTGCAGTAGAGCTTGATGTGCCGCCCGTCCAGGGTCACGTCCTCCTGACCACGCATGGTTTCCATGAGCGCTTTCATTCTCTGCTGTTCCGCCTGCTTTTCCTGGAATGTCTGGAGGGTCAGCTCGTCCGGCTCCATCACAACCTGCCCGGTCTCACCGTCGATGTAGGCCGTCTGGCCCTCGTAGCTCTGCTCCAGTTCATCCCCCAGACCGCAGATGGCGGGGATGCCCATAGTGCGGGCCAGGATCGCCGTATGGCTGTTGCCGGAGCCACCCTGAGTGATAAAGCCGAGAATTTTGCTCTTATCCAGTTGGAGGGTCTCCGACGGAGCCAGATCGTCGGCGGCCAGGATGACCGGCTCCTCCGAGTCGATGCCGCCCTCCACGATGCCCATGAGGTTGTTCAAAATGCGCCGGGTGACATCCCTGATGTCGGCGGCTCTGGCCTGCATATACTCATCGTCCATGGCGGCGAACATGGCGGCAAACTGCTCTCCCGCCTGGCCGACGGCATACTCGACGTTGCAGTGCTCCTCCTCCAGCGCAGACAGGATACAGTCCACATAGTCCTCGTCCTCCACGAACATGGCGTGAGTCTCAAAGAGAACGGCGGATTCGTCCCCCGCCTCTGCCCGGCATTGTTCCGCCAGCGCCTCCAGCTGTGCCATGGATTTCTCCTGGGCCTGAGCCAGACGGGACTTTTCGTTTTCTATGTCATCTGTGGTATAATGGGGAATCTCACCGGAGCTGCGCCGGAAGAAATACAGCGGCCCACTGGTCACACCCCTGGACACGCCCTTGCCTTGTAGGATCTTCACAAAAAGACCTCCTTCTGATAAAAGAACTGCGTCCGCCCGCAAGCCGGAACGGACGCAGCTTATCATTTTTCTTACAGATTTTCTGCAAAGAAGCTCTGCAGCGACTCGACGGCGGCGGACTCATCTCCGCCCTCTGCCGCCACGGTGACGGTGTCACCGCCCTTGACGCCCAGACCCATCAACTTCATGAGCTGACTGGCCTTTACCGTGGTCCCGCCCTTGGTGACGGTGACGACCGTGCCGGGGAAGGTCTTGGCCAGCTTGGCTAACATTCCCGCCGGGCGGGCATGAATCCCCAGGGGGTCGTTGACGGTGTATTCAAACTGTTTCATTGTGCCGAGCAGTCCTTTCTGCGTTATGATGTTATTTTAACAGCGTTTATCCTCTGTGTAAAGGATATTGCCCTCTTTTCCGTCCGCACGCTGGTTGTTCCCATCGATGGGCCGGGCGCTGAGTACCGGGATGTCTTCAAAATAGGTGGGCTGCTTTGCATCGCACCCGTCCAGAATGTCCCGGCAGCAGGCGATGCAGTTGTCCAACAGCTCCTTGGGAGACTCACAGGCACCGTGATTGCGGAGGATCAGGTCGTACTGCGGCTCATAGAGCTTGATGTGCTCCAGCACCGCCAGGTAATGAGAGATGGGGCTGCTGGTGGGAAAGCACATCAGCACCTGCAGGCCGCACCCGTCTCCGAACAGCATCATCCGCTCCTCCCGGATCAGGATCATCATCATGCCGGGCGTGTGGCCCGGTGCGGCCACCGCCTCCAGCGTGACGCCGCCCAGGTCAAACGTCTGCTGATCTTCCAGCGGCAGGAAGGGCGCTGTGCGGATGGGGTTGTACTCCTCCACCGGAATGTCCCTGGTCTGGGGCCACTCGGCAAACTGGCGGCGGCGTTTTTCCAGGCTGCTGTGTTCAGCATATACGCCCAGGTCGGCGTGGTTCATGTAGACCTCGTCCCACAGGGCGGCCCCATTGGCGTGATCCACATGGCCGTGGGTCAGGACAACAAAGGTCGGCTTGTCGGTCAACGTCTCTACATAAGCCCGCAGATTGCCCAGGCCGTGACCTGTGTCGATCACACATGCACGCTGGTCACCTTCCACCAGGTACAACGCCACGCCCAGAATGTCCCGGATGCGTGTGACCCGCCCGGACAGCTTTTCACTGGTAAAATACTGCTTCATCACTCGTCCTCATCGCCCTCTTGGGGCAGGTTGGTGTTGAGCAGCAGCAGCTGGCTGCGGGCCTCCTCCACGCACTCCTCGATGTAGTCGCAGGTCAGCTCGTCCTCATCTGCCAGCATGAGCTGCATTGCCAGCGGCACGTTGACGCCGGAGAGAAGGAACACCTTTTCGCCGATATAGGGGAAGAATTTCTGGTTGACGCTGCCGCTCATCAGGTCGGTCATAATGACCACCGTGTTCTCCGGGTCAAACCCGGCAAACAGGTCGGCTACGACGCTGGCCAGATCCTCGTCTCCGGCGGCGTTCATATAGGCGGAGATGTCGTAGAGGGCGTCCTCCGTCTTGGTCAAAAACTCCATCGTATCCCGCAGTCCGGTCGCCATGCTGTGGTGGGTGGCAAATACATATCGTTTCATCGTTCATCATCTCCAATAAGTCCCCTGGCCCATTTCGGGCCAGGGGTTCGTCGAGGTGGTCAGGCCAGAATACCGGTGGCTGCGCCCAGCATACTGATGACGATAATGCCCAAAATGATACCGTCTATGCAAAAGAAGGCGGGAAGCAGACAACTTATAGCGCTGATCTGGTCGTCCTGGCTGCTGGTGGGCTGGGAACACCCATCATTCTGGATCGCTCCGGGATCACCTGCGAGGCCACGCTTTTTGTCGACCCCGTTCTTTGTGTGGCCGCACCGTATCCAGGAGCCGGACAGGCACATCATATTCCTATGCCATTCGTCATGCAGAGAGACGGCTATATGCTGTCCCCTTATATGGATTATCTCAGCTTTTTCTTCAATAAGTCCTGGCGGCTGCCGTCCAAAGATATACTTAGTATCATGATAAAGCTCTCCGATTCCAGCTTTGGTGCCAGCCGCAGCCGAAAGATAGAAAAGGATCTGACCCTGACAGACCAGGAGCGGTTGAAAGCGGGCGTGTCCGATTGTAAGGCGATTTTGAGAAAGATGGGCGTTGCTGAGAATGATATGTTCCTTGGAACACTGAATGCAGGACATCCCGGCGGGATGCTGCCGCTGACTTCGGAGGAAGCAAAGAGCTTTCATAATCGTCGCCTACCTGAAAATCTGTGTATTGCCGATGCCACATTGCTGCCGGAGTCGATGGGGAATCCACCGATCTGGACAATTCTTGCTCTGGCGAAGCGTATCGCAATCATTCCATGTGTTCCCGCCATATCCCTGGCATACTGCTCCAATTCGCCGGAGAACACCAGCTTCGCATAGGTCAATGGCTCATTGTAAATCAGCCAGTCGATTTCCGTCTGCATGGGGATGGTGGAGCAAAGCTCATCGTCTACCCCTGGGGTATAGATACTGATCTCGGTGCCGTCAGTGAACCGCAGCTCCACGCTGGCAGTGTCGATGTTAAATGTACAATAAACTATTTTCATGGTATCGCCTCCAAAATGAGATTAAAATGTCCAATCCCTCCAACAAAATCAGCGGTTCCGCACCCGTTCTCTGGGGGTGCGAAACCGCATTGCTTGGGAGAGCGCTTGAATGGCATTCAAGAGGCCAGCGGTTCGATCCCGCTTATCTCCACCAGAAAGGTTGCGGGACGCAGTTTATACGGCTGCGTCCCGCAACTTTTTTCTTTTGTTAAGTTGCATAAACTGTACCCGTTTGGTACAGGTGTGGTACACGTTCGGCCTCTTGATTTTACATCAAGGGCGGGGATACAGACGCAGAAAAAAGCCAGGCAAAACGCCTGGCTTTTCTTCATGCTCTGGAAAATGGTATCATAATATCATTCGTCCGCTGCCTCTACCTTCTCCTTACGGTACTTTCCGGACTTGACCCGCAGATCTGCTGGCGGCTCTGTGTCCGCATCAATGACCCACTGCTTTCCTACCTTGACCGCCGGGATGCGTCCCTGTGCGATCATACGGCGAACATTGCCGGGGTCTTTCCCGTGGAGTGCGCACCATTCAGTAACAGACAGAAGCTTACTCATGGTTCCGTCTCTCCTTCAGATACAGGGCCAAAGCCCACACCGCTTTTGCTACCGCAATGGCGATGAAGAACACTCCCAGCCAACGTAAAATTTCACTCATTTGGTTCTACCTCCTTGCGTTTTCCCATTTTGGGTGATACAATGGGGGGCGAGGCGGGAACTCCGCCCCCTGTTTCCGCTACTTGAGGAGCCGTTCAGCTATCAGTAACAGGAAACCGATTAAGAAGTCTATTGCGGCTTGAACTAAAAGTTGCTTCCACTCAACTTTAGTCGCTTTAGACTTCTTCTTTTTCTTGTCCATCGGGTTCACCTCCTTTCCTTTAGGATGTATATATTATAACGCGGTTTCGTGTTATTGCCAACAGTTTTTGAAAAAAATTCAAAAAAAATAAAAAATAGGCCCACCCAATAACGGGTGAGCCTATTTTCATCTTTCTGCTTTACAGCTTGGTCAGCCAATTGCTGGAGCAGAAACCGGTATACTGGGTGTTCTTGTAGGTGAACTGGACATAGAGCCACTTCACGCTGGAGACGGTGGTGTAGTAGCCGTAGCACTCCACCTTGGTTCCGCTGGGGATTGTCACCATGGTACTCTTGCCGGTTCCGGCGCCGTTGCGGACGTTGAGGTTGCCTGCGGCCTTGTAGGTTCCAGAGAGCGTCTTGAGGTAGGAACGGGCATCGTCGGTGGCCTTCTTCACCGCAACCGTGGTAGTGGTCGTGGTGGTCGTGACCGTCTCCGTCTCGCTGGTGTCATCGGTGGTATAGGGACACTGCGCCCAGTAGTTCCAGTCGGAGGCCTTGAACTTGGTCTTGGTGACGCCGTAGGCATGGCCCTTGGCCTCATAGACGTAGCTGCCGCCGTCATACACCCCGACATGATGGATGGCCGTGGTGGTGCTGCCCTTAAAGACCAGCAGCCCCGCCGTCTTCGGCAGGGTGGTGATCTTACCCTTGGTGCTTGCGGCCTTATACATCCCGGCTGCGCTCTTGTCCTGGGTGGACTTGTACACCGGCGTTGCGGTGTCGCTGGAAGACCAGAGATAGCCCTTAATCAGCCCCACGCAGTCATGCACCCGCTTCCCGTACTGCGACTTAAAATCAGTTGCAGTGTAGTAAGACGGGTACTGTTTGGATTTGGTATCATACAGTCCGGCACTTGCCGTCTGGCCATAGCAGCCGTACCAGTAGGGTAGGCCTACCTGGGCCTTTGCGTAGGCCAGGAGGCCCGAATTTGTCTTTGCCATGTTATCCCTCCGTATCTCAGCCCACGGCATTGTCGGAGCTGCCTGTCATTGGTGTTTCCTGTGTTATATCTGTATCCGGCACTGCCGGGAAGTCCATAACTGCCTGTTCGCCCTTGTTATTCGCTATGGCATGCTGAACGGAGTTTTTCACCATCCAGATCGCACCTCCGGCCGTCAGGGGGATGGTGACGGTGTTATCCACATACGCCCAGCCGGACAGGTCTGCCAGGACAACGGTGCCGTAGATGGCGAAGATCACCTCCACGATAAGCACCAGGATCCACCCACAGACCATGACGATGACAAACAGGTCGGAGAAGTAGTTGATGGGGGACTTGTTCAAGGCTTGTACGGCCTTGCTCTCTCGCCGCCCCATCAGCTATTCCTCCCGGATGCAATCAGCAGGAGCACCAGCACCAGGAGGATGATTTCCCCCACGGCATAGCACCCCAGCATGATTGCCAGGAGAGCGTCCATCATTCTACCGTCACGTCCTCAGAGCTGGCCGAGGTTGTCTCGGTCTTCGTACCCTCTGTGTCGGTGTCGGTAAGGGCAGTATAATTATAAAGCGTGTTCAGGGCGTCCTGTGCGGCCGTTGCAACGTCCACAGTGACCGCCCCGGTGTCAATGGTGAGCTTTAAGGGTTCCATACCGTGCTACCTCCGTTCTGTCAGGTCGCTGCGGTGAACGTATTGTTCAGGAAGGTGCCCTGCGTCCGGTCGCCCACATAGTAGACGGTGAAGGGGATCTGATACCCGGAGGTGTCCCCGCCGTAGGAGGTGGGCTGCACATAGCACTCCTGCCGGATGGCGGCATAGCCTGCCGTGGCGTCCCCGTCCCACAGATGCACCTCCAGGGCATAGGTTTTCAGGGTGTCCCCGGTGCTCAGGTTGTCGATGATGTCCTGGAGCTTCAGGAACAGGGCGGAATCCGGGTCGGCGTAGAACGGGTCTGCGTCGGCGGACTGCTCATACCCGCTGTGCTTGAAGGTGCTCTGGCCCAGGATGTTCTTGCCCTGCTCGATGTCAGGGTTCATCTCCACGTTGTACTCCTCCAGGTCGGTGCCCAGCCGCTCCCAGGCGGCGATCTCCTCCCCCAGGGAGAAGGTGGTGTCCAGATAGTGGGCCATATACTTGCGTTCGACTTTAGCCATAATGAATCACTCCTCACAGATGAAAAATGCCGGTGCTACCGGCTGAATTCGTTGGTATACTCCACAGTGACAGGCAGCACCCAGTCCTGAACGCCGCTCTCCTGGGGCTCTGTGCCGTAGGCGTTCTCCCGGGTGATGCGTTTGATCTCCCGCCCGGTGGACAGGTCAGGCCAGGCAGAGAGGGTATAACTCTCACCGGCGATCACCGCCGTCTCCCGGCAGAGCCATTTGCCGAAGGCGTCCAAAAACTCCGATACCGCCCGCTTCTGCCCCTCCCGGGCCGAAGCTCCCGCCCGGTAGACCAGGACGAAGGCATATCGACAGGTCTGATGTACTCCGCCGACGATGTCCTCCCGCTCCTGATAGACCAGTGCGCCGGAGCTGCCGGAGAGGGCGATACCGCTCTCCCGCCCCAGCTCCTCGAACTTCACGCTCTCCCCGTCCTCCAGGCCGGGGAACTCGTTGGCCAGCTCCAGCATGGCCTCGGTCAGCACCTCATACCCGGCGGCGTCGGTGCCGATCGCCTCGTCTGCCATTGAAATTGCCTCACTTTCCCGTGATCTCGAAGTGGGGGAGGACGTGATAGGGCCCGCTGACCCCGGAGACCCGCCAGGCCTCGTCCATCGTCCGGTTCAGCCAGGCAAAAAAGCCCTCCCCCAGCCGGTCGGTGTAATCGGTGTCCTCTATGACATCGCTCCCGTCCCATGTCCCCCGCAGGAAGCAGTCCCCGGGGGCGAAGCTGACATACTCATCCAGCCCCTCCTCCAGGGCCGCCCACGCCTTGGGGCCCAGCCAGGGCAGACCGCCCACCGTCACGCCGCCGTCTCCGTCCGTCTCGCAGGGCACGTGGAGCACGGCGGCGTCCGTGCTGTCCGGGCCGTACCGTTTCAGGATGTGGCCCCGGTCGGTCTCCAGGTGGCAACCGGTGAGGACGTAGGGATACCAGGCGCCGACGCTCTCCCGGTAGTGGAAAAAGGTGACGGTTTCGCTGAACATCTCCTCACCTCATCCCCGCATAGAGCACCGGCAGGCCGTGGCTGTCCTTCACGCCGCCCAGATACAGCTTCGCCGCATCGTACAGCAGCCGGTTCGTTGCGCCGGGATTCCCTGCGGCAGACAGAGCAGCACTCCAGTCACGGGCGCCGTCCGCTGTCTGCGACAGGGAGGCGTAGCTGACGGACTCCGCCCCGGCGGACTGGGACGCCACCGCACCGGTGGCCGTCCCGTTGGCAATGGAGGCGGCAGAGGAGGCAGCGGCGACCGCAGCAGCCTCCGCCAGCTCCAGCAGATACAGCTTCTCCGCCACGGCGCAGGCGGCCTTGCCGATCCGGTTCAGGGCCCACTCGTTGGTGACGTCCCCCAGCCGTCCCCCGGTGGCGGTGTCCAGAAAGTCGCTGACGTGTTTCAGTTCCATGACTTCATTCAAGCCAGAAAAGTCACCTGTGTTTTGCTTGCGACGGTATTGACCGGATACGGCATCTTCCTCCGCCACCCTCAGCCTCTCACACTGCGCCGCCAGCCCGTTCTCCTGACAGAACCGGTTATACGCCTCATCCTGCCGAATGAGCCTGTTCTCCAGTGCGCCGTATTCCGCCTGCAAGACCGGGTCGTTCGGGTCGGCCTCCAGTTCCAGAGCCTTGACCTGTAGCTGCCGACGGGTCTGGCGGATGGCCCGCTCCATGGCCCGCTGCTGCTGCTCCAGCTGATACCGTTGCCGGTTCTCCTCCGTGTCGATGGTCAGGTTGCCGTTCTCGTCCAGGTAGGGGTTGCGCAGCCGCCTGTCCCAGGGCTTGTGGCTGTGGCGGCAGTTGTATCCGTGCAGCCCCAGGGGATTGACCACCCTGCCCTCTCCCGTCTCCGGGTCGATGTCGTAGCCCGTTGTCTCCAGCAGATTGGGATACCCAGGCTCGCTGCCCCGGATGCGGTAGGCCCGGCCCTGCCAGCGGTCGTGCCCCGCCAGCTCCGGCTGATTTTTCCCCCTGGTTCTGGCCCCCAGGTGGGCGGAGACCAGCACCAGCTCGCACCCGCCCTCTGTGATGTACCGGTTGGTCACCTGGGCGGAGGTCTGGTTCATGGAGGTCACCACGCAGCAGCGCACGGCGGCCTCCAGGCTCCGCCGGGTGCCCGTGGGGTAGTCCACATACACCCCCCGCCCGGCGTACTCATCCAGCACCTGGTTGACGGCGGCGGAGTAGCTCTGAACGCCGGAGGTCACCCGCAGCTCCGCCTCGTCCAGCAGGTTCATCAAGTCCCGCTGCGCCTGGTCTGCGGTGGTGCGGGTCAGGTTTTCCAGCTCGCCCCGTGTCTTTTGGTATTCCGCCTCCATCACGGAGCGGACGGCCTCATTCTCCAGCGGGGAGGCGGCGGAGATCTCCATCTCCTCCAGGGTGGCTGCGTCGTCCGCCCAGGAGGTCAGCACCGCCTCCTGAAG
This sequence comes from Clostridiales bacterium, assembly GCA_020860575.1. Lineage (GTDB taxonomy): Bacteria > Bacillota > Clostridia > Oscillospirales > Oscillospiraceae > Onthomonas. The sequence goes on along the minus strand of JAJBUB010000022.1, from coordinate 18,925 downwards.
CAGCCGCTTCAGCTCGGCCCGGCTTTCCCCGGTCAGCGCCTGCAGCCGTTCCAGTATGGCCTCCCGGCTCTTGCCCAGCTGGAGCAGCTTGTACACCTGCCGGTCTGCGGCGGCGGTCAGGCTCCCGGCGGCGATCATCCGCCGGGTGATGTCCTCCAGAATGAAGTCCTCCAGCCCGCGGTACAGCTCCAGCAGCCGGTCCTCCTTGTGTACAAAGTCCAGGGGAGTGAGCATGGTCTATCTGCCTCCCGCCGTTTTCCGCATCAGCCGGAGCCAGCTCTTTTTGTGCAGCCGTTTGGCCGTCTCGAACCAGGCCCCGCCGGTGCCGGGGTGGTGGTATTGAAGCTTTCTCTGGGTCGGGTACTTCTTCGCCGGAGACCGCCAGCCCACCAGGTTCCCTGCCTCGTCATACTGGGGGAGGTTCGGCCCGTACACCACGCCGGTATACTGGTAGTGAGCGTAGGGGGAATCGTACTCCAGCACGCCCCCGTATATGCCGTTCGGATAGCGCACGCTGCCACGCAGCCCCCCTTGCCGGAAGGGGACAAGGGGCTCACAGTCCGCCGCCACCTGGAGGTTGAGCAGCTTCTGGGCCTCCTTCAGATTTCCGTCCAGCTGCTTCGTGTCGATGTCGATGTCCACGCCGTCGGAAAAGTAATGGATCCGCATGGCTCATTCCTCCCCGAACAGGCCGCCGTCCTTTGGCTGCGCCGCCTGCTCCAGCGCCCGGGCCTCCGTCTCTGTAAAGCCCTCGAATTTGGTCAGGTAGTACCAGAAGGGGACCTTGCCCTGGGTCACATATTTCCACCAAGTCTGCTTGTCCTCCTCGGCGTTGAAGGTGATATCCCCGAAGTCATAGGTGATCTGATACATTCCGGCGGGGGCCAGGGCATACAGGTCGGCGTAGACGCTCAGGGCGTAGATCGCCCCATCCAGGCAGCTCTCCAGTCGGTCACGCACGTCCTTGATGAGCTGGATGGTGCGCCGGTCGTCCGCCTCCACCTGGGTAGCCGTCACCATGCCTGTCTTTTCACTGAACACGAAATAGCCGTTGCTGAATCCGCACTTGTACCCCATCTGAGACAACAGGGCGTTGATACCCGTCAGCCTGGTCTCCGTGTTCAGGGACGGGACGATCTCCTGATAAAAGTCCTCCGCCCCGCTGCCGAACACGTTCCGGACATAATGGGGCAGCTTGGGCCGGTGCTTGCCCTTCACCTTCGTCCCGTCCGGCAGTAGCAGCCGGTCGTCCGCCAGGATAAGCTTCTCACTGTCGAAGATCTCCCCGGCATTCCGGCTGTATGCCACGTCCAGATCCCGCAGCTCCTCCAGGGCGTTGCAGAATACCGGCAGGCCCAGAGGAGAGGTGGGGGCGATGTGGTTGGCCCCGGGCATCCGGAGCACGCCGAACATGGGCCCGTCCAGGCTCTCCCCGTTGGCTTTCAGAATGGGCGGCGTCTCCTCCATCAGTCCCGCCCAGTGGGTCTCCTCCAGGGCCACGCGCCGCCCCAGCGCCTCCTCAGACCGGGAGACAAAGGCCCGGTTGGAGATGTAGTAAGGGCGGCTCCCGTCTTCCCCCTGCTCGAACCGGTGGTACTCCAGCCGGGTGTAATACTGCTCTCCCTCCACGTAGCTGTCCTTGAAGATCACTCCCTGGATTTCATCGCCGCTGTAGCTGACCAGGATGATGTCAAAGGGGGTGAACAGGTCAAAGCCCCTGCCGTTGGGCTTGAGCAGGACGGTGCCATAGGCGGCAGCCTGCTCCACCCAGGCCCGGAGCTGGAAATAGTCCCGGTCGATCTGGGACTGGAGCCATGCGCCCCTGTCCCCGCCGTCAATGCGGATCCCGATAGCCAATGTTGTCAGTCTCGCCACCTCTGCGCAGACGGAGCGGGCAAAATGTACCGTCCGCACGCCGTCGGCGCCTCCGGCCCATTCCGGCGTTCCCCGGTAGATATAGGCGCAGGACATCAGCGCCTCGTCCATCTCGGTGGAGCGGGCCGCCCTCACCTGAAATTCCTGTTCCGCCTGAGATCGAAACAGCATACCAAACCACCTCCGAATCTGTGTGATCAGGCCCATACCGTAGTCTCCCGTCTATGCGTGGTTTCCATGCCGACCGGACACCCGCTCCAGGGCATAGCGCATGGCGTCCAGGGTGTGGTTGTCGCGATCCGGATAGGCCGATACGATATTGCCCTTTGCGTCTCTGTCAAACTCATACTCCAGCACCTCCCGATATGCGTTGGGCGTCCGCCGCCGGTCTATGACGATGGTGCGCACCTGTAAAAATTTGAATCCGTACTCCACCGAGCCGGGGCCCTTGACCGCCCTTCGAGCGGGCAACCCCATGTCCCGCAGGTCGTTCACCGACTTCGGCTCTGCACTGTCGCAGGTGATCTCATAGTCGCCATAACCCCGCTCCAGGAGCCAGTCGCCCGCCCGCCGGTTGCTCCAGCGGTTGACGTACAACTCGTCCAGCAGATAGATCTTCTCCTGTCGGCTGTCGTAATGCAGACGGACGAAGGCCAGCGGGTCGGGGTAAAAGCCCCAGTCCAGCCCCTGATAGATGTAATCCATCCCACGGATCTCCTCGTCCGTGATGTCCCGCAGCTCCAGGAAAGTGAACACGTTGGTGCCCAGTCCCACCGGCTCGCCCAGATATTCGTGCCGGTACGCCTGCTCGTTGGCCTGCCGCAGTCGTTCTGCGTCCTCCAGGAACTGGGCCCCCAGCCATTTCTCCGGGACGGCCCGGTAGTCGCTCCTGTGGCGCAGGCTGTCCGTGCGTGGCTCGTTCACGTACTCGTTGGCCCAGTTGTTCCGGCTGATGGGTGGGTTGAAGGTTTTAAAGACGACGAACGTCTCCCCACCCCGGAGAACGGACTGCTGCACCGTCCGCAGCTCCTCTGGCCCGGCGAACTCGTCCAGCTCCTCAAACCAGAGGAACTTATAGTAGCCCCGGTTGGCCTTGATGGACTTGGTTTTCTTCGCCTTGTCCAGGCCGCGGAAGATGATCTTCTGGGGTGCGTCGGGCCGCCCGCGATAGACGCACTGCATGGGGCTGACGGAGCACGTCCACAGGTTGTCCGCCCCCAGTGCGGAGATTGCCCACTGGATCTGCTCAAAGACGGAGTCCCGGAGGGTCACGGCGTACTTGCGGAACACCACGGCGTTGGCCGCCGGGTCTTTCATCATCCCCAGCACGATCTCCGAAGCGGCGAAGGTGGACTTGCCGCTCCCCCGGCCCCCGTACAGATCGTAATAGGTGTGCCGCCCCGCCGCAATATCCCGGTGTACTCCGTAGAAGGCCGGGGCGATCACGTCAGTCAACCTTGTCTGCATCCGGTATGTCGTCAACGATAGTCACCCCTCCACCGCTTTCCGGTCGGTCACGTTCCGGCCTGTCCCGCCACCTGTCCGGGCGGCGGTTCTTCAGCCAAAAAATTTGAGCAGTAGTGTTTCCCCCCAGAGCGGAGGTCAGCAGGGCGTTCTCCACCTGGTAGTCCACGACCTCCTTGCCTTTTTTTAGGGCCTCCGAAATCTCCGGATACTTGCTCTTCCAGTCGTACAGTGTAGATGCGCTACACCCGATTTTCTTCGCGATCTCGTCATCTGTCAGCCCGTCCCTGGCCCAGCCCTCCAGCAGCAAAAGACCCTCCGGCTCCAGCCATTTTTGATATTTGCCCTTCGCCACAACGGGCCTCACCGCCTTTCTGTGGGCATGAAAAAAGCCGCCTGTGGGGCAGCTTTCGCAATTATTTTTTGATTTTCTCTTGAAAAACGCTTGACATTTATGCGCATAATGCGTATAATGATGTTGTCAGGAGGTGAACCGCTTGTCTCCAAAAGAGATTGAAAAAATCATTCTGGCAGATGGTTGGAGGTATAAAAACTCCAAAGGCGATCACAATCACTACATCCACCCGACAAAGCCGGGAAAGGTCACGATTCCCATGAGCAAAAAGAAAAGCGACCTGCACCCCAAAACAGTCAACAGCATCCTCAAGCAGGCGGGGTTGAAATAGGCCTCGCCCCTTGGGGGCGCCAACCATAAATTCAAAACAGGAGGAAAGCAAAAAATGAAACTCACCTATCCGGCCGTTTTTGAGCCGTTGGGGGATGCTCCGGGTTATACCGTCACCGTCCCTGACCTGCCCGGCTGCGTCACCGAAGGGGACAGTTTGGCAGACGCCATCATTATGGCAGAGGACGCCGCCTCTGGTTGGGTGCTGGATGAACTGGAGGACGGAAAGCAGCCCCCGAAGGCCTCGGAACTGGCCGCAGTACACACGGAAAACGGCCAATTTGTCAGCCTGCTTGCCCTGGACATGGATCGGTATGCGGAAAAGTACGGTGCGAAAGCCGTCCGCAAAAACGTCACTATCCCGGCATGGCTGAACACCTACGCAGAAAGCCTGAACCTGAACTTCTCCAAGGTTCTGCAAGACGCCCTGCAGGTGCTGTACCAGACAACCTTACCCACCCACACCCCGCCTCACAGGGCCATCCCCGTGGGGCGGTTTTTGCGGAGAAAAAGCGGAGCGCCCCGGGGGAAACAACAAAGCCCGGGACGCTCCAGAGTTAGGAGGGCCAGAAGCGCAGGCCGCCGCAGCCTTCTGACGGGGAAGAAGAAAGAAACCCGTTGCCCTCTTGTGGACGCTTCCGACGATAACAGTGTAACATGGATTTTCGGGAATTTCGTCCCCTCTTTTTCCCCTCTTTTGCCGGTCAGGTCTCCGTCCAACCATAGAGCAGCAGAGTGAACCGGCGCAGGGCGGCGTCCTTTTTCCGGTAGACATGGGACTTTTCGATGTTCAGCTCCTCCACGAGCCTTTCCGCCGCCCCACGCTGCCGGTGGATGTAAAACCGCTCCAGGATGAGCCGCTCCTCATCGGTCAGCTCGCCCAGGGCACCGTCCACCAGGGCCACCCAGCGGAGGGCGTTCTCCCTCGCCCAGGCCAGCTCCTCCCGCTGGACCAGATTGCTGATCAGAGCGTCCTCCCGCCCGCTACCCCCGCCCTGGACCGGGGTGCCGTCCGCCGTGGAGGAGCGGATGGAGCGGGCCTGCATCTCCAGCAGCCGGATTTGTTCCGCCGTCCGCCCCACGCTGGCCTTCCGTGCCCCATAGCTGCGCAGCTTGTCCTCCGCCTCTCGTTTCCAGTCCATCAGGTGCCCTCCTCCGGCGGCTCCGGCAGGGGCATCCAGTAAGCGATAAGTCTTGGATGATGCGACCATTTCATGCTCCTCGTCCAGAAATGCGTTACAAACGCTCTGCTGGTATCCGTACATACAAGATACGCTCCGTCTTGCTCCGGCAGCCTGTCCCTGACGCTGATCCAGTCATTCATCTTTGCTCCTCCTGTTCTGATAGGGTGCTCGCACTTCCAGCACACCATCCGCCCCTCCGGGACGGGTGCGCCGCAAATCACACAGCGGTCCACATCAGCCATCGTCACACTCCCCCTTCATCCGCTCCAGCGCCTGGCGCATCTCGGCGATGCTGCTCTCGTTCTCTGCCCGGCGCTGCTCTGCCGTCTTTTCCGCCGCTGAGGTGCGACCGGCGGGGCCACGCTCTGTCTTGGCCCACTTCGCCGCCCGTTTCCGCCAGTCCACCGGCCTGCCGTTCTGGGTCTGCCAGTTCCTGGCCTCGTAATACGACCAGAACCGCTCCCCGTCCACGTTCAGCCCTCGCTCCCGGATATAATCCAACACCTGCTCTCTGGTGGGGCGGACGGCCCCGGCGGGGGACGTTGCGGCGGTGGGTGCGGCCTCCGGCCCCCTCACCTCACCTAACCTAACCTAACCTCTCCTAACCTCTCCTGGGTTAACCGCTGGTTAACCAAAGGTTGACCGTCCTCATTGGCGGGGAGAAGGTGGTGATAGACGCTCTGGGTATACCGGTCTTTCCGGATCAGGTTGTTCCGGCTCCAGTCCGTGATATGGGCGACCAGGTCGTCGTTGCACACCCGGACAAAGCCACTGCTCACCAGCTCCTTCAGATCATGCTCTGTGGCACCGGTGGTGCGGATGACGGTGAACGCCTCCACAAAGCCGTCATCGTCCGCCCGCATCCACAGATCGTAGTACAGCAGACGGGCGGCAGGCGGCAGCCGCAGGAACTGGGCGGAGCTGGTGACCACCTTTGCGAACATACGCCGCTCTGCCACATCCTCACCCCTTCTCTGCGCACCGCACGGCAACCCCAGGCCCTGCGGCTCTCTGCGCCAAGTCTGTAAAGTAGTTCTCATTGCCGGAGACGTCCGACAGGTGGAGCAGCCACAGCTCCCGGCAGCCGGTCAGGTCTAAGCCCTCCAGATAGCTGCACAGGCGGTGAATTTCCATGTGGCTGTTGCGCACCCGCTTCTTCCGGGCCTCCGGCATACGGCGGTTCCGGGACAGCGTCTCGTCGTCATAGTTGGCCTCCAGGGCGTAGATGGCGACCTCCCGGAACTCGTAATTCAGGCCCACAGTGTCGGTAGCAAAGACCAGCTGCTCCCCATCAAACCCCCGGATGAGATACCCAACTGGCTCCGCCGCATCATGGAAGGTGCGAAATGGCACCACAGTAAAAGACCCTATCTGAAACGCCGGTCCTACATTGCGTCCCTGTAACAGCTGAAACGGGCAGACCTCCTCCGGCTCCAGCGCTCTGGCGGTTCCGGGGGAGGCGTACACCGGCACGCCGCACTCCAGCAGCGGCCGGATATGCCCGGCGTGATCCTTGTGTTCGTGGGTGATCAGGCAGCCGTCCAGCCCCGGGGCGGTGTAATCCAGCGCCCGTTGCAGCCGCCGGAAGGAGATCCCCGCCTCCAGCAGCAGCCGACTGTGCCCGTCCGTCACCAGATAGGCGTTGCCGGCGGAGCTGGAGGCGATGGGCCGGAAGGTCAGAAGGGACACGGCCCGTCCTCCTCCGCGTCCTGGGCGGCCTGGGCGTTGGCGGCCTCCACGCTGACCGCCTCATCCGGCAGGTGCCGGTTTTTGTATTGGGTGGACTTTTTCAGCCGGTTCTGGATGTACTCCGGCAGAGCGGCAAAGGCAGCGTCGTCCCACTCGTCGGCGTCGAAGCTGACCGGGGCGGTGGTCGCCGGGGGGACCGTGGTGCCCTTGGGCACCGACATAATGGTGCCGATATTGGCGTACTGCCCGTCCTTGCTGTGTACTACGCTCAGCATGGCGGGGCGGTTCAGCAGCCGGGCGGTGTCGAACTGTCCGCTGCTCTCTAGGGCGTGTCCCAGCCAGGATTCCAGAAACGCCCGGAGATGCCCCTTTTTTCCCATCGTCGCCGTGAATGTCCGGCTGAGCAGGACGGGCCGCTGCTCTGCGCTGGTGCCGGTTGTCTCGCCCGACAGCTCAAACAGGAGCATCAGATCATTCTTGTAGGAGGTCCTGCCCTCGTAGGTGTGCTCCTGCTCCCCCAGGCCCACCTCGCCCACGCAGACCGCCAGGTACACCCCAGGGGCCACCGGCGGCGTCTTCGGCTTTTCTTCCAAACTCAGCTTCACAGCTCTAGCCTCACTTTCTCGTCTGTGTCTGTCACCGCCAGGCGGATGACCTGATTGTCCAGGGTGGGCATCCGGTCCGCGTTCACGCTCTCGGCGTTGTCCACGAACACCGGCAGCCGGAGGCTGTAGTGCCGGGACAGGGTGTCAATGATGTCCAGCCCCACGCAGACCCTGGCGCCGTCGTTCAGGTCGCCCTTGTAGGGCACTCCGCCGCACATCACGTCGCAGCAGTCCACCAGGCCCCCGTCCACCTGCCGCTGGAACAGCCGGAACCGGGCCAGCCGGAAGCAGCCATTGATGCTGTCGGTGACGTGCTCCGTCTTGTACCGGGTGAACTGGTCGATGAGGTCCAGCGTCCGGTCTGTCTGGGCGATCTGCTCCGAGACCTCCCGGGTCTGCTGCTGCAACGCCTTCTCCCGCTCTCTGGCACGGCGGAGGATGTCCTCCCGGGCCAGCTGCTCCCGGAGGCTCCGCAGCTCGGCGGAGACTGTTTCCTTCTGCGTCCGCAGTTTGCGGGTGGCCGTCTCTGCGTCCTCTGTGGCCGACTGTAGGGCCTGTCTGGCCTCGTTCAGCTCCGCCATGATCTCGCCCATCCGCCCTTCAAAGCCCGGCAGATCGGCGATCTCTCCGGTGGGGGCGTCCTCCAGAGCCGCCAACTCGTCCTTGGCCTGGGCGATCCGGTTCTCCAGCTCCACCATCCGGCTCTGCACCTCCGCCGCCTGCTCCCGGGAGCGGGCCGACAGGGTTTTCATCCGCCCTCCCTCACTGATGGCATCGTTCAGCTTTTTCTCGTGGTGCTCCTGCCAGACCGCCTTCGCCTCCGCCTGTTTTTCCGCCGGGAGGGTCTGGCCGCAGGTGGGGCAGATGGCGTTGCCCGGGTACCGCTCCCGGTATGCCGTCCGCCAGTCCTCCCGGCTCTGCTCCAGCCGGGCCTCGTATTTCTCGGCGTCCCGCTGGGCGCTGTGGTAGCGCTCACTCTCGTAGCGATAGGACACCTGGAGCCGGTTCAGCTCCTGCCGTTTTTCTCTGGGGTCGGGCCTGGCCGTCTCCTGTTGCTGCCGGTACTGCCGGTTCTCCAGCTCCAGGGCGTTCCTGCGGTTCTCCAGCTCTCCCACCTGCACCCGGAGGGCGGCGGTGCGGTCTGCGCCGGTCTGAGAGAGCTGCCCGTTCAAGCGGGCCTCCTCCGCCTCCAGGTCGGTCACGCTCTGACGAAGCTCGTCAAAGGGCAGCCCCGCCAGCTCCTCCACCGAGCGCTTCACCTCGTCCAGCCGGGCGGGGATGGCGGCGCGCTGGTCGTTGAGCTTTTTCCGGAGGGACTTCACCTTCTTCGTATACTGTTCCAGGCTGTCTGTCTCGGTGGCCGCCAGCAGGGGAGCAAACCGCTCGTCGGCGGCCATGATCTCCCGCTCGTCTCCCAGCCCCGCCACCTGGAGCAGGACGTCCCGGCGGCTCCTGTCGTCCAGGCTGGCGAAGGTGTACAGATCGGACAGCACCCGGAACTGCTCCGGCGGGGCGATCTGGGCCACCGTCTCGTCATAGAGCTTTTTTTGCACCGGCACGCCGTCCACAAAGTAGTCGGTGGTGTTGCCGTCGTAGCTCTCCTCCGCCTGGCCCCGCTTCCGGGTCCACTTCTCGTAATACTCCCGCCGGAGGGTCAGCTCCCGTCCGTCCACCGAGAGAACGCCGGTGACGGCGGTGTGGGCGGCGTGATCCAGGACATTGCCCTCCCCGTCCAGGGGCTTGATGCTGCACCCGTTCACGTCCGCCAGGGTCTGGCCCCCGCTGTCTTTGCCGGTCATCAGCCAGGCCCAGGCGTCGTAGATGCTGCTCTTGCCCGTGCCGTTGCGCCCGTAGACCGTACCGCTCTTACCGCCGAAGTCCAGCTCCAGCCGCTCCACCCCCTTGAACCGCTCCAGCGTCAGCCGGAGGAGGGTGACCTGTCGCTCGTGGGTCACTTCGCCCCCCTCCACATCGCCTCAGCCAGGCCGGAGGCGCTCACCAGGGTACCCACGACGCACAGGGCGGTCACGGGAAGGCCGGAGTAGCCCCTGATCGCCGCCGTCAGCAGCAGCACACAGAACACCGTCGCTGCCAGCTTGCCAAGGATACGGGAGAGCTGCCGGGCTTTCTTCCGGGCCTCCCGCTCGTTGCGGGCCTGCTCCGTCTCCCGGTTGTGGTCGTTGACCATCTTCAGCACCTCTACGTCGGCCTCGGCGTAGCGGTAAGTATCGTACTTGTCCATGTTCCATTCTCCTTTTTCAGTTGTATGCCCGGCGGAAGATGTACTGCCGGAGCATCAGGTAGTTTCCGGCGGTGATCTGTCCGCCGTCGAAGGCTGTTTTCAGGGCGGCCAGCAGGTAATCACACGCCTGCTGCCGGTCGCCCACGGTCTGATAGATCAGATTGACCGTGGCCTTTGTCCAGTTCATTTTTTGTTGCCTCCAACCCTCTCGCCGTGGTATAATATCCACAGCGGCTCTTTGTCCTGTCGCTATCCTGCCCTCGCTGGAGTTGGTCCCTCCGGCGGGGGCGCTTTTTTTGTCCCGGCGTCATTGGCCGGTCTCCTGTTGGGCCACCTGGATAATGGCCGTGGCCAGCTTGGCCGCAATGCCGGTGATCCCCGTCTCCTCCAGCAGCTCCGCCAGACGCTTCATCTGCTGCTCCTCGTTGTCTCCCCGCTTGAAGCGGATCATCTTGTAAGGCTGGAAGATTACCCGGTTGGTCATCCCCACCGGCTCGCCGATCCGGCCTGACCGGGCCAGCGCCCGGCAGCCCTGTTGGCTGATGTGTAAGTACTCCGAAGCGTCCCGGGCGGTGATACAGTCCATCGCCAGCAGCTCCTCGTCAGTCATGGCTCTGTCCCCTCCTCCACCCGCTCCATGGTGACCACGGTGAAGATCTCGCTGACGCACTGGGTCACGGTGGCGCCCCGGGGGCGGCGGCCGTCGATGAATTCGCAGCCCAGCAGGGCCAGCACCCGGTTCTCGAAGTCCACCTTTGCGCCCTCTCGGGCGGCGTCGTAATAGCTGACGATGGCCTCCTGGTTGAGCCGGACGACCTGGACGACGACCTTGTAGCCTTGGTCGGTGAAGGATGTGGTGGAGAGGGCTTCAAAGCCGAACTCCTCATTTCCGTAAATGTTACTCATGGTTATATCTCCTTGTCGGTTTGTCCTTCCTCTGCTACAATGGTGGCAAAGGAGATGATCTTATGGAATACCTGAGTAAATCTGCCAAGCGTGTCCTGAATGTATTCCGTTCTTCTGAGCCATCCTTTCAGGGTGGCCGCTACTATGTTGTGAAAAAGATGCGGTTTCCACAGGACATGGACTTCAACGAAGTGGAGGCTTGTCTGAACCGGCTGGAAGAGGCCCACTTCATCGAACCCTGTGGCGTCGGCGCATACCAGCTGACCGACCAGGGCCGACACTGGCCGGAATACAGCGGCCAGGAGCGCCGGGACACCTTCCTGAAATCCATTCTCTGCCCCATCGTGGTCACACTTGCAACAGAAGCAGTACTGCATGGAATACCAATACTGTTGCAATGGATACAAGCGATGGGATGATGTAATCCCAGAGGACTTTCTTCACATCCTCCCCTCCTTTCTCCCGCCGTCACTTGGCGGGGTTGGCAATTTACGCTTGCATGCCGGTTTGTTCGCCAAACCATTAAAATCCGTTGCTTTTGCGATAAATATGGAGTATACTCTTTCCTGTCGTGTGAAATCAAATCCCGACGGGAAGGAGGTTTATATGTCCACATTTGAGAAGGGCGATACGCTCATCTGCCTTGATACCGAAACGGAAGCCGCCGTTGTCGGAACTTATAAGGGTCGCAAAATGCGGAACGGGCAGATAGCCGGACAGCTTGCAGAGATGCACTGTTCTCAACGGGAAGACGCAACAAAATGCGAGTTTTACAAACAATGCAAACAGCGTTTAAAATTTTTTGAACAGGTCTAATGGTTCTGGTGGGTGGCAGATTTTACGTCTTGCCGCCCACTCTTGCTTCGCTGTCCAGTCCAAGCAGATAGTCTGTGGTACAGTCGAAAGCACGGGCAAGAGCGATTAGCTTATCCGACGGGATAGGTGTTTCACCTATCATATACCGCTTATAGGTAGTCAGGGAAACACCGATTCTGGACGCTAACTCGGTGCGTGTCAGCCCATTCCGGCTGCGCTCTGCTTCGATATTTCCGAATTGCATTTTCCTCACCTCCTCGCCCCTCCTGCTATGGGAGGGGATTTTTCCGTCACTTGGCGGGGCGGGCCACGTTTTGTGACACTCAGGAGTAAAAAATATACTCGACAGATGTGTCATAGTACCGGGCGATTTTGGCCTTTAGTTCATCCCGGGGGATTCGTGCCCCGGTTTCGTACATTCCAATTGCCGAAATGCTGATTCCAAGGGCGTTTGCAACTTCTTCTCGACTTTTGCTGCCCCGTAACGCAATCAGCTTTTTGGCAATCCGTTCGCTGTCCACTGTGAACTCACCTCCTCATTGAATGTCACAATATGTGACTACTGTTGTTATATCACGCCATCTCAGATTGTCAACACATTTTGTGACATATTTTTCTTGACTGTTTCACGTTCTGTGATATAATGGACTCATGACACAAGAGGAGGCGGTCGAAGTGACAATTTACGCTGCACGAATCAAGCAGCTTCGCATGGAAAAGGGTATCTCTCAGGATCAGCTTGCGGTACTGCTCGGCATTTCCCGGAGTGCTGTGGGAATGTATGAGACAGGAAAGCGAGAACCAGATTTAGAAACCTGTGAGGCAATCGCCGACATTTTCAATGTTGATATGGATTATCTGACCGGACGTTCCGATATTGAGCGGATGGCGGATATTGCTGGTATGCACCTCACCATCACCGACACCGACCCCCAGCTGGACGAGCTGAACCGCAACGCCCGGCAGCTCAACGCCCAGGGCCTGCAAAAGCTGGTGGACATCTCCGACGACATGGTCACCTCCGGGAAATATCAGAAGACGGCGCTGCATCGGGGCGCAGAGGAGGATAAGCCGTGAAGACCTTTACCATCATCGGGGGCATCAACGGGACCGGGAAAAGCTCCCTGACCGGCGTCCTCAAGGGCCAGCTCAGCGACCTGGGCATCATCATCGACGTGGACAAGCTCACAGCGACCAGGGCCGGGGGCGACAACCTGAAGGGAGACCGGATCGCCGTCCGCCGCATCCGGGAGTGTATCCGAAAGGGCGTCTGCTTCACCCAGGAGACCACCCTCAGCGGCTTTACCACCGCCCAGGCCGCCTCCGCAGCCGGCTACCGCATCCGCCTGTTCTATGTGGGCCTGGACAGCCTGGAGGAGAGCCTGCAACGCATCCAGAACCGGGTCGCCCACGGGGGCCACGACATCCCGGAGCAGACCGTCCGCCGCCGCTTCTCCACTCGTTGGGAGGCTGTCGCCCAGGTGCTGCCCTACTGCGACGAGGCTACCTTCTACGACAACTATAACGGCTTTGTGGAGGTGGCGGAGTACCGCAACGGGGAGCTGCTCCTCAAAGGCGACTACCGCCCGGCATGGATCACGGAGCTGCAAGCCTTCCTGGAGGAGCTCCCCGAAGGAGAGGATGAGACGACGGAGGAAGGCAAAAGGGAATAAAAAGGCCGCCCCGGCGACGGTAAGCCGGAGCGGTTGGGGGAGAACCGGTCAGAGATTTAATTCCTGTTTCAGTGCGGCCTGCAAAATTGCGGAGACGTTCAGCCCCGCCTGGTCGGCCCGTTCATTCAGCCAACAGGGAAGGCTGACGTTGCGCCGTACAGACCGTTGATTATGGGCCCGCCGGTATGCGTCCACGTCCACATCCACCAGGGAGACGATCTCGCCGCTTTCTGCGTGGAAAGCGGAAGGCTCGGAGGCTCCGGGAAGCTGCTTTCCCTCGTCTTCCATATCCATGCACATCAGGCCGATCACATCCCGGGCCATTTCGATTGCATCAGCCAGGCTTTCGCCCTGGGTATTACACTCCAGATCGGGCACATAGACCATATACCCATCGTCCAGCCGGGTGAATACCACCGGATAAATCACTACCATAAAAATACCTCCGTTCTGAGAATTGCCCCGTTTGGGGGCGGGGGATTATTTCAGCCCCCGCCGTTTAATGATTGCCTTGGCTACTGATTCTTTGATTTCCTTCTTTCGGGTAATCGGCTCATTGTCAACGCCGTTCGTGTAGATGTCGTGATTTCCGCCGTCCCTTTTGTACCACCATCCGTTCCTCTCCAGCAGCTTGATTAAGTCCCGTCTTTTCATGTGGCTGGCCCTCCTTACATTCATTATTATACACACTAATTGTGTATTTGTCAAGCCATATACACAAATATTACACAAAATTCCCCCGGCCCACAACCAGAGGAGCCAGAACAGGAGGCGAATCATCTCACATGAATCAGGACTTAACATCTATCTATCGCAGCGTCGCCGCCATCGGACGACGGCTGGGGGCAAAGCAGGTAGTTCTTTACGGCTCCCGGGCCAGAGGGGACGCCAGAGAGCGCAGCGACATTGACCTTGCGGTGTTCGGCGCCCCGGAGGACAGCTTCTATCTCTTTCGGGCGGAGCTGGACGAGCTGCCCACGCTGCTGGAGTTTGACCTGGTCTATGTCCGGGAGGACACCGACCCCAAACTGCTGGAAAACATCAGAAAGGACGGCGTGACGATTATGGATAAATTCACCGAGAAGGGAAGTAAGCTGCTCCAGGCTGTGGACCGTCTGGAGCAGGCCCTGGCCGACTACGAGGAGTATCACCTGGACAGCGTCCGGGACGGCGTGATCCAGCGGTTCGAGTTCTGTACCGAGCTGGCCTGGAAAACCGTCCGGGAATACCTGATCGACCAGGGCTTCACCGAGGGCATCAACAGCCCCAAGGGGGTCATGCGTCAGGCCTACGCCTGCGGCCTGCTCAACGACGAGGCCGCCTGGCTGGAGCTGCTGGAATCCCGCAACATGACCTCCCATATCTATGACGAGGCCACTGCCCGGCGGGTCTTTACGCTGATCCAGCAGCGGTTCTGCCCTCTGTTCCACGAGCTGACCGACGCACTGGAGCTGAAATAAAAAATCCCCTCCCGGTGTTGGCGCACCAAGAGGGGAAAAAGGGTAGTAAAATCATGCTCAGAGATTACTACCCTTCCATTATAGCATCATTTTCCCGAAATGGAAGGAGGAATTTCCATGAAACGACCCAACGGGGCGGGGACGGTGAAAAAGCTCTCCGGGAACCGCCGCAAGCCCTACGCCGCTCTGCTCACCCTGGGCTGGGACCCGGCGACAGGGCAGCGCCAGACGAAGTATGTGGGCTATTACGCCACCTATGAAGAGGCTGAGCTGGCTCTGGCCGTCTACCGGGCGGACCCGCTCCCCAAGGAGGACATGACCTGGCAAATGCTCTATGCAGAATGGCGAGCCATCAACTCGCCGAGTTGGTCGCCCCAGCTGACGGCGAACTATAATTCCGCCTGGCAGTATATGGCGCCCCTGCACACCTTGAAGGTGGCCGCCACCCGTACCGGACAGCTCCAGCGGATCATCGACACGGCCACATATCGACCACCTCACAAAAAGGGGGAGAAGCCCAAGCCGCCCGTCCGGGCTGGCCGTTCCACCCTGGAGAAGATCCGCAGCCTGATGAAGCAGATCCTGGACTACGCCCTCCAGAATGATATCGTGGACAAGAACTACGCCGACTTCGTCCGGCTCCCGAAGAAGGAGCGGGTGGAGAAGGAGCATTTCTCCGATGTTGAGGTGGAGAAGATCAGGCAGGCGGCGGAAGCCGGTGTCCCGTTTGCGGACTGCGTCTATATGATGATCAAAACCGGCCTGCGCATTTCGGAGTTCCTGGCTCTGGACCGCTTCTCCGTTGACCTGGAAGAAAACGTGCTGAGGGGCGGCCTGAAGACCGACGCAGGCCGAAACCGGGTGGTGCCCATCCACCCGACCAGCGTGCCCATCGTCCGCTCCTGGCTCGCCAAGGGCGGCGAGCGACTGATCTGTCAGGAGAACGGCAAGGGCTACTCCGCCAAAACGTTCCGGGAGCGTTGCTATTATCCGGCACTCCAGGCCGCCGGGGTGCGGCTGCTGAATCCTCATTGCACCCGCCACACCTTCGCCTCCCAGCTGGCAGCCAAGGGCGTCCCGCCGCTCGAAATACAGCACCTTATGGGACACACAGACTATTCCTTCACTGCCGATACCTACACCCACGTCGACCTGGAACCGTTGAAAAAAGCTGTGTGTCAAATTTAACGGTGTGGTACACATGTGGTACACGGAAAACGGGAAAAGTCTTTGCTACACAAGGCTTAATAGTGACAAGTAACTATTTTTGTCATGCGGCAGGCAGAGAACGGTGTGACCCGAAGGTCACGCCGTTTTTCTGCTATTTGCCGGTCTTTCATAGACGATAGGCTCTGCGATGGAGGGAATATCCACCTCATCGACAAAGTTAAAGATGATCTGAATCTTCTGCTGACGCTTATCGCTGGATTTATCAGGGGCGTAGACGATGATCTTCTTGATATACTCGTTTACGATCGTCGGGGTCAGCTCGGTCACATCCACATACTTCTCTGTTAAGGCGATAAACGCATCCACGTTGTCGTCCATATCTTCTCTGGTTTCTACCCAATCTTCTGTGACACCAATCTCCAGCTTCAACTGTTCCTGCTCTGCTTCATAGTTGGCGGCCATCTTCTGGTATCGTTCCATACTCAGTTTTCCGAGAACATGGTCTTCATAAAGCCGGGAGATGATGAGATCCAAATCGGAAAGCCGCTTTTTGGCCTGCTCCAGACGTTTCTTGTCTGCCCGGATACTTTTCTCCTGTGCGTCTCTGCTACATTGCAGCCATTCTTCCTGGAACCCTTCCACATCCTGACGGATATAGCCATTGACCGCCTGAATGCGCTCCAGCACCAGTTCCCGCAGCACATCCTCCCGGATATAATGAGCGGAACAGGTTCCCCGGTTGCTCTTATAATTGGCACAGACGTAGTGATCCTGCTTGCCGTCAAAGCTTTTGCAGGTTGCAAAATGCAGCTTGCTCCCGCAGTCGGCACAAAACAGAAGCCCGGAAAACAGACCCTGTCGCTCTGCCTTAGTCGGACGGCGTTTGTTTTTCCGTAGTTCCTGCACCCGTTCCCACTGTGCCTGCGAAACAATAGCCTCCTGCGTGTTCGGAAAGATACACATATCTTCCACGGCATTTGGAATCCGTTTCTTCAGCTTGTAGGACTTAGAATAAGTCTTGAAGTTGCAGGTGCAACCGGTGTACTCCATCCGCTCAAGGATACCGACAACTGACTGTTCGCTCCAGTGATAGGGGCGCTCTGGCATTTTTCTACGCTTCTTCTTGTCAGGATGGTTTGCAGACTGCTTTGCATACAGAGCCTTTGTAGTCAGCACTTTGTCCTGTTCCAAAATGCGGGCAATCTGTCCTGGGCCTTTGCCAGCAATAGACAGAGCGAAAATGCGCTTGACAACAGGGGCAGCGTCCTCGTCAACGATCCAATGGTCTTTGTCCTCTGGGTCAATCCGGTATCCATAGGGCGGTTTGCCAAGATGCTTACCGCTGGTTCCTTCTTGCCGGAATACGACTCGCACCTTCTTACTGGTGTCCCTGGGATACCACTCGTTGAACAGATTTCTGATTGCGGAGAAGCCGTCTGCATCGCCACGCTCACTGTCTACCCCATCATTGACGGCAATAAAGCGCACATCATAACTGGGAAAGATGATGTCCGTATACTGCCCAACCGTCAGGTAATCTCTACCAAAACGAGAAAGGTCTTTTACGAGCCAACAGCCCACAAGCCCTTGCTTCACGAGCTCGAAGCCTTCTTGTACGCCGGGACGATCAAAATTCGTCCCAGTATAGCCATCGTCCACCATAATTTTCAGGTTGGTGTAGCCATGCTCTGTAGCATATTTAGTTAATAAAGTTCTTTGATTCTGTATCGAATTCGATTCCCCATCCAGGGCGTCCTCATTGCTGAGCCGACAATACAGGATGGTCAACTCACTCAGCTTTTCCTCCTGACCGGCGATTTCATCGGCGTTGTGGCGGATAGCCGAGTCCTGTTTGACCAGTGTTGTGACCTGACTTTTGATCTGTTCTCCCTGCCGCTGGATTTCCTGTTCCCGATGCGCGATCTGCTCTTTCTGTTTGGCCAGAATGAAATCCTGCTTCTCCAGATACTTGCGGCCTCCGTACTCCGGTTCTTCCTCCAGATGAAGCCCGTGCTTTTTGGCGATCTCGAACAGTAGGACACGGCAGGCGGAATCGAAGACCATCTTCCGGTTGTTATACCTTCCCGCTTTTTTGTCCGGTTCCGGCAGCTCGAACCCCAGCGCCTCCAGAGCCTTCTCCTGTTGGGGACAGACCTCGCCATATCGGTTTTCACAATCGAATACATGGCGCTCATGGATATGCGGACTGCTCTCATCCAGATGGAGCGCCCAGTCCAGTGTGTGGACATGGGAGCCAAACCGTTTATCAATTTCCGAAATAAATTCCGTGACGATCTGTAAGAGAACTTCCGGTGGTGCGTGTTCTTCCATCGTGCCAATCTGGTAGACTGTCTCCTCCGGACATGTCTTTTTATTTTTTCTGATTTCATCAGTGGTGCGGTTCCGTTCTGTGTGCCGGTTCTTTGCATTCCTGGCGTTCTGCCCCTCCACGAAGCTGTCATAGTGGTGAGCATAATAACGCCGCTCCACATCCTCGAATGTGTCAGCCAGCTCTGTTTCATTCTCGTTTTCTGCAAACGCCCGGTAGCCGTTGTAACAATCCCAATAGACATTACCCTTTGCCCGAGCAGCGTCGATGTGTTCGCTGTTCTCCAGATCGAACTGGCGGTCATTGTGTTTGGGATTATAGGTGCCGTTTTTTCCGGAGCGCCCATTGTGTCGTGTCAGTTTCATTGTGTGTTTATCCTCCTCTTTTCAAATTTCCCCGAAGGGGATAGGGCAGCTTTGCTGCCAACCTGGCTTGTGTGTACCACGCAAATAGGGCCACAACTGCGCCAGGTAATACCTAGTACGGATTGACGCACGCATCAATCCTACCTGGGCGGGGCTGGCTGCCCTCGACCTGCCAAGGCGTTTCACCCTTGACCCTCGTCCTCGCAGGCTCCATATCCCTCGCCCCGCTGCAAGCGGCAGGTCTCACTCATTCCGCTGCTCGTCCTCTCCCCAACGGAACCGCTTCGACTGTGACCGCAGGAAATCCCCGAAGGGGAGGTTCTGCCGGGGGCCCCTGAAGGCTGCCGCCCTCAACCTGCTAAGAGACGTTGCCCCTTAACCCCTACAGAAAACCTGCCACCAGCAGCTTTTCTGTACGCTGGGCGACCAGGGCATTTCATCCCTGCACCCAGAGCAAAGAGC
>JAJBUB010000072.1 GCA_020860575.1 Clostridiales bacterium | reverse complement strand
GCCACGATGGCGGTCAGGTCCTCGATGCTGGAGGCCTTCATCTGGACGCACACCCCGGTCATGCCCGCGGACTCCATCTGGAACACCCCCGCCGTATGCCCCTCCTGGAGCATCCGGAAGGTGTCCGGGTCGTCCTCCGGGATGTTGTGGAGGTCGAAATCCGGGACCTTTTTCCGTATCATTTTCTGGGCGTCGTCCAGGATGGTCAGGTTGCGCAGGCCCAGAAAGTCCATTTTCAGCAGGCCCAGCTCCTCCAGGGTGGTCATGATATACTGAGTGACCACGCTCTCGTCGTTCTTCGCCAGGGGGACGTACTCATACACCGGCTTCCGGGTGATGACCACCCCGGCGGCGTGCTTGGAGGCGTGGCGGGGCATGCCCTCGATCTTCCGGGAGGTGTCGATGAGCTGGTGTACCTGGGGGTCGCTCTCGTACCGGTCCCGGAGGGGCTTGGAGAGCTTCAGCGCGTCGTCCAGGGTCATGTGGAGGCCGTTGGGTATTTGCTTGGCGATCTGGTCCACGTCGCCGTAGCTCATGCCCATGACCCGGCCCACGTCCCGCACCACCCCCTTGGCCTGGAGGGTGCCGAAGGTGACGATCTGGGCCACATGGTCCTCCCCGTAGGTGCGCTTCACATAGTCGATGACCTCTTCTCTCCGGCGGTAGCAGAAGTCCATGTCGATATCCGGCATGGTGACCCGCTCCGGGTTGAGGAACCGCTCGAAGTACAGGTCGTACTTCATGGGGTCCACGTCGGTGATGCCCATGCAATAGGCCACCATGGAACCGGCGGCGCTGCCTCTCCCCGGCCCCACCGGGATCTCCTGACTTTTGGCGTAGCCCACAAAGTCCGCCACGATGAGAAAGTAGTCCACAAACCCCATGGTGCGGATCATGTTCATCTCGTATTCCAGCCGCTCCCGGTAGCCGGGAGGGTCGGTGGGGTACCGCCGGGCGTAGCCCTCCCGGCACAGCTTCTCCATCAGGCTGTCCCCGTCGTAGCCCTCCGGGTAGCGGAACTCCGGCAGATGGTAGACCCCGAACTGGAAGTCCACCTGGCACTGTTGGGCTATCTTCTCCGTGTTGTCGATGGCCTCAGGGCAGTCGGGGAACAGGGCGCGCATCTCCTCCTCCGACTTGATGTAGAACTCCTCGCTGCCGAACCTCATCCGGTCCGGGTCGTCCACCGTCTTGCCTGTCTGGATGCACATGAGCACGTCCTGGGCCTGGGCGTCCTCCTGGGTCAGATAGTGGGCGTCGTTGGTGGCCACCAGGGGGATGTCCAGCTCCCGGGCCAGACGGACCAGCTGGGGCAAAATCTCCCGCTGCTCGGCCAGGCCGTGGTCCTGAAGCTCGATATAGTAGTTCCCCTCCCCCATCAGCTCCTTCATCATCCGGGCGTGTTCCACCGCCCCGGCGTAGTCGCCGTTGCGCAGACGGCGGGGGATCTCCCCGGCCAGGCAGGCGGACAGGGCGATGAGGCCCTCGTGGTGCTCCCGCAGCAGGTCCAGGTCGATGCGGGGGCGCATATAAAACCCCTCCAGATTGGCCTGGGTGACCAGGTAGGAGAGGTTGCGGTAGCCCGTCTCGTTCCGGCAGAGCAAAATGAGGTGCCTGGCCCCCGTGTCCAGGTCGTGGTTCTTGTCGAACCGGGTCCTGGGGGCCACATACACCTCACAGCCGATGACGGGATGGACGCCCTCCTTTTGGCACGCCTTGTAGAAGTCCACCACGCCGTACATATTGCCGTGGTCGGTGATGGCCACCGAGGTCTGGCCCAGGGCCTTGACCCGCCGGACCAGCTCCTGGATGCGGCAGGCGCCGTCCAGGAGGGAAAATTCCGTATGAACGTGTAGATGGGCAAAGGACATGATTTCCCTCCTGTTTCTGGTATCGTTTCAAGGGTAACAGATTACATCTCATCCATATAAATCTTTACCCCCAGGATGTTCTCCTGCCTGGCAAGGCCAAAGGCTTTGGACGAGCGGATATAGGAAAAAATGGACTGGTTCAGCTGGTCGCTCCACACAGAATTCGGCATTGACCAATTCAGGCGTTTAGCCGGATAGAGGATATCCAAATGAATTTGCGTATATTCTTTGTCCTCGCTGGGGTGCTCTATAGGGAACACTCGCACCATTGAAAAACGGAATAACCTCTCCCCGTTTAAGGAGACACGTCCCGTATCGAGCCGGACGGAATCGTCCGCAATGGGTATTTGGCACATCCGCTCAAAGGCATCCACAAGCTCATCCAGCGTCATGCCGTCGGTGACAGCGCCTTTCAGGTAGTCCAGTGCTTCCATATCCGGCTGCCTCCTCTTTGGTAAGAATCTTTTATTGAGCGCTGTCCTCCGCCAGCTCCATCAGCTTGCGCAGGCGGTGGTTCAGGCAGGACTTGGACACCCCCGCCAGCTCCGCCAGCTGGCTCAGGGACAGCTCCGGATGCTCTGTGCGCAGCTCCGCCGTGTCCCGCAGGTTTTCCGGCAGGGCGTCCCAACGGGGACTGCTCCGGAGGGTGCGGATGGCGGCGATCTGTCCCTGGGCGGCGGCCACCGCCTTGTCCAGATTGGCCATGTCGCAGTTGGAGCGGCGGTTCACCCCGTTCATGATGTTCTTCTCCAGCTTGGCGTTCATCAGCTCCATGGCGGACAGGGGCGCGCCGATGGCGGTGAGAAAGTCCGCGATGGCCTCGCTCTGCTTGAAGTAGGTCACATAGTTGCCCCGGCGGGTGGTGGTCTTGGGGTGGAAATCCATCTCCGCCAGCAGGGGGGCCAGCTCCCGGGAGACGGCGTAGTGGGAGGTGGTCAGCTCCAGGTGGTACCGCTGCCGGGGGTCCATAATGGACCCGGCGGTTAAAAATGCGCCCCGGAAAAAGGCCGCCTGACAGCAGCTCTCCTCCAGGACGGCGTAGTTGATGTGATGGGACACCTGGCCGTGGTCATAGCCGAAGGTATCCAGGATACGGCCCAGCTTGGCCGGGTCGGTGACGGCGAAGATCTGCTTTCCCCGGGCGTATTCCACCGGCTGCCGGTCGAACCGGACGCCAAAGGCGCGGCGAAACAGCCGTGGCAGCCGCTGGGCCACGGCGGGAGAGGTGGTGACGATGCGTACCTCGTCGCCGGAAAAGCCGTTGCAGAACAGCAGCACCCCGTAGGCCTCCGCCCGGGTGCAGCAGGGGCGGCTGAGCCGCTCCCGGCAAAGCTCCTCCTTTGCCATGCTGGAAAAGGTTTTGTTGTCCCCCCATGGGGCGCTCTTCTCCGGAAATCCCTCCGGGAAGCGGTCATCGTTCTCTGACATAGCGCACTCCCTGATCCGTCCAGGTGCGGACGCACCGATCCTCCACCACGTCCAGGATGGCCCGGGCCAGCTTCATGGAGTCGTGTCTGGCCTTGTACCGCTTCGTCTCGTCGGAGAGCGGCTCGCAGATCAGCTCCACCCCCATGGCCCGGACAGCGTCTCCGTCCACCAGCATGGGCTGGGCGTTCTCCGTCCGGTAGCGCTGGCGGACCTCCTCCGGGATGTCGGCGGAGTTGGCCAGGCACAGGTCCACCATGTCCGGCCGTCCGTGGTCAAACAGGGCCTGGAGGTGTTCGGAGAGGGTGTACCCCTCCGTCTCCCCCTCCTGGGTCATAATGTTGGCGACGTAGATGCGCAGGGCCTGGGACTGTGCCACAGCGTCCGCCACCCCGGGGACCAGCAGGTTGGGGATGATGCTGGTGTACAGGCTCCCCGGCCCCAAAACGATCACGTCCGCCTCCCGGAGCGCGTCGATCACCTTGGGCAGCACCGGGGGAGCCTCCGGCTCCATGCGCACCCGCTGGATGCGGCAGTGCTGGGACCGCTTGAAGCTGAAAATTTTGCTCTCCCCCCGGACGGAGGTGCCGTTCTCCATCTCCGCCACCAGGTTCACGTTCTCGCTGGTGACGGGAAGCACCTGCCCGGTGACAGCCAGGAGCTGGTTCATCCGCTCCACCGCCTCCTCGAAGGAGTCGGAGATGCCGTCCAGGGCGGCCAGCAGGAGGTTGCCGAAGCTCTGCCCCGCCAGGCTCCCGTCCTGGAACCGGTAGGCCAGCAGGTCCTCCATCACCGGCTCCACGTTGGCCAGGGCCTGGAGGCAGTTGCGCAGGTCCCCCGGTGGGGGCATCCCCAGGTCGTGGCGCAGCATGCCGGAGCCGCCGCCGTCGTCCGCCATGGTCACCACGGCGGTGATATTTCTGGAATAGTATTTCAGGCCCCGCAGCATGGTGGACAGCCCCGTCCCGCCGCCGATGGCGACGATGTGGGGGCCGCCATCCGAGGAGATGCGCCATCGTTCCGTGTTCATCTATTTTCGCTCCCGGTTGATATCCCGATGCTGCTCGGTGGCAGCGTAGCCCATCCTCTCCACCATCTGCGCCACGGCGTGGGCCATGGCCACAGACCGGTGCCGGCCGCCGGTGCAGCCCATGCAGATGACCAGGTTGCTCTTCCCCTCCTCCTCGTAGAGCGGGAGCAGGAAACGGAGCATATCCTCCATCCGCTGTTCAAATTCGTGGGTCTCCTTATAACCCTCCAGGAAATCGGAGACCTCCTGGTCCAGCCCCGTCCTGCGCCGCAGCTCCGGGACGTAGAAGGGGTTGGGCAAAAACCGCACGTCCATCACCCAGTCCGCGTCCAGGGGGATGCCGTACTTAAAGCCGAAGGATTCCACCGTCACCTGGAACGTCCGCTCCGTGACCGCAACCTCCCCAAACATTTCCAGCAGCGCCGAGCGGAGCTTGGCGGTGGTGTTGAAGTCGGTGGAGTCCAGGATGTAGTCCGCCCTGGCCCGGACCGGCTCCAGCAGCTTTTTCTCCCGGCGGATGGCGGATTCCAGGCTCTCCCCCGGCTCCGCCAGGGGGTGGGACCGCCGGGTCTCCTTGTAGCGCATAATGACCGCCTGGGTGGAGGCCTCCAGAAACAGCAGCTTGCAGTCGCAGCCCATGGCCTCCATCTCGTCCATGGCCCGGAACAGGGGGGTAAAGTCGTGTCCCCCCCGGACGTCGCTGACCATGGCCACCCGCTCATAGCTGCTGTTGGTGCCGTCCAGGGCCATCTCCGCGAAGCGGGGCATCAGCGCCGCGGGCATATTGTCCACGGTGTAGAAGCCCGCGTCCTCCAGGAATTCTCCCGCTCTGCTCTTTCCGGCGCCGGAGAGACCGGAAATAATGATAAACTGCATCTTTCCTACCTCCTGTTGTCTGCGCTTTATCTGCCTGGGGTATATCCGTTATTCTATCGTCACAGCATCAGCTGAATTTCCAGCTCCAGCCGGTAATCCGTGTGCTGCCAGACTACGTCCTTCACATGGTCGGTCAGGGCCAGCACGTCGGCGCAGGTGGCCCCGCCACGGTTGACCACAAATCCCGCGTGCTTCTCGGAGACCTGAGCGCCCCCCACCCGGTAGCCCTTGAGTCCGCACTGGTCGATGAGGGCGGCGGCGTAGGCCCCACGGGGCCGCTTGAAGGTGGAGCCTGCGCTGGCCCACTCCAACGGCTGGGTCCGCTTTCTGCGGCGGAGCAGGTCGTCCATCCGGGCCTGAATGGCGTCCGGTTCGCCGGGCTGCAGCTCCACCAGGGACTCCAGGACGATCAGCTCCCGCTCCATAAAGACGCTGTGGCGGTAGCCGAAGCGCTGCTCCTCTCCCCGGAACACATGGAGGTTGCCCTCTGCATCCAGGGCGGTGGTCTGAGTGACCACGTGCTGCAGCTCTCCGCCGTAGGCTCCGGCGTTCATCACCACGCCGCCCCCCATGGAGCCGGGGATGCCATGGGCGAACTCAAACCCGGTCAGCCCCTCCTGCTGGGCAAAGCAGGCCACCTGCCGCATGGGGACCCCCGCCCCGCAGCGGAGGGTCGT
>JAJBUB010000018.1 GCA_020860575.1 Clostridiales bacterium | reverse complement strand
CGCCCTGTTTCTGCTGTCCGGCGGGCCACGCGGCCTGTTCTGTGGCCCTGGCTCCCCGGCCTCATTGCCGGGGGCGTCACCGGGCGGCTCTCCGCCTTTGGGCTGGGGGGCGGGACGCTACTGCTGTTGTGGCTGACCCTGTTTGCAGGGGTGGGGCAGCAGACCGCCCAGGCCATCAACCTGGTCTACTTTCTCCCGGTCTCCGCCGGGGCCATCCCCGCCCATGCCCGGAACGGGTATTTGGAAAGAAGGGGCATCCACTGGGCGGCAGGGGCCGGAGTGGTCACCGCTGCCGCTTCCGCATGGCTGGCCACCCGGCTGGAGACAGGGCTGCTCCGGACGCTGTTCGGGGTCTATCTGCTGGTGATGGGCGGGCTGGAGCTGGCGAGAGGCCCCAGGAGCGGACAAAAGGCCGACAGAGCGTAAATCGTCACACTCTGTCGAAGGGCGCATAGGATGGTCTGAGCGACGGCTGACGCTGTCGCTCAGAGCAACGTCAAAGGAGGAATTTCATTTGAATCAAGAGCGCACACAGCAGACAGGTTGCTCCACAGATCAGGGCACGCTGCCCTCCTGCGCACCGTTAGCCGTTCCCTATGTTCCCTTCCAGCAGACCGGAGCCGCCAAGTACAGCGCCCAGGAGGCCCTGGCCCAGGGGACGCTGTTTCCCAGTCTGGATCTCCCCTTCCACCTGATGGTGGACGGGGCGGAGGTGCCGAAAACGCCCCTGACCGAGCTGCAGGCCCTCTGCTTCGTCGTCACCGAGCTGGGGCTGTACCTGGACACCCACAAAAACGACCAGGAGGCCTTCCGGCTGTTTCAGAAGTATGTCGCCATGGAGCAGACCGCCCGGGCGAGCTATGAGGAGCAGTACGGACCGCTTCAGCAGACCGACGCCGCGGCCAACGAGTGCTACAGCTGGCTGTGCGAGCCGTGGCCCTGGAACGGGCAGCAGGAGGCGTAACCATGTTTATCTATGACAAAAAGCTGGAGTACCCGGTGAAAATTCACAACAGCAATCCCCGCCTGGCCTCTATTATCATCAGCCAGTACGGCGGCCCGGACGGCGAGATGAGCGCCTCCCTGCGCTACCTCAGCCAGCGGTACGCCATGCCCTATCCCGAGCTGGAGGGGCTGCTCACCGACATCGGCACCGAGGAGCTTGCCCATCTGGAGATCATCGCCTCCATCGTCCATCAGCTGACCCGGAACCTCACCGATGAGCAGGTGGAGCAGAGTCCCTTTGCCACCTACTTTGTGGACCACACCGCCGGTATCTACCCCACCACCGCCTCCGGGTTCCCCTGGTCCGCGGCATTTATCGGGGTCAAGGGGGATGTGATCTGCGATTTGACAGAGGATATGGCAGCAGAACAAAAGGCCCGCGTCACCTACGACAATATCCTCCGTCTCTCCGACGACCCGGATGTGAACGATGTGATCCGCTTCCTGCGGGAGCGGGAGGTGGTTCACTTCCAGCGCTTCGGCGAGGCCATCGCCCTGGCAAAGGAGCGGATGAACCAGAAGAACGTCTACCTCACCAATCCGGCCTTCGACCAGGCATGACCTGCTGCGGCCGATGACCTGTCAATAGACTGCTGAAAAAGCCCCCGCCCGGGAAACGGCTGTACTGCCGCTCCCAGGTGGGGGCTTATAATGTACCTGTTCAGGCCCTCGGGTGGGCCTTGGTATAGACATCCTTCAGGTGTTGATTGACCAGCTTGGCATAGACCTGAGTGGACGAGATATCCGCGTGGCCCAGCATCTCCTGAATGGCGTGGATGTCCGCGCCGTTTTCCAGCAAATGGGCCGCAAAGGAGTGGCGGAGGGTGTGAGGGGTGATCTCCGACTGGATGCCCGCCTTTTCTCCATAATACTTAATGAGCTTCCAGAAGCCCTGACGGCTCATCCGGGTGCCGTTCATGTTGACGAACAGCGCCTCCTCCCCTTCCACTGCCAGCTTTGGCCGCACGTCCCGGAGGTAGTCGGTCAACGCCTTCAGTGCGGTGGGATACATGGGGATGATCCGGTTTTTGTCCTTGCCCTTGCAGCGGATAAATCCGGCGGTCAGAAACACATCGTCCACATTCAGACCGATCAGCTCGCTGACCCGGATGCCGGTGGCATAGAGCAGTTCCAGCATGGCGTGATCCCGGTAGCCCTTCATATCGACGCACTCCGGCTGCTCCAACAGAAGCTCTACCTCCTTGCTGGTCAGGATCTTGGGCAGCTTCCGCTCCACCTTGGCTGTCTTGACCCCCTCCGCCGGGTTGTCCTCCCGTCTGCCCTGCTCCACCATCCAATGGAAGAAGCACTTCAGAGAGGCCAATGCCCGGGTCACGGTGGCGGCAGACTTCCCCTGTCCGCTCAGCCACTGGGCATATTCCTGCACCTCGCCCTGGTCCACAGTGGAAAGCTCCACCTTCCGTTGGGACAGGTAATCCGCAAATTGATTGACGTCGCGGAGATAGGAACTGACCGTGTTGGCAGAAGATTTCTTTTCAGTTGTCAAATAGTTTTTAAACTCATCCACAACCTGCATCATAGCTTGCCTTCTCGATCTTTTTCTGTTTACTGCCCGGTCATCAGCATCGGCGTCAGCCAATACCAGACCAGATATCCATAGACTACCGTCAGCGCCAGCCCGGCCAGACAGAAGCCTATGCACCGCCCCGGCGTCTGTCGGGGCAGCTTTGTATTTCTTCGCCGCCCGGTGACCAGCTCCCAGGATATCGTCCATCCCGGCACCGCCACCGCCAGCAGCATTGCCAGCAGGATACCGTCGTCCCCGCCGACCCACGCCGCACCCGCCGCCAGCCACGGGTAACCCCAGGTGCGGACAAAGGCGGACACGGTACAGGACATCAGGAAAGCCCTGAACCCCACAAGCACTGGTAGACCAATCACTCCCAGTCCGCTGAGGCTGAGGATCGCCGCCAGACCCACCGGCTGCGCCGTCCGCCACAGGAGAGACAGGGGCTGTGGCTCCGTCCCCTGGCTGACAGCTTCCTCCACCCAACGCTCCAGAACGGGCGTCAGCTGCTCCGATCCCAGTCCGGCGGCGACATGACCTGTGACCGCCCCTGCCAAGAATCCGGCCGTCAGCAGCAGCCAGGACAGGCGGTAGGGAGACCCGGGAACGGTCAGCACCCGGACGCCGGAATGTTGCCTCTTCATTCGCTCACCTCTCCACAGTCTATGAAGGGTGAGGAATCGGTAGAAGATTACTTTCCCAGCTCGTCCGCCCGGCGGATGCAGCGGGTAAAGGCCTCCTCGATCATCCGGTCAAATCCCAGCTCGTCGAACGCCGTCAGCGCCGCCAGCGTCGTCCCGCCGGGGGAGCAGACCTGACGCTCCAGCTCCGCCGCCGTGTGTCCGCTCTCCAGCAGCATCCGGGCAGAGCCTTCCATAGCCTTGGCCGCCAGGCGGAGGGCCGTCTCCGGGGCGATTCCCCGCTTTTCCGCCTCCTGCACCATCAGAGCAGCCATGCGGAAAAAGAAGGCCGGACTGGAGCCGCTGACCGGAATAATGTCGTTGATCTTGTCGGCGGGGAGCGTCTCCACCAGGCCGGCCGCTTCGAACATCTGCCGCACGAACCGGTACTGCGCCTCCGGCACATCCCCCTGCTCCGTCATGGCGGACGCTCCACATCCCAGCATCAGCGGCGTGTTGGGCATGACGCAGATGATCTTTGCCTCCGGCAGCTGCTCCTGGAGCCAGGCCCGGGAGATCCCAGCAGCGATGGAAACGACGCACTTCCCGGATGTGCAGGGGCCGATTTCTTCCAGTACGCCGGGGAGTACCTGAGGCTTCACCGCCAGAAGAAGAATGTCGCTCTTCTGGGTCGCCTCCAGATTCGAGGTCGTCGTGTGGACGCCCATATCACCAAACGGTTTGAGCTTGTCCGTATGCGGATTTGACATCCAAACCTGATCCGGTGACATAACATTCGCCCGGAGCGCCCCTCGCAAAATGGCGCTTCCCATATTCCCGGCGCCGATCACGCCTAACATAAAATCACTCATCACCGTCAACTCCACCAGCAAAAGGTCAGAATATACCCCTGATTCTGAGGGAATATACATACTATACCATTTCTGGGTGGGTTTGTGCAATACTTTTTTAGGATTTCTTCCATTTTTATCTATTATGCCGAAATTTTATGTAAACACCGTTATGTAAACTTTGGAACCGACGATCTTGCGATTTGCTGTCAGCCTGTGCCGTTAAAACAAGATATGGCACTCTTTTCGGAATCTCAAAACAAAATATAGCCCAGAAGGGTTACAGTGTCCTTCTGGGCTATGCTTTGATTACGTTCTGTAATTATACCGGCTGTATTTGCAGCTTTTGGTCAATTTGCCGAATTTGATCGAATCGCCTTGATGGCGATGGCGCATTCCAGCCGCTTCCGCTCCAGCTCACAGGCGATGTGAGAGGGCTGCTTCAGGTCGCCGTTCTCGTTATAGCCCCCCGCCGCGCAGCCGCCGGAGCAATAGAACCTGGCCCAGCACTCCCGGCAGGCGGGCTTGGTATAGATGTTCAGCGCCGCAAAGGTGTTGGACAGCTCCTCGTCAAAGGTCCCCTCATAGACGTTGCCCATCTTGAAGTCCTCGTTCCCCACGAACTGATGGCAGGGATAGATGTCCCCCTCCGGCGTGACGGCAACATATTCGCTGCCGGCGCCACAGCCCCGCATCCGTTTGATGACGCAAGGACCCTGCTGCAGGTCCACAAAGAAATGGAAGAAGTTGATCTCCGGGTGATCTACCAGCTCCCAGGCCAGCTTGTCATACTCCGCTCGGGCCGCGTCCAGCTCCGCCTCGGTGATGGCGTAGGGGTCTCCCGGCTTTCCGGTAGCAGGCTCCACCGAGACGTTTTTGAAGCCCAGCTCCCGGGCCATGTACATGACGTCATCGGCAAAGTTCGGATGCTTTTTCGTATAGGTCCCCCTGGCGTAGTACTCCTGGTCTCCCCTGCCCGCCACCAGCTGCTGGTACTTGGGCACGATGCGGTCAAAGCTCCCGTTGCCTCCGGCGGTGGGGCGCTGATCATCGTTGACCTCTTTTCGTCCGTCCAGAGAGAGAACGCAGTTTTTCATCTCCCGGTTGATGTAGTCGATCTTTTCCTGGTTGAGCAGCATCCCATTGGTGGTGATGGTGAACCGGAAATTCTTATTGTACTGCCCCTCGATAGAGCGGGCATACTCCACCGTCTTCGTCACCGTATCCCAGGCCATGAGCGGCTCGCCGCCGAAGAAGTCCACCTCGATGTTCCTGCGCTTGCCGGACTTTTGAACCACAAAGTCGATGGCCCGCTTCGCTGTCTCAAAGGGCATGATCTTCCGGCCCGTGCCGAAGTCTCCGGTGGATGCAAAGCAATACTTGCACCGGAGGTTGCAGTCATGGGCCACGTTCAGGCAGAGGGCCTTCACCGGGGCGTCCTTCACATAGGCCCACCGGGGGTCGATATAGTCCTCCTTCGCAAACAGAAGCCCCTGGGCCTCCAGCTCCTTCAGCTCAGACCAGACCTCGTCGATCTCCTCCCGGGCATAGGGTAGCGCCTCCGCCACCTCCTCCGGGCAGCGCTCCGGCAGAAATTCCAGTCCCTCCACCCGGCTGAGCACCTGGTAGGTCATCTCATCCAGCACATGGACCGCGCCGCTGTTCACATCCAGGGCGATGGGGCAGTCCAGCGCAACAAAGGTATGTACCATTTTTATTCCTCCCCTTCCCGCCGCAGGCAGACAGAAGAATGGACACATCGGAAGCCCCAATGTGTCCATACGTCTCCAAAAGATCCGCTGCGGCCGGAGATCACTTCTGGTTTTCGCACTGCTGGTTGGCAACGGTGCAAGAGGTCTTGCAGGCAGACTGGCAGGAAGTCTGGCACTCGCCGCAGCCGCCGTAGGAAGCGCTCTTCTTCAGGGTAGCGCCGTTCAGGGTCTTAATGTGCTTCATGGTTTCCCCTCCTCTGTACGATCACGCATCTGGAAACGGCCTTTCAGCCTCTCATCATATCCAGTGGCCTCATTATATCACTTCATCCCGGACATTTCAATCATTTTCTCCGCTTTTTGTGAAATGCGGAGAGCAGCCCGCTGACTGCTCCACCTCCCAGGGCCGCGATGGCCAGCGGGACCAGCCCGCTCCCAGAGCTGTCCTCCGGGAAGAGCAGCCCCGCCCCCAGCCACAGGAGCAA
>JAJBUB010000023.1 GCA_020860575.1 Clostridiales bacterium | reverse complement strand
CTGACCATTGCTGCAGACGCTTTTATACGCTATACTGCTAAAGAAATACATGAAGGGCAGTTGCCCGGTGGAAAGTGAGGGTGCCTCATGGAAAAGATCAAAATGACCACTCCCCTGGTGGAGATGGACGGGGACGAGATGACCCGTATTCTGTGGAAGCAGATCAAGGACGAGCTGATCCTCCCCTTTGTGGAGCTGAAAACGGAGTATTACGACCTGGGCTTGGTTCACCGGGAGGAGACGAAGGACCAGGTGACCATCGACGCCGCCAACGCCAACAAGAAGTACGGCATTGCGGTAAAGTGCGCCACCATCACCCCCAACGCCCAGCGGGTAAAGGAATACAATCTCTCTCAGATGTGGAAAAGCCCCAACGGCACCATCCGGGCCATCCTGGACGGCACAGTGTTCCGCTCCCCCATTATGGTCAAGGGTATCTCTCCGGTGGTCAAGACCTGGAAGCAGCCCATCACCATCGCCCGTCACGCCTTCGGCGACGTGTACAAGGCCACGGAGTACCGTGTCCCCGGCCCCGGCAAGGCGGAGCTGGTCTACACCGGCGAGGACGGCACCTGCTTCCGGGAGACGGTCTATGACTTTGAGTGTCCCGGCGTCCTCCAGGGGCAGTTCAACAAGGACAGCTCCATCCGCTCCTTCGCCCGCTCCTGCTTCCAGTACGCCCTGGACACCCGGCAGGACCTGCGGTTCTCCACCAAGGACACCATCTCCAAGCAGTATGACCACACTTTCAAGGACATCTTCCAGGAGATCTTTGAGGCGGAGTACCAGGCCCGTTTTGAGGCTGCGGGCATCACCTATTTCTACACCCTCATCGACGACGCTGTGGCACGGGTCATCCGCTCCAAGGGCGGCTTTATCTGGGCCTGCAAGAACTATGACGGCGACGTGATGAGCGACATGGTCTCCACCGCCTTCGGCTCCCTGGCTATGATGACCTCCGTCCTCGTCTCCCCGGAGGGGAACTACGAGTATGAGGCCGCCCACGGCACCGTCACCCGCCACTACTACAAGTACCTGAAGGGGGAGGAGACCTCCACCAACCCGGTGGCCACCCTCTTTGCCTGGTCCGGCGCCCTCCGGAAGCGGGGCGAGCTGGACGGCCTAGACGCCTTGGGGGTCTATGCTGATGCCCTGGAGGCCGCCACCATCGAAACCATCGAATCCGGCGTCATGACCGGCGACCTCTGCGCCATGTGGGAGGGGGACGTCCCCGCCCAAAAGGTCAGCTCTCTGGAATTCCTCCGCGCCATCCGGACCCGGCTGGAGCAAAAGCTGGGATAAGATATCAGTTGCCACGCCCTTCGGCTCCGCGCCGGATGGCGTGGCGATCGCTTTGCAAAAAAGAGTGGACCAGGTACAACGCCTGACCCACTCGTTTGTTTTTTATTCTTTTTCCGGTCCTGAGACCACTTCCACCACCGTCAGGACATCTCCCTCCACCGTGAACCGCACATCCCGGCCAGCGAAGGTCAGACCGTAGCGGCGGCTGGGGTCGCTCTGGTAAGCGGGACGTGGGTCCTGGGCCAGCACGCCGATGAGCGCCTCCCGCTTTTCCTGGGGGATACGCTCCAGCAGCGGCTCCGGGAAATCCACCTCCCGCGCCCGCCGCTCGACCTGGTCGCTATAGCCCCCGCTGGCCTCCGTGCGGCAGTCGGCGTAGGGGAGATAGGGCTTGATGTCTAAAATGGGGGTCCCGTCCATCAGATCGGCTCCGGAGACCACCAGCACCGGGCCTGTCCCCGGCCGTTTCTCCACCGACACCAGCTTCACCACCGACAACCCGATGGGGTTTGGGCGGTAGGGAGAGCGGGTGGCAAAGACCCCCATCGTCTCGTTCCCTCCCAGGCGGGGCGGGCGGACGGTGGGGCTCCAGCGGGAACGGACCGCCTTGCTGAATTGCCAGATGAGCCATAGGTGGGAGAATCCCTCGATGCCCCGGAGGGCGTCCGGGTTCCGGTAGTCCGGCTCAAAGACGATCTCGCCCCGCAGGGCGTCCACCAGGCCGCTCTGCCGGGGGACGCCAAATTTGGTGGAAAAATCCGTATGGATACGGGCGATGATCTTGACGGGGAATTCCTCCGCCGACGCCGTCTCTCTCATTTCACTTACACCCCGGCGCGGCGCAGCCGATCTCCTCAGCGGGGATGGGATACCGCTCGGTGAAACAGCCGCCACAGAAGCCGCACTGAGCATCCGGGGCGATCTGGTGCAGCCCCTCCAGGCTCAAAAAAGCCAGGGAGTCCGCCCCCGTCATCTCCCGGATCTCCTCCAGGGAGTAGTGACAGGCGATGAGCTTTTCCTTGTCCGGGATGTCAGTGCCGAAGTAGCAGGGGGCGATGAACTCCGGAGAGGAGACGCGCATATGCACCTCCGTTGCCCCCGCCTGACGGAGCAGGCTGATGATCGCCTTGCAGGTGGTGCCACGGACGATGGAGTCGTCGATCATGACCACCCGTTTCCCCGCCACCTGGCTCCGTAGCGCGCCCAGCTTGATGCGCACCGCCTGCTCCCGGCTCTGCTGGTTGGGCGTGATGAAGGTCCGGCCGATGTACCGGTTTTTCACAAAGCCCTCCCCGTAGGGGATGCCGGACTCGGCGGCGTAGCCCATGGCGGCGTCCAGGCCGGAGTCGGGTACGCCGATGACCACGTCCGCCTCCACCGGGGACTCGCGGGCCAGAAAGCGACCCGCATTTCGCCGGGCCTCATGGACAGACTGCCCGCAGATGACGCTGTCCGGCCGGGCGAAATAGATGTACTCGAAGATACACAGGTGGCTCATCCCCTGGCAGTTGGTGCGGATGGAGCGGACGGTGCAGGCGGTCTGGCCGTTTTTCTCGTCAGGCGGCTCCACCACCACGATCTCTCCCGGCTCCACCTCCCGGACATACTCCGCCTCCACCCCGTCCAGGGCGCAGGACTCGCTGGCAAAGAAGATAGCGTCCCCCTTTTTTCCGATGCACAGGGGACGAAAGCCCCAGGGGTCCCGGGCGGCGATGAGCTTTCGGGGGCTCATGACGATGAGGGAGAAGGCCCCCTTCAGATGGCGCACCGCCCGGCTCACTGCCTCCTCCACGCTGGGGCAG
This sequence comes from Clostridiales bacterium, assembly GCA_020860575.1. Taxonomy (GTDB): domain Bacteria; phylum Bacillota; class Clostridia; order Oscillospirales; family Oscillospiraceae; genus Onthomonas. The sequence continues at coordinate 29,742 of JAJBUB010000023.1, read as the reverse complement.
GTCAGCCGCTCCCGGGCGATGGCGTAGGCGATGATCTCCGTGTCCGAGGTGGTCTGGAAGATGGCCCCGTTGTACTCATATTCCCGACGCAGGGCCTCGGTGTTCACCAGATTGCCGTTGTGTACCACCGCCAGGGTGCCCTTGACGTATTTCAGGGTCAGTGGCTGGGCGTTCTCCCGCTTTCCCGCCCCGGTGGTGGCGTAGCGGACATGGCCCACCGCCATGGTCCCGCCCAGCTCCCGGAGCTTTTTCTCGTCGAACACGTCCCCCACCAGGCCCACGTCCTTGTAGTAGGACAGTTCCCGGTCGTTGGTGGTGGCGATGCCACAGGCCTCCTGGCCCCGGTGCTGGAGGGCGTACAGCCCGTAATAGGTGGTCTTGGCGCAGTCCCCCTTGGGGTCCCAGCAGCCAAAGACGCCACATTCCTCATGGATACTCATGGAGTGTCCTCCTCGTTTTCTTCTGTCGTTGCGTACCTTTCATTCCGGCACGGCGATGCGTCCGGCGATAGCGGAGGCGGCGGCGGTGGCGGGAGAGGCCAGGAAGATCTCCACCTTAGAGGTCCCCATCCGGCCCAGGAAGTTCCGGTTGTTGGTGGCCACCACCCGCTCGCCGTCGGTGAGGATACCCCCTGTCCGGCCACAGCACAGGCCGCAGCCCGGGTGGGTGATGATGGCCCCTGCCGCCGCCAGAATGTCCAGGGTCCCGTTCTCCAGGGCCTGGAGATAGACCTTCCGGCTGGCCGGGGTGACGATGAGCTTGACAAAGGGGGCCACCTGATGCCCCTTCAAAATCTTCGCCGCCGCCATCAGGTCCTCCAGCCGCCCGTTGGTGCAGGAGCCGAGGAACACCTGGTCGATCTCCAGTCCTGCCAGCTCGCTCACCGGGCGAATTTTGTCCACCTGAGAGGGGCAGGCCAGCACAGGTACCAGCTCCTCCGCCTGATAGTGGAGGGTGCGGATATAGCGGGCGTCGTCGTCCCCATGGAGGGCGCACAGCTCCTCCGTCAGCGGGACTTCACAGTATTCCGCCGTCTTTTCGTCCGGGGTGAACAGGGCGCACTTGGCCCCTGCCTCCACCGCCATGTTGGACATGGTCATCCGGCTGGAGACGGACATGGCCTCCACGCAGGAGCCGGAGAACTCCAGTGCGCAGTAGGACGCCCCGGCGGCGGTCAGGTCGCCGATGATGCGGAGGATGACGTCCTTGGACGCCACGTTGTCCGGCAGCACGCCGTCGATGACGATGCGGATGGTCTCCGGAATCTTCACCCACAATGTCCCGGTACCCAAAATGGCCGCCATCTCGGTGTAGCCGATACCGGAGGAGAAGGCCCCCACGCAGCCGTAGGTGGTGGTGTGGCTGTCGGTGCCAAAGACCACGTCTCCCGGCTTCACATATCCCGCCTCGGTCATGAGCTGGTGGCAGATGCCGTCGGAGCGGTGGACGTGGGTCAGGCCATATTGGGCGGCAAATTCGTTGCCGATCCGGTGATGCCGGGGGTCGTCCAGCTGACTGGCGGGGACCAGGTGGTCATAGATAAGCACCACCTTATCCGGGTCCCACAGCCGGGTAAAGCCCATCTCCTCAAATTTGTCCTTGACAAAGGGGATAAAGATGTCGTGGATCATCACCCGGTCTACGTTCACGGTGACGATGTCCCCCGCCTTTGCGCCTGTCAGGCCGGTGTTCCGGCGGATGAGCTTTTCAATAAAGGTCGCTCCCATGTTCTCCCCTCCTCAGTCCAGACCGTTCCGGCGGCGCATGGCTTTCACCAGGCCCCCGGCGTTGATGATCTCCAGCAGGTTGTCCGACAGGGAGGCGATAGGATAGGTCTTGCCCTTGCAGACGATCTCCTGCCCCACCGTCACCGTCACCTCGTCGCCGTCGGCCACATCAGGCCGGAGGGCGGGACACTCGATGAGCAGCAGGCCGTTGTTGATGGCGTTGCGGAAGAAAATGCGGGCAAAGCTCCCGGCGATGACGCACCGGACCCCCAGGGCCTTGATAACCTCCGGGGCCTGCTCTCTTGAGGAGCCGCAGCCGAAATTGCTCCCGGCCACGATCACGTCTCCCGGCCGGATCTGGGCCGCCAGCTCCGGGCGCAGAGGGGAAAAGGCGTAGGGTCGCATATCGTTCACGGTTTTCAGTGCCAGGTATTCTGTGGGGATGACGATGTCCGTGTCGATGTCGTCCCCCAGCACCCAGATGCGGGCGGTAAATGTCTCTGCCATGGTTCAGCCCTCCACAGGGGGGAGCCGGTCCGCCGTGGCGATCTCCCCCAGAATGGCGGAGGCGGTCACCGTCTCCGCAGAGGCCAGGTACACGAAGGAGCCGGGATGGCCCGCCCGGCCCTTGAAGTTGCGGGTCCCGGTACTGATGAGGGTCTCCCCCTCGCCGATGACCCCCTGGCAGCTGCCCCAGCAGACGGAGCAGTTGGGGTTCATGACGATGGCCCCAGCCTCCATAAAGGTCTTCAGCAGGCCCTCCGCCAGCGCCTGGCGGTAGATCTCTCCGCTGGCGGGCACCACCAGGAAGCGGACGGTGTCCGCCACCTTTCGACCCTGCATCAGCGCAGCCCCCGCCCGGAGGTCCTCGATTCGCCCGTTATTGCAGGAGCCGAGGAACGCCTCGTCGATGGAGATGCCCCGGCACTCAGTCGCCGGGACCACCTGGTCTACAAAGTGGGGCTTGGCTACCACCGGGACGATGCTGCCCAGGTCGATGTCGTAGGTCTCGGCATAGACGGCGTCCGGGTCGCTGTGGAACACCGCCTTGGGCGTCCGGCCCCGGACGGAGAGATAGTCCAGGGCCACCCGATCCGCCTCCATGACAGCGGTTTTCGCCCCCGCCTCCACACAGAGGTTGCAGACGGCGATGCGGTCGGACATGGTCAGAGCAGCCAGCCCCTCTCCACCAAACTCCATGGCCCTATAGTTGGCGCCGTTGGCCCCGATCTGGCCGATGATGGTGAGAATCAGGTCCCGGGCGGTGACGCCAGGGTTCAGCCGTCCGCGGAGGTTGAATTTCAGGCTCTCCGGCACCAGCACCCAACTGTGGCCGGTGACCATCGCATACAGGTAGTCGGTGCAGCCCACGCCGGTGCCGAAGGCCCCCAGAGCGCCGTAGGCGCAGGTATGGCTGTCCGCCCCGAAGATGAGCTGTCCCGGACGGACATGGTTCTCCATCATCAGCTGATGGCAGACGCCCTTCCCCTCGTAGAAGGTGATGCCGTTGGCCTTGGCGAAGTCCCGCATCTTCTTCTGGCTGGCCGCCGTCTTGGGACTGTCCGAGGGGCAGTTGTGGTCCACGATCCAGACCAGCTTGTTCACGTCGGCGATATGGGGATGGGCCAGTTTGTTGTACATGTCGATGGTGAGGTGGGTGGTGCCGTCGTTGCTCATGAGCAGATCCAGCTCCACCGTATGAATGTCCCCGGGGCGGACAGAGGCTACCCCCGCCGCCGAGGCGATGATTTTTTCCGCCAGTGTCATACCCATCTCTCACGCCTCCTCATCCAGCGAGGCCAGCAGGCCTCCCTGGTTCAAAATCTGCTGCATATAGGGGTTGAGCCGGGTGCAGGTGAACTGCTCTCCGTGGACGGTGGCCACTCCCTCGGTGAGGGACAGCTCCATCTCTTCCCCGTCCTGGACGTGGTCGTACAGCTCCTTGCACACGATCACCGGCAGGCCGATATTGATGGCGTTGCGGAAGAAGATGCGGGCAAAGCTCTTGGCCACCACCGCCCGCACTCCCAGGGCCTTTAAGACCGCCGGTGCCTGCTCCCGGGAGGAGCCGCAGCCGAAGTTCTCCGCCGCCACCACATAGTCCCCCGGCTTCACCCGACTGGCGAAGGTGTCGTCCAACGACTCAAAGGCGTGGGACTTCATCTCCTCCACCGTGGGGTAGAGCAGGTACTGGGAGGCGATGATCTGGTCTGTGTCCACATCTGTGTGGAACTTGAATATCTTACCCATATATGTCACTCCATTTTCCGGGTCCGGCCCGTGTGGGTTGTTTTATCTATTATACATGGAATCCGTCGGTCGTGCAAGGGAGGGTGGCGGAATCTTCCCGGGAGCAGGGACCTCTCTTACCAAATTCTCAATTTCAGAGGGAAACCTCCGGCGGAATTCTGCTATTTTGTCCATTTTCTCCCTTTCCCTGACATAGTATAATACAGGCTGTACTGGAGGACTTCCGTCCGCCTTATTTTTATGTCAACCCACACCCTGGAGGAGGGCCTTTATGCTCCTGATTTTCAGTAAAATGCTCACCATTGGCCTGCTGCTGGGCGTCGGCGTCCTGCTGTTCCGGCTGGGCATCGTCTCCGAAAAGGGCAGCAAGGAGCTGTCCGCCATGATCGTCCAGCTGTGCAGCCCGGCGATGATCGTGGTCAGCGCCCTGGAGGACACCTCCGAGTTCACCCTGGAAAAGCTGGGCGTCACCGCGCTGGTCTGTGTGGGGATCTACGCCACCTTCCTGGCGGTGGGCGAGCTGATGCCCATTCTGACCAGGACCCCCAAGGAGGAGCGCACCTCCTATCATATGCTCTCCCTGTTCGGGAATGTGGGCTTTGTGGGGATCCCGGTCGCCCTCTCCATCCTGGGCACCTCCGCCATGCTGTATGTGGTCATCTTCAACGTGATGTACTCCCTGCTCTTTTACAGCTATGGCTACCATGCCGTCTCCAAGGCGGTGGGAAAGCCCATCCCCTTCCGCCTCTCCTCCCTGTTCAACCCCGGTCTGGTGGCCTGCTACATCGCCATCGCCCTCTATCTGCTGCCCATCTCCGTCCCGGAGTTTCTGGGGGATGCTCTCAGCTATATCGGCAACTGCACCACCTTCCTCTCTCTGGTGGTGTTGGGAATCAGTCTGGCCACCACCTCTCTGAAAAAGGTGCTGACCAACGTCCGGATCTACCTCTTCCTGGCGGTGCGGATGCTGGCCCTGCCCATCCTGCTGGCCCTGGTGCTGGGGCGGCTGCTGCCGGACAGCATGATGGTCTCCGCCCTGGTGCTTCTGGCCGCCATGCCTGCCGGGAATATGCCGGTGATGCTGGCCAAGCAGTATGACATGGATACGGACACCCTGACCAGCGGCATTATCACCTCCACCCTGCTGTGTCTGGTGACCATCCCCATCGTGTCCTCCTTTTTCCCCGGGTGAGCGCATGAAAACAGCCCGTCCCTTTGGAAACGCTCCAAAAGGACGGGCTGTTCTCTTTTCTCGGAGTTATTTGCTGTACAGGTCCTCTGCGTAGACCCCCCGGTCGATCAGTTCCCGGAAGGAACGGACCACCAGGGGCTTGTCCTCCCGGTAGGTGACGCCGAACCACTTGTCTCTCGTCTCCAGCACCTGAACGGACACCTCTCCCCGCCGGAGCAAATCGTCCATGACGATGGGGAGCAGAAACTCCTCCTTCATGGGGTCGTGCATCCCCTCCAGGAAGGCCCGGAACTCCCGGTCGAGGATGCGAAGCATTTCTCCGGTCAGGCCCCACATATTCATGGACACATGGCTGCCGCTGTTGATGGGAAGGATCGTCTCTCCCTCCTGGATGGCAGCACCGTCCTCTGTCTTGACGATATGCTTTGTCTCCTTTACCGTCACCAGCCGGAACTTCTCATCCACCTGACAGATGCCCCGGGTGACGCCTCCGTGCTCGCTGAGGGTATTCTTCAGGATAAAGCCCGCCATGCAGAACTGCCGCTCCGCCCCACCGTTCTCCAGCAGGAAGGCGCGCAGCCTGACAAACGCCTCCTTGCCGTAGTAATCGTCGGCATTGATGACCACAAACGGCTCCCGGATCAGCTCCCGGCAGGCCAGCACCGCCTGACCGGTACCCCAGGGCTTGGTGCGTCCCTCCGGAAAGTCATACCCCTCCGGCAGGTCCCGCAGCTCCTGAAACGCATAGTCCACCCGGACGCCCCGCCGGGCACATACGCCCTGGATGCGGTCCCCGATGGCCGCGCGGAAGTCCGCTTCAATGTCTTTCCGGATGATGAAGATTACCCGGGTATAGCCCGCCTCAATGGCGTCGTGAACGGAATAATCCATAATGATCTCGCCGTTGGGACCAACCGGCTCCAGCTGCTTGATGCCCCCGCCGAACCGTGAACCCAGGCCGGCAGCCATAATGACAAGGGCAACCTCCTGCTGCCCCGGAATGTGTTTCTCCACTTTTGATCTCCTCCAAAATGGTGTCCGGACAAGAATAACACATCTCCCGGAAAAAGACAAGAGCAGATTCAAAAATTCTGTTTTCTTGCGGTTTCCCCATGGAATTTGGAAAAGCTCTTGTGTCAACGGAAAAATCGGTATAATATATCAGCAGAGCCTCTCCTGCCCGGACCGTGGGGTTTCCGCCGCCTGTGGACAACACTGAGGCTCTTCGGAGGTATCTCATGATCGTCAGTATGTTCGAGGTAGCCGGGCCAATCATGGTTGGCCCCTCCAGCTCCCACACGGCGGGAGCCGCCCGGCTGAGCCGTCTGGCCACCCTCTTTCTCAGCCAGCCCTTTACCCATGTCTCCTTCGGTCTCCACGGCTCCTTTGCCCGGACCTACCACGGCCACGGCACCGACCTGGCCCTGGTGGCCGGCGTCCTGGGCATCCGGCAGGAGGACGAGGAGATGAAGCGCTCCTTCCAGGTGGCCCAGGAGCGGGGCATCACCTACGACTTTTATCCCACCGACCTGGGGGACGCCCACGAGAACTCGGTGGTCATGGACTTCACCCTCCAGGACGGGAGCCACACCCAGATCGTGGGCAGCTCGGTGGGGGGGCGGCCGGGTGCTGGTCACCAGCTTCGACGGGATCGAGACCGACGTGACCCTGGACTTTCCCACCCTGCTGGTCATCTACGAGGACAGGCCCGGTATGCTCAGCCGTATCTGTGCCGAGCTGGCCTACGCCAACATCAACATCGGCGTTCTCCGGTGCGGTCGGAAGCGTAAGGGAGGCGTGGCCTGCTCCGTCATCGAGACAGACTCCGCCATCCCCGCCGACATCCGGGACACCCTCATCCAGCTTCGTGGCGTGCAGAATGCCATCATCCTCAACCCATCGGAGGCGTGAACGATATGTATTCTCATTTTGACAGTATGCTCGCCCTGTGCCGGGAGCGGGACTGGCCCCTCTGGAAAGCTATCTGCGCCGAGGAGCAGGAGCTCAACGGCCAGAGCGAGGAGAAAATTTTTGAGCGGATGGAGCTGCGCTACACCATTATGGCCCGCTCCGCCTCCGCCGCCCTGGAGACGCCTCAGCCGGGCCACACCGGTCAGCCTACCCTCATCACCGGCATCGCCCAGGCCCAGGCCAGGTACGCCGCCAGCGGCGAGACCCTCTGCGGCCCCATGCTCAACCGGGTCATGGCCCGGGCTCTGTCGTGCAGCGAGTACAACGCCTCCATGGGCCGCATCTGCGCCATGCCCACCGCCGGGTCCTGCGGTATCGTCCCCGCCGTCCTGCTCACTCTGGAGGAGGAGCGGGATATTCCCCACCGGAAGGTGCTGGAGGCCCTGGTCATCGCCAGCGGCGTGGGAGCGGTCATCACCCAGAACGCCACCGTCTCCGGAGCGGAGGGCGGCTGTCAGGCGGAGTGCGGGGCCGCCGCCGCCATGGCCGCCGCCGGGGCGGTCTACCTCATGGACGGTACTCCGGAGCAGAGCCTCACCGCCATGAGCCACGCCATGATCAACGTCATGGGCCTGGTCTGCGACCCCATCGCCGGGCTGGTGCAGATCCCCTGCGCCCAGCGGAACGCCTCTCAGGCGGTGAACGCCCTGCTCTCTGCTGACCTGGCCCTGGCGGGCATGACCTGCCCCATTCCCCCCGACCAGGTGCTGGACGCCATGTACCATGTGGGCAGGAGCCTGCCCACCGCCCTCCGGGAGACCGCCATGGGCGGCATTGCCGGCACCCAGGCGGGCCAGGCCATCACCCGGGAGCTGTACGGGTCGTAATCGTCGTGCGTGCAGTATTATTCTCACAACTTTTACAAATCGTCCGTTGAATTTTCTCCATTTTGCGCTATAATGATAGCAACCAAAATATTGTGCCCGCCAGTCGGGCTTGTCCCGGCTCCGGCATTCGTTCGACGGAAAGGAAGTGCGTCCCATGGCAAAACAGTCGCTGCCCGTTATCACCATCAGCCGCCAGTCCGGCAGTCAGGGCCGGGAGGCCGGGAGGCTGCTGGCCCAAAAGCTGAACATCCCCTATTACGACTATGAGATCCTGGACCGGGCCGCCAAGGAGAGCGGTCTGTCCCCGGAGCTGTTCGAGCAGGCGGAGCGCTCCGCCGCCGCCTCTCTGGACCGGCTGGAGCAGGGCCTCCCCGCCACCGACACCCCTATCAACGTCAAGCTCTTCCAAGCCCAGGCCCAGATCATCCGGGAGCTGGCCCAGGAGGGGCCTGCGGTCATCGTCGGCCGCTGCGGCGACAGCGTTTTGAAGGGCACCTGCGACCTGGTCAGCGTCTACATCTACGCCTCCGAGGAGCGGCGCATCCAGAACGTCATCCGGAAAAAGGGGCTCAGCCGTCCCATGGCCCAGCTCTTTATCCGCCAGATCGATAAGGGCCGCAGCGCCTACCACAACTTCTTCTCCCAGCACGCCTGGGGGGATATGTCCGCCTATGACCTGTGCGTCTGCACCGACCAGCTGACCCCGGAGGAGACGGCGGACGCCATCGCCGCCTTTGTTGCTGTCAAGGCCAAGGGGAGCCAGGAGTCATGACCTCCCTTCCCTTCTCCCTCCTGCCGGAGGAGAGCTATGACGGAGCCATGAAGCAGGTGCTGCTTCAGCTGGCGCAACGCAAAGCCGCCTCCGGCATGGACGAGCGCCTCCCCGGTCAGGGCATCTACTGGGAGCAGTACGAGCCGGAGGGCGGCAGCGACCGGGTCGTCTTCATCAGCCACGGCTTCACCGAGTCCACCCTGGAGTACGCCGAGCTGACCTGGTATTTTCTCCAGGCGGGGTATGGGGTCTTTCTTTGCGACCACATGGGCCACGGAAAGTCCTATCGGCTGCTGGAGGAGACCTGGCTGACCCATGCCGTCCGCTTTGACGACTATATACAGGACCTCCGCCACCTGATGACCCAGGAGGTCTTGCCCCGGAGCCAGGGAAAGCGGCGCTATCTGTTCGGCCGCTCCATGGGCGGGGCCATCGCCATTCTGTATCTGGAGCAGTACCCCGGGGACTTTGAACGCTGCGTGCTCTGCGCCCCCATGGTCATGCCAGCGGCGGGCGGATTTCCCAACCCTCTGGGCCGGGCCCTCGTCCGGTTTATGTGCGCCGCCGGTCAGGGTGAGAAGCCCCTGCTGACCCAGCACCCCTTTGACGGGGTCGATCGCTTCGAGACCAGCTGCGTCACCTCCCGGGCCCGGTACCTCTGGTACCTGGAACGCAAACGGGAGGACAAGTGCCGCCAGAATACCGCCGCCACCTATTCCTGGGCAAGAGAGGCCATCGGCGTACAGGCTCCCATTCTGGCCAGGGCCAGGACGGTGCAGATCCCCGTCCTCCTGTGTCAGGCGGGGCTGGACACCGTCGTCCTCCTGCCACCCCAGGACGATCTGGCGGTCCTTCTGCCCCGGGGGCGAAAAATCGTCTATCATACCGCCAAGCACGAAATTTACCGCAGCGGCAACGACGTGCTGGAAACATTCCTTTCGGACATTCTGGGCTTTCTGGCTCAGTGATATCGTTTTATTGCAGAATCCGTCAAAAGCGGGGGAAATCCGCATTTCCCCCGCTTTCCTATGAGCATCTTTATCGCCGTGTGGCAACGGCAGGAAGGGAGGGTCAGACATGAGCGCAGACAAAACACGGTATCTCTCCGTGGGCATGCTGGCCCATGTGGATGCCGGAAAGACCACTCTCTCCGAGGCTCTGCTGTACCGGGCGGGCTGTCTGAAACGGCTGGGCCGGGTGGACCACCAGGACGCCTTTCTGGACACCGACGCCCTGGAGCGGGAGCGGGGCATCACCATCTTCTCCAAGCAGGCCATCCTGCCCTTGGATGGGGTCACTGTCACCCTGCTGGACACCCCCGGTCATGTGGACTTCTCCGCCGAGGCGGAGCGGGTGCTGCCGGTGCTGGACTGCGCCGTGCTGGTCATCAGCGGCACCGACGGCGTCCAGGGCCACACCGAGACCCTGTGGAAGCTGCTGGAGACCTACCGGGTACCCGTCTTTCTCTTTGTCAACAAGACCGATCTGGCGGGGACCGACCGGGAGGCCGTCCTGGCCCAGCTCCGGCAGCACTTTGGGGAGGGCTGCGTCCCCTTTGACCGCCCGCTGGGAGAGGAGGCCGCCGTCTGCTCCGAGGAGCTGCTGGAGCAGTATCTGGAGCGTGGGGAGCTGTCCGATGCCGCTCTGCGGCGGGCAATCAGCGAACGCAAGCTGTTCCCCTGCTGGTTCGGCTCCGCTCTCCGGCTGGAGGGGGTGGACGGGCTGCTCCACGGGCTGGAGCGGTTCGCCCCCGTCCCGGACTACAGGCCGGACTTCGGTGCCAGGGTATTCAAAATCAGCCGGGACCCCCAGGGAAACCGGCTGACCTGGATGAAGCTCACCGGAGGCTCCCTCCGGGTGAAGGAGTCCCTCTCCGGAGAGGCCAACGGCGTCCCCTGGAGCGAAAAGGCGGATCAGCTCCGGCTGTACTCCGGGGCAAAATTCCAGGCGGTGGGCCAGGTGGAGGCGGGGATGGTCTGCGCTGTCACCGGGCTGACCCACACCCGGCCGGGACAGGGCCTGGGTGTCGAGCCGGACGGGGCCGGGCCAGTCCTCGCCCCGGTGATGACCTGTCAGGTGATGCTCCCGGATGGGGCCGACGCCCACACCGTTCTTGCCAAGCTCCGGGAGCTGGAGGAGGAGGACCCACAGCTCCACGCCGTCTGGAACCGTCACCTGGGAGAGATCTTCGTCCAGCTCATGGGGCCGGTGCAGGTGGAGATCTTACAGCGCAGACTGCGGGAGCGGTACGGGCTGGAGGTCTCCTTCGGCCCGGGACGCATTTTGTACCGGGAAACCATCGCCGCCCCGGTCACCGGGGTAGGCCATTTCGAGCCTCTCCGGCACTACGCCGAGGTGCACCTCCTGCTGGAGCCGGGGGAGCCGGGCAGCGGGATACAGCTCCGCTCCGCCTGCGACCAGGACAAGCTGGAGCTGAACTGGCAGCGGCTCATCCTCACCCACCTGGCAGAGCGGGAGCATCTGGGGGTGCTCACCGGCTCTCCTGTCACCGATCTGGTCATCACCCTTCTGGCGGGCAAGGCCCACCTGAAGCACACCGAGGGAGGCGACTTCCGGGAGGCGTCCTATCGGGCGGTGCGCCAGGGGCTGCGCAAGGCGGAGTCCGTCCTGCTGGAGCCGTGGTATGAGGTGACGCTGGACCTCCCCGCGGAGTGCCTGGGCCGGGCCATGAGCGATTTGCAGCAGCGCTCCGGCGATTTCGCGCCCCCGGAACAGACGGGGGACCGGGTCATCCTCCGGGGGACCGCCCCCGCCTCGGAGATGGCTGACTACGCCAACGAGGTGGTGGCCTACACCAGAGGCCGGGGACAGCTCTCCCTCCTGCCGGGAGGCTACCGCCCCTGCCACAACGCCGACGAGGTGATCGCCGCCACCGGCTACGACCCGGACAGCGACGTGGAGAACACGGCAGACTCCGTCTTCTGCGCCCACGGGGCAGGCTTTGTCGTCAAGTGGGATCAGGTGGCCCAATATCAGCACCTGGAGACCCCGGTCTGGGAGACGCCGCCTCCCGTACCCGATCCGCCCCCTCCCCCTGTCCACCGGCAGGGGGCCTACGCTGCCGCCACCTCCCAGGACAAGGAGCTACAGGCCATCTTCGAGCAGACCTACGGCCCGGTGCGGCAGAAGCACGCCTTTGACTCCCCCTCCAAGCCCTACCGTCCCCTCCAGTCGGTGACCATCCGGGACTGGGAGCCGATAGAGGAATATCTGCTGGTGGACGGGTACAACATCATCTTCTCCTGGGACGACCTGAACCGACTGGCCAAAAACAGCATGGACCGGGCCAGGCAGTCCCTGATGGACGATCTGTGCAGCTATCAGGCCGTCCGCCAGTGCCGGGTCATCCTGGTCTTTGACGCCTACCGGGTCAAAGGGGGCGTCCGGCATGTGGAGCAGTACCACAATATCCATGTGGTCTATACCCAGGAGGCGGAGACGGCGGACCAGTATATCGAGCAGGCCTCCTACAAGTTGGGCAAGCGCTACCGGGTCCGGGTGGCCACCTCCGATGGTCTGGAGCAGGTCATCGTCCTGGGCCACGGCTGTCTCCGCGTCTCTGCCCGGGCCTTCCGGGAGGAGATGGATATGGTGAAGGACGAAATTCGCCGGGCCATCGAGTCCTCCGGCGGATGATAAAAATCGCTCTGAGTCGCACCTTTTCGGCACGATTCAGGGCGATTTGGTCATTTGTGAGGGGACGCCTCAGCCGTCCACCTCGATCTCTGCGTCAAAGCACCGCCTCCCGTCGGGCAGAAGGCCGTACATGGCGCTGCTCCTCTCTCCGGTCGTCCGGGCAAAGAGGGAGATGCGCTCCCCCTCCAGGGCCTCGTGGTCAAAGGTCATCTGTGCGGCGACGATGCTCCTGCCCCGGAGGGGTTCCGGGACGTAGTCCAGCAGCAGGTCGGCGTAATACTGGTTGCCCAGATGTCCGTTCAGGTCGATCTCCGAGGGCCGGACCAGATGCTCCGCCACCTGGGGCAGCTCCGGCAGCCGGAGCCGTTTCAGCTGCGGGGTCACCTCTGTCTGCGTAGGCCACAGGGGATAGCCGCACGTCCCCGGCCGGAGGATGCGCCGCTCCACCGGGTCCACCATGATCCAGCCCGTGGCGGACTGGGCCAGAATATGGCCCTCTTCGTCCTCCAGGGAAAAATTCCGATAGAACTGAGCGCCCCTGACCTGATACTCCCAGGTGGAAAACCGGCACTGGGTCCCGTATGGGATGGGAGCGAACCGCCGATAGGCCAGCCGGGAGAGGAGAAAGACCTGCCGTTCCTGTTGCATTTTCGCCCAGGTGATCCCCCGCTCCTCCAGGTGGCGGTTGGCAAGGTCGCCGCTCCAGGCCAGATAGGAGCGCAGGCTCAGGGTCCGGTCCTGTCCGCAGTTGTAAAAATTGACCCGATGGGGTACGGTGAGTATCTGTTTCATGGGGGCCTCCTGTTTTCTGTCTGACGCTGCATAAGCAAACGGTATCCGTTTCTTTATCTTATCATACCTGTTCACAGAGCTTTGCACGAACCTGCCCGGGTATTTGCGGCATTTTCCCGTCATTCTGTCCCATTATGTCTTTACTTTTACAAGACAGCCCGCTATAATGGTATCAGTGGGAGCAGATCGGCCTCTTCTCTCATACCGTCGTCCCCAGAGGGAGGTTTACTCTATGAATTCACGCGCCCAACAGCACCTTCACCACTTTGCAGTCGTACTGGAGTTTATCGTTGCCGGAGTGCTATGCCTCAACGTGCTGTTCTACACCTTCCAGCTTCTGGGCAGCACCTTCCACATCGAGGGCTTTACCATTTACGACGAGTTCAAGGACATCCTGGACATGGCCTTCACCCTGGTCATCGGCGTGGAGATACTCCGCATGATGTGCGAACACTCCACCGAGGTGGTCTTTGAGGTGCTCACCTTCGCCATCGCCCGACAGATCGTCATCGACCACTCCAACGCCATCGACAACGTCTACGGTGTGGTGGCCCTGGCCATTCTCTTTGCCACCCGAAAGTACCTTCTCCCCGTTGTCCGGGACAAAATGGATAAAAAGGACGCCTCCCCGGAGGACCCGAAGGATGCCGGGACGCCGGTCTGACGTCGAATCCTCTCCACGCACCTTTTCTACAAAAAACGGGACTGCATGCCGCAGTCCCGTTTTATTATCTGTCTCTATCGCAAATCATAAGTCGTCACATTACTTCTTACTGCGCCGTGGGATGCAGCAACAACCGTTGTTCCAGTCTTCCGATCATTTTGTCCCATCGAATCCATTTTTTCAGTCTCTCCAGGGCGATCGACGTTATCACTGAAACTACAAACAGGGTCAAAATGATCAGCATATCGTACTTTAAGCCATATATAAAATCCCTGCACCAAATCCACCTGTAAAACGTATGAACCAGGAATATGTTCATAGAATGCTTTCCAATCCATTGCAGCACAGTGCTGATGCCTGGAATAGATACGATATATCTATAGCAGAAATAGACCACCCAAAATGGTACCACATTATACTTTAAAAGCACGAGATAAGAATCTGTTTCAACCTCCTGGCGGAACCATATTAGAGCAATCAGGACAAGTATATCAATTGCAAATTTTGCTGCAAAATTCCATGTTGAGTTCCGGCAAAGTTTAAATTTGCTCAGTCTTACGAACAAATTATTCTCCGCCGCTAAATAGCCAATTATAATTGCACCGATCCATTTTGTCATATTTGCAATTTCCGGTTTTATAAGGAAGAATGCCAGGAATAGAATCAGTATGAGCGTACCCCCCCCATTTTTGATAAATAATATCAACAAATGGAATCATCACAATCAGCATAACTGTAAAGCTGATGTACCACCATGTACCGCAAAGGGAGCTTGTCTGTAAAATATAGGCTAAGCCCGACAGTTCAGATACAAAATTCAGTATAAAAGTAAGGCCGCTGCCGTATGCACTTAATTTTCCCAAGATAGCGCTGATGACAGTTGCAAAGGCGAACGCTATCCAAAAGCCTTTCATCAGAGATAAATAACGGTGCACAAAATACCGCCTATAGTCACGTTCCTCCAGCATTTTCTTTGATGCGATTGTAATGCCGTATGCCGATAATACTGCAAACATGCCGACACATACATTGCAGGCATTACACAGCCACATCTCTATATTTTGAGGCAGAAGAAAGCTGATATCATATCCGGCAAATCGATCCGCAGTAGAAAAGCAATGATAGAACAGCAGCATGATAATGGCAATTCCTTTTATTGCCGTGGTGTCCTGTTTTCGAAATTCGTTCTTCGTCCCGTTTAGCATAGGTCACTCTCCAAGCAGACAAGTCATATTGCCGTTTTTCTTTTCAGCTTATTCTCATTTCTCCAGATTTTCGCCCCAGGAGAACAGATGTCGGTGCATATGACCGGTAAAACCCTGACCGGGATTGCGGTGTGCAATCCCGGTTTGTTGTGTGACAGTATTGTCAGCAAGTCTTACTCGTCCTCTCCCGCCTCATCGTCGTCATCAAAGCCCAAGTCGATCTCCAGCTTCTGACCGCAGTTGGGACAGACCGTATCGCCCTGGGCTACCATCTCCTCGTCCAGATACACCGGGCCGCCGCAATTGGGACACTCCAGCTCGTACTCCACGTCGTCGATCATGTCATCGTCGGTCTCGTCATCCTCGTCGTCCTCGCCGAGCATCTCGCCCACCTCGCCCATAGCGTCCTCCAGGTCGGCCACGGCGTCGTCCATCTCGTCCAGCTCATCCGCCAAAGCGGAGACGGCGTCTGTGTTGGCCTCCACATTGGCGGCGATATCGTCCAGCACATCGACAATGGCCAGCAGCAGCCGCTGCTCGTCGGATTTGTCCTCGCTCATGCCCATTCCGTCAGCCAGGCCCCGGAGATAGGCTGTTTTTTCTGTCAAAGACATTTCATTCAGCTCCTTTTTTGAGAAAAAGTCCCATTATGCGGGGCATAATGGGACAGGTCACGTTTACTTGCTGCGGGAGAGGTACTCGCCGGTGCGGGTATCCACCTGGATACGGTCGCCCACGTTGATGAACAGGGGCACCCGGATCTCCGCGCCGGTCTCCAGCTTGGCGGGCTTGGTGACGTTGGTGGCGGTGTCGCCCCGGAGTCCCGGCTCCGTCTCCACGACCTCCAGGTCCATGAAGTTGGGGGCCTCGATGCCGAACACATTCCCCTTGTAGGACAGCACCTTGCACTCGGTGTTCTCCTTCACGAAGCGGAAGGAATCGCCCAACTGGTCCCGGTTCAGGGGGATCATGTCATAGGTCTCCACATCCATGAAGTAATACAGGTCGCCGTCGGAGTAGCTGTACTCCATCACCTTCCGCTCGATATAGGCGGACTCGAACTTGGCGGTGGGGTTGAAGGAAGTCTCCGTGACCGCGCCGGTGATGACGTTCTTCATCTTCGTCCGGACGAACGCTGCGCCCTTGCCGGGCTTGACGTGCTGGAACTCCACCACCTGCATGACCTTACCCTCATACTCAAAGGTGACGCCATTTCTGAAATCGCCTGCTGTAATCATTTTCTCAGCCTCCAAATCAGGTTCTCACTCCCAACAGACGATCTGCCTGCCGGAACGGTATTTTACTCTCCTATTTTAGCCTATTTTCTGCCGCTTGGCAAGGGGATATCCGGGAAAAGGACGGGCAATTTGCGCTCACCCCAGCGGCAGAGAGCAGTAAAAGCTGTTCCACCCCGCCGGGTCAGACTCCGCCCACAGCCTGCCGTGGTGCTCCTGGGCGATGCTCTGGGCGATGGCAAGGCCCAGCCCAAAGCCCTGGGTGCTTCGGGCCTCGTCCGCCCGGTAGAACCGCTGGAAGATGCGCTCCAGCTCCTCTTTCTCCAACGGCGTCCCCTGGTCGGAGACGGTCAGCAGCGCCCGCCTCCCCTCTGACCTCAGGGAGAGGCGGATCTGCCCGCCGGGGGCGGCGTACTTAACGGCGTTGTCCAGTAGGATATCCAGCAGCCGCTTCAGCCGGGAGGAGTCGCCCTCCACGACAATTTCCCTTTGAATCTCCTGCACCAGCAGCTTGCCCGCCTCGAAGGCCACCGGCTCAAACATGAGGGCCGCCGTCTCCGCCAGGTCGGACAGGTCTACCGGCTGGAGGTTCATCTGCTGTCCCTGGTCGCTGTCGCTCCGGGCCAGCAGGAGCAGCTGCTCCACCAGCTCCCGCATCTGCTCCCCGCCGGTGTGGATATTCTCCGTCCAGTGCCGGGCCTGGTCGGACAGCTCCTCCTCTTCCAGCAGGTCGGCGTTGGAGAGGATCACTGTCAGAGGGGTTTTCAGCTCATGAGAGGCGTCGGCCACAAACTGCCGCTGTTGCTTCCAGGAGCGCTCCACCGGGCGGACCGCCCAGCGGGCCAAAAAGACGCTGATAACGAACAGTACCGCCAGCGCTGCCAGGCCCACCAGCAGCACATTCACCGCCGCCTGGCCCAGCATACTCTGCTCATAGGAGATGTCCACAAAGGCCAGCCGCCAGCCCACTTGGGTGGCCTCCCGGAGATACCGCAGGCCGTAGTCCTCCAGCAGACCCATGCTGTCCTCCTGCTCCAAGGCGGCGTTGATGGCCCCCAGCAGGCTCTCCGAGTCGTCCAGATCGTAAAACTGGCTGGAGGTGATAATGGCGGCGCTGCCGTTGGGAATGACGGTCACGGTGAAATAGGGCAGGGAGACAGTGACCTCGTCTTCCTCCACCGACCAGGCGGGGGTCTCGTCCTCCCAGATGACCCGCTCCAGGACGGAGACGCTGGCCTCTTCCAAACTGCTCCTCATGGTAAACAGAAAGCCCAGACAGGCGGCAGCCAGCATGGCCCCCACCAGCAGCATGATAATGAGGATAAACTTGCGCCGCAGCCGTTCGATCATGCCTCCACCTCCAGACGGTAGCCCTGGGTGCGCTGGGTGCGGATGGCGCAGCGGCTTCCCAGATGCTGGAGCTTCTTCCGCAGGAAGGAGATGTAGACCTCCACGTTGCCCCCGTCGGCGCTCTCTCCGCTCCCCCAGACCTTTTGCAGGATGGCGTCCTTGGAGACGTTCTGTCCTTGCCGCTCCAGCAGCAGACCCATGATCTCAAACTCCTTCCGGCTCAGCCGCACAGACCGCTCCCCGCAGCAAAGCAGACAGGAGGACAGCTCCAGCCGCAGGTCCCCGAAGGACAGCACCGCGGGGGCCGCCTTTTCCCGACGACGGGTGAGCATCCGCACACAGGCCAGCAGCTCCTTCGCCTCAAAGGGCTTGGTGAGGTAGTAGTCCGCCCCGCTGTCCAGCCCGGTCACCCGGTCGTCCAGCTGGGTCCGGGCGGTGAGCATGAGTACCGGAGTGCGCACTCCCCGGCCCCGCAGCTCCCGCAGGACCTGAAAGCCGTCCATCCCCGGCAGCATCACGTCCAGAATGATGGCGTCCCAGCGCCGCTCCAGCCCCGCCCGCAGACCGGTGGGGCCGTCCAGGGCGATGGTGCCCCGGTCCCCCTGGGTCTCCAGCAGGTCGGCGATGGTCTGGGCGATAAGCCGTTCGTCCTCAATGATCAGCACTTCCATAGAGCGGCCTCCCAAGCGTCAAAGTTCTGCCCTTAGTATAGCAGGAGATGGGGAAAATGGCAAATAGGGGAAAGTGTTTGCAATCAGTCCCGGATACGGATATAATAAGGGGCAGACAGGAGGGGGCGAGTCCATGGAAGAGCGGCAGTCGCAGCTGAGCGAGATCGTGTTTCCCCTGCTGGAGTGGTTCCGGGACAATGCCCGCACCCTCCCCTGGCGGAGCGACCCTCAGCCCTACAAGGTCTGGGTGTCGGAGATCATGCTCCAGCAGACCCGGGTGGCGGCGGTGCTGGACTACTTTCAGCGGTTCATGGAGGCATTTCCCACGGTGGAGGCTCTGGCCGCCGGAGACGAGCAGCAGCTGTTGAAGCTGTGGCAGGGCCTGGGCTATTACAACCGGGCGAGGAACCTGCAAAAAGCTGCCCGGCAAATTATGACCCGGTACGGCGGCACGTTCCCCTCCCGCTATGAGGACATTCTCTCCCTCTCCGGGGTGGGGGAGTACACCGCCGGAGCCATCGCCTCCATCGCCTTTGGTCAACCCGTCCCCGCCGTGGACGGCAATGTGCTCCGGGTTGTGACCCGGCTCACAGGGGACGATTCGGACATCGGCCGCCCGGAGACCAGGGCGGCGATCCGGGCGCTGATTCAGAAAATTATCCCCGTCTACGCCCCCGGCCAGTTCAATCAGTCTCTCATGGAGCTGGGCGCCCTGGTCTGCCTGCCCAACGGCGCGCCCCTGTGCGACCGCTGCCCCCTCTCTGGGCTGTGCCGGGCCAACCGGGAGGGCACCGTGAGCCGGCTGCCGGTCAAGGCAGCCAAAAAAGCCCGACGGGTGGAGCGGCGTACCGTCTGGCTCATCCGCTATCAGGGCAAGATCGCCCTCCGGCGCAGGCCGGAGCGGGGACTGCTGGCCTCCCTGTGGGAGCTGCCCAACACGCCGGAGGAGGAGGGCTTTGCCCCCTGGCCTCTGGATGTCCAGTCCGCAGAGGACGCCGGGACAGGACGGCACATCTTCACCCACATCGAATGGCAGATGCGGGGAGTCTGGCTGACGCTGGAAAACGACCGCCTCCCCGACGGCTGGGTATGGGCAGACAGCGCCGCCCTTCGGGAGATCTATCCGGTACCCAATGCCTTTTCCGCCTTTCTGCCCCTGGTGGAGCGGTATCTGGAGGGGTGGGAGCGTTCTCCCTTTTGGGGGAGCTGAAAATGTTCCCTTGGCTCCCTCTTTGAGGGAGCTGGCTGCCCGAAGGGCAGACTGAGGGAGTGCGGCAGGGACTTTTGAAATGCTGAAAGCTCACGGCGAATTCGCACCGACTCTCTGCGAATTCGCCGATGGTGCATATTTTATCGTGGGTGCGTGTCGCTTTCCCTCCGTCACGGCTTACGCCGTGCCACCTCTACCGCCTGCGGCGGCACTTCGCCTCAAGGAGGGAGGCAAGGGGCATGCTTTTCGACTACAATTCCACCCTATCCACACAAAAAAGGAGACGAACCAATGGCAAAGCTCTACTTTCGATACGGCGTCATGGGCTCCAGCAAGACGGCCAACGCCCTGATGGTGCGCTACAACTATGAGGAGCGGGGCCAGGAGGCCCTGATGGTCAAGCCCGCCCTGGATCAGCGGGACGGTCAGCGGGTAGTCGCCTCCCGGATCGGTCTGGCCTGGGGCTGTATCTATTTTCACGAATTTCTGGCGCTCCCGGAGGAGCAGGTGCGCCGGTATGCCTGCATCATCGTGGACGAGGCCCAGTTTCTCTCCCATGAGGATGTGGACTATCTGACCCGGGTGGTAGACCTGTGGAATGTGCCGGTGATCTGCTACGGCCTGCGCACCGACTTCAAGGGAGATCTGTTCCCCGGCTCTCAGGCGCTGATGGCTGCGGCGGACATCATTGAGGAGATCAAGACTATCTGCTGGTGTGGACGGAAGGCCACCTATAACGCCCGGTTTGACGAGCACCGCCGGGTGCTCAAGGAGGGGGAGCAGGTGGTGCTGGGGGCCAACGATAAGTATATCGGCCTCTGCCGCCGCCACTGGCGGACAGGCGATCTGGGGCCGGGAGAGCGGCATGATCTGTGATCTCTGCCCCCGGCGGTGCCACGCATTGCGGACGGACACCCAGGGGGAGGGCTTCTGCCATATGCCGGAGCTGCCGGTGGTGGCCCGGGGCGCCCTCCACTTCTGGGAGGAGCCGCCCATCTCCGGGACGCAGGGCTCCGGGGCCGTCTTTTTCTCCGGCTGTCCCCTCCAGTGTGTCTTTTGCCAGAACGACGAGATCAGCCGCCAGGGCTTCGGCAAGCCGGTGACGGTGGAGCGGGTCCGGGCCATCTGTGAGGAGCTGATCGCCCAGGGGGCCCACAACATCAACTTTGTCACCCCTACCCACTATGCCCACGTCGTCCGCCAGGTGCTGGAGCGGCCTCTCCCCGTCCCGGTGGTGTGGAACACCGGAGGCTATGAGCGGGTGGAGACCCTACGAGCCTTGGAGGGGAAGGTGGACGTCTACCTCCCTGACCTGAAATACGCCAGCAACGCCGACGCCCTCCGGTACTCCGGGGCGGGAGACTATGTGGAGACCGCCCAGGCCGCCATCCGGGAGATGGTGCGCCAGACCGGGCCGTACGTCATGGAGGACGGACTGCTAAAGCGGGGGGTGGTCATCCGGCACCTCATCCTCCCCGGCAAGGCCGCCGCCGCCCGCGCGGTGATGGACTGGTTGGCGGAGAGCTTTCCCCCGGGCACGGTGCTGTTCTCCCTCATGAGCCAGTATCTCCCCTGGGGCAGAGTGCCCCAGGAGTTCCCTGAGCTGAACCGCCGGCTGAAAAAGGCGGAGAGCCGCTCTCTCCGCACCTATATGGAAAATCTGGGCCTGGAGGGCTTTGCCCAGGAGCCGGAGTCGGCGGAGAGCGGGTATATCCCCAGCTTTGATTTGACGGGGGTGTAACTTGGCTCCCTCTGTGAGGCGAAGTGTCTGATGCAATTCCTTCGGCTCCCCTTTTAAGTGAGGCTAAAATAAATCCATCTTTCCACCCAGGAGGTCATCACCATGAACTTAAACGAATCTCAGCTCTCCTATGAGTACAAATTCAGGGGCCGCATCATCAACCTGCGGGTGGATCAGGCCCTGCTCCCTGACGGCAAGACTGCCGCACGGGAGGTGGTGGAGCATCCCGGCGGCGTCACCATCGCCGCGCTTACCGACCGGGACGAGCTGCTCTTTGTCCGTCAGTTCCGCTACCCCTTTATGGCGGAGACGCTGGAGCTGCCCGCCGGAAAGCTGGAGAAGGGCGAGGACCCCTTTGAGGCCATGAAGCGGGAGCAGCGGGAGGAGACGGGCACCACCGCCGACAGCTATGTTTTTCTGGGAGAGGTCTACCCCACCCCGGGGTACTGCGCCGAAATTCTCCGCCTGTGGGCCTGCCGCATCTCCGGCTCCACTGAGATGGACTTGGACGAGGACGAGTTTCTGGAGGTGGAGAAGATCCCTCTGGAGGAGGCCTATCAGATGGCCCTGGACAACCGCCTCCCCGACGCCAAGACCCAGATCGGGGTTCTGCGCACCTATGCTCTGGTGAAATCCGGCAAGCTGTGACCCGGACTCACTTCTGCCGCCGACGGGTGACGTTGGCGGAGATGTCACACAGGGCCTTTGCCGCCTCCGCCTCATAGCGGCTTTTTTTAGCCAGGTCGCCCAGGGAGACCATTCCCACCACCTGGCCGTCCTCCACCACGGGGATGCGCCGCACCTGACGCTTTGCCATCCGGCGCAGGGCGTCCTCGCCCTTGTCCTGAGGGGAGAGGGTTTCCGGGTCGCGGGTCATAATGTCCCGTACCGGCACCCGGGATGGGTCCTCGCTGGCCGCCAGGCACCGGGTGATAATGTCCCGGTCTGTGACTACCCCTTCTAATTTGCCGCTCTGACTGCACACCGGGAGAATGCCCAGATTGTGCCGGGTGAGCAGCCGGGCCGCCAGGGCGGCGGACTCCTCCGGGGTGATGGAGACCACCGTTTTGGACATGATATCCTGAATACGCATAACAACACCGCCTGTCTCGGAAGGATACCCTCAGTATCCCCGGACAGGCGGTGCTTTATACGCTGTATCTGGCTTAGGAGATGTTGGCCTGGTCTACCAGCGCCACCGTGATGGTCAGCTCCTCGGCGATGGCGGTGCCCTCCTCGTTGGGCCGGAGGATGGTCAGCTCCACCGTGTCCCCGATGGACATATCCTCAATGACAGCCTTTACGTCGTCTACGGAGGTGACGGTCATACCGTTGATCTGGGTGATATAGTCGCCCACCTGGATCCCCTGGGCGTAGGCGTCGGACAGCTCATTCACCGAGGCCACCAGGCAGCCGGAGGAGAGGTAGTCTCCAGACTCCACATACTCCTCACTGATGCTGTAGCAGGTGATGCCCAGCACCGGGCGGCTCACCTTGCCCTCGGTGGCCAGGGTGGGGACGATCTCCTTCACCACACTGGTGGGGACGGCGAAGCCCAGCCCCTCCACCGTCACCGAGGTGGAGTTCATCTTCATATTGTTGACCCCCACCACCTGGCCGTAGATGTTGATAAGGGGTCCCCCGGAGTTGCCGGAGTTCAGGGCGGCGGTGGTCTGGAGCAGCGTCATGCTGTAGCCGTTCACCGTCACGTTCCGGTTGATGGCGGAAATGATGCCGTTGGTCAGGGTACCCCGAAGGGTGGTGCCCAAGGGGTC
The DNA here is from genome assembly GCA_020860575.1 of Clostridiales bacterium. Taxonomy (GTDB): domain Bacteria; phylum Bacillota; class Clostridia; order Oscillospirales; family Oscillospiraceae; genus Onthomonas. The sequence goes on along the minus strand of JAJBUB010000023.1, from coordinate 6,703 downwards.
GCCGATGGCCAGGGCCTCGTCTCCCACCGTCAGCTCGTCGGAGTCGCCGAACTCGGCGGGGGTCAGTCCATCCGCCTCGATTTTAAGGACGGCCAGGTCGGTCTGGGCGTCTCCGCCCACCAGGAGAGCGGTATACACCTGATCATCATAGGTGGTCACGGTGCAGGTGATGCCGTCCTCGATGACGTGGTTGCAGGTGAGGATATATCCGTCCGCCGTCATGACGATGCCAGTGCCGGTCCCCGTCCCCTCGGCAGTGATGACCGTGATGGAGACCACAGAGGGCAGGCACTTGGCGTAGATCTCCTGGTAGGACAGCGCCTCCAACCCCACAGAGGTCTGGAGGGTCGCGGACAACGTCTCGTCCAGCTCTGCCCGCTCCAGCTCGTCCTCCTCGGCGGCGATCCCGGTGTCGGTGCTGTCGTCCGTGCCGTCGTCTTCGTCCTCGTCGCCATAGGGGACGGTCACGCCGAAATCGTCGTCACCGTACCAGTCGCTGCCGTCGTCATAGTCATCGTAGTCGTCATAGCCGCCGTAATCGTCATAATCTGCGTCGTCCCAGAGAGAGAAGCTGCCAAGCAGGGCGTCGCCCCCGGAGATCAGGCAGACACAGATGACCGCCACCACCACGATGACCAGCACCCCGGACAGGCCAGAGCCTCGCCGTCTCTGGGGCGCACCCACCGTGGCACGTCTCCCGTCGCCGTAGTCATACCGATCGCCTCTGGGGTCGTGGGTCTCCGGAGGGGGAGGCGTGCCGCCGTCGTCGTTTTCCGTCTGCTGGAACCGATTCCGGTCATGGCGGGCGTCTCTGGCCTGTTTGGCCTCCTCCGCCTTCCGGATCTGCGCCTCCCGGCGCTCTTCCGCCCGCTCCCGGTACTTTTTCCCCAGATCCTCCACACGGCGGCTGTCAAAGTGCTGCCGGAATCGGCTGCTTGTATCCAGCTCCCACGGCTCCCGGTCGTTCTGATTGGACCGGATATCATCGTTGTCGTACATGATGCTCTCCCTCTTTTCTCTCTGGCTGTGTCAAAGGCCCTTACCTCGCCAGGGTCAGGGTAAATACAAACTCCGTCACACCGTCCTTGCTGGTGACAGTGATCGTCTCCTTCAGGTCGTTGAGGATGGTCTTGACCAGGTATAGGCCTAAGCCGACTCCCTCCTTGTCCAGGCTGCGAGAGCGATCGGATTTGTGGAGCCGGTCAAAAATCAGGGGCAGCTCCTCCTCCGGTATCGTCTCCCCGGTGTCCCGGATGGCAATATACGCCTTGCCTCCCCGGGCAGAGACAGACACGCCGATCACCGTGTTGGGGTGGGCAAATTTGATGGCGTTTTCCAGCAGGTTGTAGCACACCTGGGCGATGGCGTCCGGGTCTCCCCAGACCAGAAGTTCACTGTCCGGCAGGCGGGCGTCTACGTCCAGTCCCCTGCCGTTGATCCGCCCCTCCAGGCTGATGAGTACCTGGGCCAGGGTCTCGCCGATATCGAATTCGGTCTGGCTGAGCACCATGTCCCCGCCGGACTGGAGCCGGGACATATCCAGCATCCGCCGCACCAGCCGTGCCAGCCGCCGGGTCTCGTCCGAGATGACCTGGAGATATTCCCGCTCCCGCTCCGGAGGGATGGTGCCGTCCAGGATGCCGTCGGCATAGCCTGCGATGGTGGTCATGGGAGTTTTCAGCTCGTGGGAGATGTTGGTGACGAACTCGCTGCGTTTCTGCTCGTTTAAGGCGATGGAATCCGCCATATTGTTGAACGCCCGGCTCAGCTCGCCTACCTCGTCCTTTCGGTTGGTTTCCTTCACTCGCAGGTCGAACTCGCCCATGCCGAACCGACGCACCACGTCGGTCATCTCCTTCAGGGGCCGGGTCAGGGAGCGGGAGGAGATGGAGCTGGAGATAAAGGCCACCAGCAGCACCGCCACGGCGGCAAACAGGAAGATGGAGGCAAAAGCCTGCCAGAGCCGGGTCATATTCTCCACCGAGACGGAGACCAGCACATAGCCGTATAGGACGCTGCGTCCAGCCTGCTCCACCGTCACACTCGTCCCGCAGACCAGGCGCTCCTCGCCAAACACGCCCAGGTCGCTGGTACCCTCATAGTCGGCGTTGTCGGCGAGGGCAGACAGCACCTCCGCCGGAACGGTCATCCCCTGCCAGTCCGGCACCTCATAGCCGTCGTTGGAGGCGAAGAGGATGGTGCCCTCGGTGTTGCAGAGCATGACGTCCGTATCCACCAGCCGGGCCACTGCCCCCAGATAGTACTGGAAGTCGTCGTCCTGGAGCTGATCCTCCCCCCGGTTGATGACCTGGGCGGCCATGGCCGCCACATAGCCGGACTTCTCCTCCAGCCCGTCCTTCTGATCACGGATGGAGTACTGATAGCTCAGGGTGGTAAAGGCAATGGCGAGCACGACAAAGGAAACCAGGATCATCCCGGCGGTCAGGGCAAAATGCCGTTTGAACATACTATTCAAAACGATTTCCCCCCTTTCAGGCGGTCTGTCAGTTCGCTGTCAGCAGCTCGAATTTGTAGCCCACGCCCCAGACGGTTTTCAGGCTCCACTGGTCGGAGACACCCTCCAGCTTTTCCCGGAGGCGCTTGATGTGTACATCTACCGTCCGGCTGTCGCCGAAGTAGTCAAAGCCCCACACCTCGTCCAGCAGCTGGTTCCGGGTGAACACCCGGTTGGGAGAGGAGGCCAGATGGAACAGCAGCTCCATCTCTTTGGGAGGCGTGTCCACCCGCTTGCCGTCCACCAGCAGCTCATAGGACTCCATATTGATGGTCAGCTTGTCGAAGGTCAGCTTTTTGGGGTTGGCCTCCTCGGCGCCGCCGTACCGCCGGAGAACGGCATGGATGCGGGCCAGGACCTCCTTCATCTCAAATGGCTTGACGATGTAATCATCCGCCCCCATCTCCAGGCCAGAGACCTTATCGGTGGTCTCTCCCTTGGCGGTAAGCATGATGACCGGGGTCTTGGAGGTCTCCCGGATCTTCTTGCACACTCCCCAGCCGTCCAGCACGGGGAGCATCAGATCCAGCAGCACCAGGTCCGGCTGATAGCTGCGGAACATCTCCACCCCCTTGCCGCCGTCCGAGGCGATCTGGGTCTCGAAGCCCTCCTTTTCCAGATAGAGCTGGAGCAGCTGGGCAATGTTGTTGTCGTCCTCTACGATCAATACCTTGGTCATGGTAAATTCCCCTTTTCTGCGAACGCCTTTCCGGGATAGGGCGTCCGTCATTATCCTGATTAACTGTCATTATACCGTAAATGGCGGCAGAGGGGTGAATTTTTTGTAAATCACCGGAAAAAGCGGTCATAGTCTTCCCCCGCCCGGCGGCTGACCGCTCCCGCCAGAGCCGCATCTCTCCGCACATCCGGGGGCAGAGACCAGTACGCCAGCATCAGCCCTCTCTCCCCTTCCCGGTCCCCCGGGGGGGAGGCCAGCCGAAGCACCAGGCTGGGGGGCAGCTCCTCTGCCTGCGGCCCGGGCCGCTCCGCCAAGGTCCGGCATCGGCGAGCGGTGTAGGACAGGAGAAATCTCAAGTCCCTCCGGTCCCTGGCTCCCTGCTCCATGGGAGGTAGCGGCGGCAGGGGGCCGACGGCCAGCGTCTCCGCCATCTCCCGCAGCCAGCGGGGAGAGATGTGGAGCAGCACCAGTCTGCCCTGGGCCTCGCCCCGGTCGAAGGGGGTATCCTCCAAGGTCAGCCCACCCGCCAGCCGACCGGCCAGGGCATCGGCGTCTCCCCTCCCGGCCAGGGCAGGGGCCAGCCCGGAGGCCAGCGTCCCTGTGTCCGTCCGCAGCCGCAGGGGGATGGGGTCCGGCAGGTCGGCAAATCCCAGGCTCTGGGCGGCGGCGGTCAGCCGCTCTGCTGCAGAGCGGTAGCAATCGGTGAGCGGGTTCATGGGGCCTCCCTTCTGGACGGTATTTTTCTTCTGCTTTCCCCTCTATTATAGGGTAGTCCAGTGAGTTTTACAAGGGCATCGTAGCGCAAACCGGTCAGTCCCGACGTTGCTGCTTGCAATCTGTCCGGAACTGTGCTACCCTGTCTGTGGCCCCCTGGGGGCCGGGTGCTGTCCAATACGGTGGCGGTTGTCCCCTTCCACGGGGGCAGCTTCTTTTGCCCCCTGATTTCAGGAGAGGGGGGCTGCCCGATGAGTACTTCCGAAGTATTTCAGCTTTGTCTTGTCATCATTGGTGTCATCAGCCTGGTCTTACAGGCAAAAAAGAAGTAACCGCCCTGTCCCCAAACCTGGCGGTTACTTCTCGTAACTAACTAGAGGGGCCAACCGTTGCCGGACAGCACCCTTGTTCTGTATACAGTATACTCTCAGAGCGGGAGATTGTCAAACCTTTTCCGAACACCTCACTGTTTCAGCGCAGTCCGGTCCTCCTTCACCGAGATACGGAAGCAGTTATGACCCGCCAGAGCGTGGTCGATCTCGATGGAGTAGTCGATCTCCAGATTCCCCCCGGCGGGAGAGATGGAGGAGTTGAGGCGGGAGGTGGCGATGCCCACCTCCAGATTGCCGTAGGGCGTATTGTACAGAGACAGGTGCCGCCGCCCCTCCTCGAACACCATCTGGGAGCAGACCGTACCCGTGCGCAGCAGCGTCACCCGATGGCCCTGGATCTGAAAGGTGGTGGTGGTCCCCTCCATACCCGTGACCTCGCTCTCCTGGTAGCTCAGCTCGTAGCCGTCCTCATTCTGGGTCAGCTGTCCCGCCGTCATCAGCTGAACGGCGTCGTTGTCTGTCCCCTCGTACTCCTGGGCTCCCCGGATGGATATGATTACGTCCTTTGTCATAACAATATCTCCTCAGTACTGTTCAATGTCCACCCGTTCCACCGGCTCGGTCACGGGACGGCCCAAAAAGCGGGAGGCCAGTTCCCGGAAGCCCTGGGCGTCGCTGACGTACCAGCGGCAACGGCCGGCGTGATCGGCGGAGGCCAGGCTGTCATGTTCTGAGAGCCACCGGCCTACCTCGTGAGCAGCCTCCGCCCCGGAGTCCACCAGCTGCACCTGTGGACCCATAAACGCCCCGATGACCTCCCGGATCAGAGGATAGTGTGTGCAGCCCAACACCAGCACATCCACTCCCGCCTCTTTTAACGGGGTCAGATAATCCCGGGCCACTGTTTCGATCACCACATCTCCCGGACGGGTGCGTCCGTTCTCCACCAGGGGCACGAACAGAGGACAGGCGGCGGCGTAGATCTCCGCCTGGGGTGCCAGAGCGCGGATGACCCGCTCGTAGGCCCCGGTGGAGATGGTGGCCTGGGTGGCGATGAGGCCGATCTTCCCGTTCCGGGTCAGTTGAACCGCCCGGCGGGCGGTTGGCTCCACCACTCCGAACATGGGGATGTCCTGCTCCGCCTTCAAAACGTCGATGGCGGTGGAGCTGACGGTGCCGCAGGCGATGACCACCGTTTTCAAATCAAAGGTGCGGAGAAAGGCCACGTCCTGCCGGGCGTAGCGGGTGATGATCTCCCGGCTCCGGCCCCCGTAGGGTACCCGGCCGGTGTCGCCGAAGTAAATAATATCCTCGCCCGGCATCCGGGCCAGCAGCTCCCGGACGGAGGTCAGTCCCCCCAGTCCGGAGTCGAAAACGCCGATGGGTCGGTTGTCCATGAAATGTCACCCCTCTGGGAATGAGCGTGGAAGGTACGGCAGACGCCGTCCTGCACAGGTCATTATATCATACGTCATTCTCAAATGAAAGACAAGGAAAACTTTTCAAGGGTGGTGTCAGTTGACATTCGCCGAAAATATACTATACTATAGGGCAAAACCACAAAAGTTCCGTCTGGCTGCCAGCGCAGCGTCTTTCAAGGCCCTCTGTGGGGCATTGGAGAGGAGGTTATGGAGATGGAGCTGAAGCTCACCCAAAAGCAATTTCGTCGTCTGCTGGACATGGCCTATATCGGCAACTGGGTCCTGAACTCCACCCGGGGAGAGGATCGGTTCCGGGACTACGATCAGGTACAGAGCCTGTTGTTTTCCAAGGCGGCAGAGGAGGGGATGGACTCTTTGGCCATCCGGTACGGTCCTCTCACCCTGCCCAGCCCCGCCTACGTCAACGGCGGCATCCATGAGGCCATCGCCGACTATGAGGACGCCATCTTCTTCCGTATCCTGGCAGAGGAGCTGGCCCGGCGGGACATGAACGACGTTCCCATCGACGAGAGCAACATGGAAGAGCTGAACCAGCGAATGGATGTGTACATGGAGGAATTCGAGCTGCACGGGACCGACCATGTGATGGTGGAGACGGAGGACAGCTGAACAGATCAGTCAACAGAAGTGGGTCCCGCACTCCTATGCCAAAGGGCAAGGGGTGCGGGACCCACTGTCGTTACAGCGCCCGGTGGGGCGCATCTCTGTCAGACGCTGCTCTGATGCTGTAGTCGCCCCAGCGGTAACGGTTTAGCTCCGTTTCAGGGCGTGGGCCACGGCCTTGCCGACGCCGCCGCCCACGATGGCACCGGTGATCCACTCCACCAGGCCCTGGACGCCCACGGACAGGACGACGAACATGATCGGGCCGGTGGCGCCCAGAGTGCTGACCAGCCCCTGGACGTAGTCACAGGAATAGAAGAACCAGACGATGTATCCCATAAACAGCCGGGTATTGAGCAGGGGACACAGAAGCCCGGTGGCGAAGTAGCAGACCGTATCCGTCTTGTCGATCTTTTTC
>JAJBUB010000101.1 GCA_020860575.1 Clostridiales bacterium | reverse complement strand
GAAAAGCTGGTCAAGGGCTACACGGAGAAGCAGTGGGGCCGGGACTGCAAGGACCTGCCCGCCTTTATCATCAAGCGCCTGCCTGTGCGGCTGACCTTCGACAACAACTATTTTAACGCCCTCTATCAGGGCATCCCCATCGGGGGCTACACCGGCCTGGTGGAGCGGCTGCTGGAGGGCATCGAGGTCCGGCTGAACACGGACTATCTGGCGGACAAGGCAAACCTGGACGCCCTGGCGAAGCAGGTGGTCTATACCGGCCCCATCGATGCCTATTTCGGCTACCGGCTGGGCTATCTGGAGTATCGCAGCGTCCGGTTTGAGACGGAGCTGCTGGATATGCCCAACTTCCAGGGCAACGCCGCGGTGAACTACACCGACCGGGAGACCCCCTGGACCCGTATCATCGAGCACAAGTGGTTCGAGTTCGGCAAGGACGAAAACGGGAACGACCTGCCCAAGACGGTGATCAGCCGGGAGTACAGCTCCGAGTGGAAGCCGGGGGACGAACCCTATTACCCCGTCAACGACGAGCGCAACGGCGCGCTGTACCGGCAGTACAAGGCTTTGGCCGACAGGGAGGACAGGGTCCTCTTCGGCGGCCGTCTGGGTGAGTACAAATATTACGACATGGACCGGGTCATCGAGAGCGCTCTGGACCGGGCGGCGGAGGTGCTGTAGGAGTTCCCGCCCCGGCGACCCTGTCGACCATAGCACATAACAGCGCCGCACCCCGCCATCACAGCCGGGGGTGCGGCGCTGTCTGTCCACACAAAGCGTCAGACCCGGCCCACGGGTTTCCCGGGCCGGGTCTGATGCGGTTTATCGCTCTGCCAGCAGCTTGTTCAGCTCCTCCATAAAGGAGTCGATGTCCTTGAACTGACGGTACACCGATGCGAAGCGGACATAGGAGACCTCGTCCACCACCTTGAGCTTTTCCATCACCAGCTCGCCGATGCGGACGGCGGTGACCTCCCGATTCATGGAGTTTTGCAGCTCCTGCTCCACCTCGTTGGCGATCCGCTCCATGGTCTCCATGGGGACCGGCCGCTGAGCGCAGGCGTGGATGATCCCCCTGAGTACCTTGTCCCGCTCAAAGCTCTGCCGACTGCCGTCCCTTTTGACCACGATCAGCGGCAGGGTCTCCACCGTCTCATAGGTGGTGAACCGTTTGCCACAGGCCAGGCACTCCCGTCTCCGGCGGATGCTCTCCCCGTCCTCGGCCGGGCGGGAATCCACCACCTTGCTGTCCACTTTTCCGCAGTAGGGGCATTTCATGGGGGCACTTCCTCTCCGTCCCGGCGCCGTTCCGCGCCGTTTTCTGGGCCTCATTATAGCACATTTTTCCCAAATTGGAATAACAAAACGGAAAAAACTGTGGGAATTGTCCCCTTTTTTCCCGACATCCCGGTGACTTTTCCCTTCCGTCGTGCTATGATGAGCCTGCCGGGGCCTCTGCCCCCGCCGGGCGGGTCCCTTTTTTCGCGCACAGGAGGTTTTTCCCATGCAGAACTATCGTATGGTTTTGGCCTATGACGGCAGCCGCTACCAGGGCTGGCAGAGCCAGGGAAACACACAAAACACCATCCAGACCAGGGTGGAGGCCGCCCTCTCCCGGCTGACCGGGGAGACGGTGGAGGTCAGCGCCTCCGGACGCACAGACGCCGGGGTCCACGCCGCCGGGCAGGTCGTCTCCTTCCGTCTGGAGCAGGCGACCGACTGCGCCGCCCTGCTGGAAGCGCTCAACCGCTATCTCCCCGAGGATATCGGCGTGCTGTCTCTGGACCCCGCTGAGCCGCGCTTCCACGCCCGGCTCTCCGCCCGGGGCAAGGTGTACGTCTACCGCATCTGGAATTCCCCGTCCCCGGACGTCTTTGGCCGGAAGTACCGGTATGCCCTCCCCCAGCCCCTGGACCTGGAGCGGATGGAGGCCGCCGCCCGGCTGCTGGAGGGGCAGCACGATTTCCGCTCCTTCTGCGGCCTGACCAGGTACAAAAAATCCACCGTCCGGACGGTGAGCCACATCTCTGTCACCCGGTCCGGGCCGGTGGTGGAGCTGCGGTTCCGGGGGGACGGATTTCTCAACCGCATGGTGCGCATCCTGGCCGGGACGCTGGTGGAGGTGGGTCTGGGCCTCCGGGAGCCGGACTCCATGACGGCAGTGCTGGCGGCCAGAGATCGGAGCGCCGCCGCAGGGGCGCTCCCGCCCCACGGGCTGATGCTGGAGACGGTGTTCTACGGAGCAAAATAAGATATTCCCGCAAAAGAAATCCCGGCGAAGCTCATTCGCCGGGAAATCTGATCGTCGTCCTTCGTCCGCTGTAGCCCAGGGAGGCGGCGGGGAACAGGTCGGTGGCCGCGGAGAGGCAGCTCTCCGGGTGGTTGAGCGAAGGGCTGAAATGGGTCAGCCACAGCTCCTTGGCCCCGGCTCGCTTCGCCGTCTTGGCGGCCTCCTGGAACATCATGTGACAGGTCTCCTTGGCCTTGGGGAGCTTTTCCGCCTCGCCGTACATCCCCTCGCAGATGAGCAGATCGGCATCGGCGGCGGCCCGATAGAGGGCCTTGGCCGGGCGGGTGTCGGTGGCGTAGACCAGCCGGATGCCCTTTCGGGCGGGGCCCAGCACCATGTCCGGGGTAAAACCGTCCACCGTCTCCCCCTGCTGGAGACGCTTCCAGAGCTGTTTGGGAATGCCCGCCTGGGCCGCCCGGGCCGGGTCGAATTTTCCCTTCCGAGGCACCTCCGCCAGATAGCCAAAGCAGGGAACCGTGTGCCGCAAGGGGAAAGCGGTGATCGTCCAGTCTCCCAGGTCAACGGTCTGCACCGTCTCCGTCGGCAGCTCCCGGACGGTCACGGGAAAGGCCAGCTCCGGGGCGATGACCTTCACCGCCTCCATCACCCGTCCGATGCCCACCGGCCCGATCACCGTCACCGGCTCTGTCCGGTCCATGTTGCCCATGGTCAGCAGCAGCCCCGGCAGTCCCGCGGTGTGGTCGGCGTGGAGGTGGGTGATGCAGATGGTGTCCAGGCTCTTGAAGGTGCATCCCGCCTCCCGGGCGGCGATCTGGGTCCCCTCCCCGGCGTCGATGAGCAGACTGTGTCCGTTGCACCGCAGCACCAGGGAGGTCAGCCACCGTCCGGGCAGGGGCATGGTCCCCCCTGTCCCCAGCAGACAGACATCCAGCACTCCCCTCACCTCGCCTTCTTTCGTTTCAATCAAATATTCTGGTCGGTCGTCAGCCGCTGATAAGCAAAATCTGGTCGTCCTCCGCCGTGGCCTGGAGGAAGGTGATCTGCTGGTCGTAGTTCTGAATGAGCCGCTGGGCGATCACGTCCTCCAGCTCCTTCTGGATGAGCCGCCGGAGGTTCCTGGCCCCGTAGGTCAGGGAGTAGGACTTCCGGGTCAGGTAGTCCACCAGGGCGTCGTCCCAGGTGAGGGTGATGCCCTTCTCCGCCAGGGAGTCCCTCAGCTCGCCCAGCATAATGCCGGTGATGCCCTTGAAGTTCTCCTCGCTCAGATGGTTGAAGTGGACGATTTCATCCACGCGGTTGATAAATTCCGGCCGCAGGAAGGACTGGAGGGCCTTCATGGTCTTCTCCTTGTCCTGCTCGTCGGCGGTGCGGCCAAAGCCCACGCTGCCGTTTTTGGCCTCGCTGCCCGCATTGGAGGTCATGACGATGACGGTGTTCTCAAAGTTCACCTTCCGCCCGTGGGCGTCGGTGATCTGGCCGTCGTCCAGAATCTGGAGCAGGATGTTCAGCACGTCCGGGTGGGCCTTCTCGATCTCGTCAAAGAGGATGACGGAGTAGGGCTTCCGGCGGATTTTTTCGGTGAGCTGCCCCGCCTCGTCATACCCCACATAGCCGGGAGGCGACCCCACGATGCGGGAGACGGCGTGCTTTTCCATAAACTCGGACATATCCAGCCGGATCAGGGACTCCGGGCTGTTGAACAGGTCCTGGGCCAGCTGCTTGACCAGCTCGGTCTTGCCCACGCCGGTAGAGCCGACGAAGATGAAGGAGACCGGCTTGTGCTTGGGGGAGATGCCCACCCGGTTCCGGCGGATGGCCCGGGTGACGGCATCCACCGCCTCGTCCTGGCCGATGATGTGCTGCTTGAGCCGCTGGTCCAGCTGGCTCAGGCGGGCAAACTCCTCCTCCTGGATGCGGCTGGCGGGAATGTTCGTCCACAGCTCGATGACCCGGGCCAGGTTCTCCACCCCCAGCTGGGGACGGCCCTGGCTCTCCAGGCTGCGCTGCTCCTCGTCCAGCTTCAGCTCGGCGCTGCGGAGGTAGGCCAGCCGCTCGTAGCCCCGGTTGTCCTCCGGGGTGGTCTGGATGTTGTTGCGCTCCTCCTGGAGAGTGCGCAGCTCCTCCCGGAGCTTCTCCGACCGCTGTCCGATCAGGCGCAGCCGCTCCTCCCGCTGGGACTCGTCTCCCCCGCCGCTTTGCAGGCTGATGGCCTCGTTGTTGACGGCGGTGAGCTGCTGGCGGCACCGGGACTGCTTCTGCTCGTTCTCCTTGAGCCGGGCAGAGCGCTGGGAGGACTGCTGCTCCTGGCTGGCCAGGATCAGCTCCTTCTCCTTGGCCAGATCCGCCCGCTCCTTTTGGATGGCGGCCAGTCGGGCCAGGTTAGCGTTGTGGAGGTTCACGTCGGAGCAGGCCTCGTCGATGAGGTCGATGGCCTTATCCGGCAGATACCGGTCGGTGATATACCGCTCGGACAGGGTGACTGCCTGGCGCAGAATGGGCTTCGGGATAGTCACCTGATGATAGTCCTCGTAGAAGTGGGCGATGCCCTCCAGAATCTGCACCGAGTCGTCGATGGACGGCTCCGCCACGTTCACCGGCTGGAACCGGCGCTCCAGGGCGGCGTCCTTCTCGATGTATTTCCGGTACTCGTTGTAGGTGGTGGCGCCGATCACCTGAATTTCCCCGCGGCTCAGGGCGGGCTTGAGGATGTTGGCGGCGTTCATGGACCCCTCGGCGTCTCCGGCCCCCACGATGTTATGGATCTCGTCAATGACCAGGATGATGTTCCCGATCTTCTTGATCTCTTCGATCAAGCCCTTCATCCGGCTCTCAAACTGGCCCCGGAACTGGGTGCCCGCCACCAGGGCGGTCAGGTCCAGGAGATAGACCTCCTTGTCCTGGAGCTTATAGGGCACGTCGCCGGAGGCGATGCGCAGGGCCAGACCCTCGGCGATGGCGGTCTTGCCTACGCCCGGCTCGCCGATGAGGCAGGGGTTGTTCTTCTGGCGGCGGTTCAAGATCTGCATCACCCGGGAGATCTCCTGCTCCCGGCCGATGACCCCGTCCAGCTTGCCCTCCCGGGCCTGGCGGGTCAGGGACGTGCAGTAGTTCTCCAGGAATTTCCGCTTCTGGCCGCCGTTTTTCTGCTGCTTCTGGTCGGAACGATTCCCGTCGTCCCGGCTGCGGTTGTCCTCCCGCTCCTCCCGCTGGGGGGCGGGGGGATTGGAGGAGCCGAACAGGCGATTCAGGAAGGGGAAGGTGGCGGTCTTGCCGTCCTCCTCATCCTCCTCGTCGTCCCCGTTCTCCCCGTCGGTGGGCTGCTGGCTCTCCATCAGAGACTCCATGGCCTCCGGGCCGCCAAAGGCGGACATCATGTCGTTGGTCAGGTTGTCCAGGTCGTCGTCCGAGATGCCCATCTTGCTCAGCAGGTCGTCCACCGGCTTGATGCCCATGCCCTTGGCGCAGCTCAGGCAATAGCCCTCATTCTTCGTCTCCCCGCCGTCCATTTTGGTCAGGAAGATCACCGCCATGTTTTTATGGCATTTAGAACACAGTACAGGCTGCATATAGATACTCCTTAGCGCCCTCTCTGGGAGGGCTTCACAATTTTAGGGAAAGAATATCATATAATTGTGAACAAATCTAGTCGTATTCCCGTTTCTTCTACAGGGAAAAGGTGGTAAAGGAGGCGAACGTCTCCAGCAGAAGGCTGTTTTGGATGCTCTCCTGGGAGATCAGGCCAAAGCAGGACCCCAGGGAGCAGACCACCGCCACGATGACAAGCCCCCGCACCAGGCCGCAGACGCCCCCCAGGGACTTGTTCAGGAAGTGCAGTCCCGGCAGCCGGGCCGCCACGTTCAGCACCCGGGCCGCCAGATTGCCCAGCACCAGGATCACCCCGAAGGCGACCACATACAGCACCAGCCAGGCGATGGAGCAGGACAGGCTGACCGCCATGCTCTCCGCCACGCCGGACGTCGCCTCCTGAATCCCCTGGTCGATGGACTCCTGGATGGACTGGGAGAACTCCTGATAGACCTCGGAATCGAAGATCTGGGCGAGGACGCCTCCCTCCTTCAGCGCCGCGGAGGCCTCGCTCTCCGTCTCCGGCTCTGTGTCCAGCGCCTCGTCAATGGACTGCTGGATGCTGCTCTGAATGGCGGGCTGGATCATCTGGGCCACGGTGGGCGTCAGATTGTCCGCCACGAACTGGGCGCCCACCAGGGCCAGGATGGCCGTCACCAGGCCGCACAGGGTCATGATCAGCCCCCGCCGGGCGCCCAGAACGGTGAACAGCACCAGCACGACAATAATAATCACATCAAACAGATTCATATTTCTCCCTCTCCCTCTTACGGTAAAAAGACGTGGGCCGTGCCGTTTCCGACGAGCATAACCGTGCCGTCAGACCTGGCCAGCGCCCGGAGCGCCCCCTCGCTGTTTTCCATGGAAGCATATTCCTCCAGGTCGGAGGTGTAGACCGTCAGCTCGCCGGCGGTGAGTACGGCGATATACCGGCCCGCCGCTGTCACGGACAGCACCTCTCCCTCGATCTCCAGCGTGCCGGAGACCGCTCCCTGGTCGTCCAGCACCACGATCTCCCCCAGTGCGCCGGAGCGGTAATAGCTGAAATACTCCACCGCATATCCGTCCCGGAGGGAATAGCTCTGGAGGTAGCCGCTGCTCTCCGTCCAGCTCCCCAGCTCCTCCAGCTCGTCGTCCAGGCGGCGGACGCCGCTCTCCTCCTGGAGCCACAGCCCGCTGTCGTCCCAGGACAGGTCGAGTATCACGCCGTCGGACACCTGGGCGGAGACGATCTCGCTGCCATCGGAGCAGCTGTACAGCGTCAGGGTGGAGACGAAGTCCATCCCGTCCTGGCCGATAGTCAGCAGGGCCACCTGGTCGTTGTCCGGGGATACCGCCGCGTCCATGACAAAGCTGGAGGAGATGTTTTCCGTGACGATTTTGTTCTGGTCGGCATCATAGACCGTCACCGCCGCCTTGTAGCCGGTGGCCTGCTCCGCCACGGCGACCCAGCCCTGGTCGTTCACCCGGGCGGAGATCAGCCCGTAGTCCCCCGACGTCTCGTATTCCCAGACCAGCATACGGCCGGAGAACAGATACAGCTCCCCGCCTCCGGCGTCGTAGACCAGGGCATAGCTCCCCGCCGTCTGCACCACCGGCTGGGCCAGGGCTGCCTCCATGTCCACATAGGCCGTACCTCCGTCGGAGTAGACCCAGATGTGGTTGGCGTTACAGACGATGAGGCTGTCGCTCAGGGCGGCATAGGTGTTGTTCGTCTCCGAGGAGAGGTCAAACTCCACCCCCTGGCCCTCCTCCGTCCGCTCCAGGGCCTGATAGGTGAGGTATCGCTTGACCAGGTCCAGGTTGAGCTGGTCCCGGTTGATCACCAGCACCACCGCCAGCGCTACCAGCAGCGCGGTAAGGATGCTCGCCAAAATGCGCAGCAGCACCTTCAGCCAGCCGGGAGTCTCCTTCTTTTGGCGTTCTCCGTCCTTCCGGGCCACCGTTTGATTTTCCTGTTTTTCTTCCATGGGCTATTCCTCCGGGTCTGTATCCAGCCCCACCGGTTCCCGGTACCACAGCTGGGTCATGTAGAGTCCGCCGGGAGGCACCGTCGGCCCCGCCTCTACCCGATTTCCACGCAGCAGGATGTCCCCGATCTCCGCCGGGGTCAGCTTGCCCTCGGCGGCATAGAGGACCGTCCCCACCATGATACGGACCATGTTGTACAAAAATCCGTTGGCGCACACCTTCAGGGTGATCAGGTCCCCCTCCCGGGCCACGTCGAAGTAGTAGACGGTCCGGACGGTGGAGCGGACATTGGTGCCTGCGTCCCGGACCGCGGCGAAATCGTGGGTCCCCACGAACTGCTCCGCCGCCCGGGCCATCACCCCCTCGTCCAGCCGCTTGGGATAGAAGTAGGCTCGGTTGACATAAAATGCGTTCCGTATCCGGGAGTTGAACACCTGATAGGTGTACTCCTTTTTGAGGCAGGAGGCGATGGCGTTGAACTCCGGGGACACCTCCCGGGCGGAGACCACCACGATGTCCTCCGGCAGCTGGGCGTTGAAGGCCAGAGGCATCCGGTCGCAGGGGATGGAGCAGTCTGTGCGGAAGTTGGCGATATATACTCTGGCGTGGACACCGGCGTCGGTGCGCCCCGCCCCGGTGAACCGGACGGGATGCTTCACCACCCGGGCCACCGCCTGTTCCAGCGTCTCCTGGACGGTGGCGCCGTTCTTCTGAATCTGCCAGCCGTGGTAGGCGGTGCCCACATACATCAGCTGTAAGGCGATATTGCGCATAGGCCCCTCCCTTCGGCGGCGGTTTCTCTCTGTCACACCCCGAAGCCGATGGCAAGCGCCATGACCACAGCGGTCAGGGCGACTCCCAGTCCCAGGGCCATATAGTCCTCTTTGGTATAGACCAGGTTTTTCAGCCGGGTGCGTCCCTCGCCCCCGTGGTAGCAGCGGCACTCCATGGCGGTGGCCAGCTCGTCCGCCCGCCGGAAGGCGGAGACGAACAGAGGCACCAGCAGAGGGATGAGTGCCTTGGCCTTGTCCACCAGGTTGCCGGAGTCGAAGTCCGCCCCTCGGGCCTTTTGGGCGGACATGATCTTGTCCGTCTCCTCGATCAGGGTGGGGATGAACCGCAGGGCGATGGACATCATCATGGCCAGCTCGTGGACCGGCACATGGAGCTTTTTCAGCGGCCCCAGCAGGTTCTCGATGCCGTCGGTGAGCATGATGGGTGAGGTGGTGTAGGTCAGCAGGAAGGTCCCGCTGATGAGCATGAGGATACGAACCACCATAAAGAAGGCGGTCCGGACGCCCCCGGTGGTGATGGTGAACACCCACCACTGCACCAGCACGTCTCCGGTGGTGTTGTAAAAGAGGTTGAGTACGCCGGTGAAGATGAGGATGATGACCACCGGCCGCATCCCGTTCAAAATCGCCTTGGCCCCTACCTTGGACAGCCGGATGCAGGTGATGAGAAAAATCAGCATCAGGCCGTAGGTGACGACGCCCTGGGCGGAGAACAGGGCCACGATGTAGAGTACCACGATGATGATCTTGGTCCTGGGGTCCAGGTTGTGAACGATGGTGTCTCCCGGGAAAAACTGACCCAGAGTGATGTCCTTCAGCACGCAGACCGCCCCCTTTTCTCCGCCAGGGCCAGCAGTACGTCCCTGGCCTCGTCCATGGTGTAGACGCAGTCGTCCTCGATGGGCAATCCCAGTTCCTTGAGCCGCTGGAACACCTGAGTCACCTGGGGGATCCCCAGGCCCATGGCCCGCAGCTCCTCGCTGTGGGAGAAGATGTCGTGGGGGGTGCCGTCCAGGGGGATCTTCCCGTCGTTGACCACCACGATGCGTTCCACCGACCGGGCCACCTCCTCCATGGAGTGGGAGACCAGGATGATGGTGGAGCCTTTGGACTGGTGATAGTCCCGGATGTTGGCGAGAATGGCGTCCCGGCCCGCCGGGTCAAGGCCCGCCGTCGGCTCGTCCAGGATGAGCACCTCCGGCTCCATGGCGATGACCCCGGCAATGGCCACCCGGCGCTTCTGGCCGCCGGACAGCTCAAAGGGGGATTTTTCCAGATGACGCTCCTCCAGGCCCACAAAATGAGCGGCCTCGTGGACGCGGCGGTCGATCTCGTCCCGGCTCAGCTTCATGTTGGTGGGACCGAAGGCGATATCCTTATATACCGTCTCCTCAAAGAGCTGGTACTCCGGGTACTGAAAGACCAGCCCCACATGGAATTTCGCCTCCCGGACGCTCTCCTTGCTCTCCCAGATGTCCTTGCCGTGGAGCAAAATCTGGCCCGAGGTGGGCTTGAGCAGCCCGTTCAAATGCTGGATAAGGGTGGACTTGCCCGAGCCGGTGTGTCCGATCATACCCACATATTCCCCGGGGTAGATGGAGAGGCTCACATCGGACAGTGCCTGATGTTCAAATGGCGTTCCCTGGCTGTAGACACAGCTCAGGTTCCGCAGCTCTAATATTGGTTCCAAAAAATACTTCCTCCCTGTTCCGGTACCGCTCCCCTGTGGGGATGCCATCCGGAGTTCGGTATTTGCATTGGTATTTGTCCTGTCTTACGCCAGCGCCCGGTAGATCGCCTGGGCGCATTCCTCCACCGAGAGGGCGTCCAGAGGCACGTCCACCCCTCCCTGTCTCAGCTGATCGAGCAGGCCCACCGTCTCCGGGACGGTCAGCCCCACCGCTTTCAGCTGCTCTACCTGCTGGAAAACCTGTTTGGGAGGGCCGTCAGCGATGATCTTGCCCCGGTCCATGACCACCAGCCGGTCGGCCTGGGCCGCCTCGTCCATGTGGTGAGTGATGAGGACGATGGTGGTCCCCCGCTCCCGGTTGAGCCGGGTGATGGTGCGCATCACGTCCTCCCGGCCGATGGGGTCCAGCATGGCGGTTGGCTCGTCCAGGACGATGCATCTGGGGAGCATGGCGATGACCCCGGCGATGGCGATGCGCTGCTTCTGACCGCCGGAGAGGAGATGAGGGGCGTGTCTGGCATACTTGCTCATCCCCACGATCTTCAACGCCTCGTCCACCCGCCGGCGGATCTCCTCCGAGGGGACCCCCAGGTTCTCCGGGGCGAAGGCCACGTCCTCCTCCACCACGTTGGCGACGATCTGGTTGTCCGGGTTCTGGAACACCATGCCCACCGTCCGCCGGATGTCCAGCAGATATTTTTCATCGGCAGTGTCCATGCCGTCCACATAGACGGTCCCCCCGCTGGGGAGATAGACCGCGTTCATGTGCTTGGCCAGAGTGGACTTGCCCGAGCCGTTGTGGCCCAGGATAGCCACGCAGCTCCCCTGCTCGATGGACAGGTTCACCCCGTCCAGCACCAGGCTCGCCCCCTCCGGCACGTCCGGGTACTGGAAGGTGATGTCCTTTGTCTCTATAATGTTTTTCTGTTCCATGTTATCTCCTGTCTGTGATCCACCGACCCGCAGAGCCGCAGGGCAGGGCCGGGCCGGAGGCCGTCACCGGCAGACCCAGCTCCCCGCACTCCGTATGGCCCCCGTGCGCTGGCGTCACCAGCACGTCCAGCAGATATCCCAGCACGGACGGGGCCAGGCCGGTGGTATAGGAATTGATGAGGAAGAACAGGGGCCGGTCGCTCAAGAGCTGCACCGCCCGCTCCAGGAAGGGATAGAGGCTGTCCTCCAGCTTCCAGACCTCCCCGGACGGCCCCCGGCCGTAGGAGGGCGGATCCATGATGACGGCGTCGTACCGATGGCCCCGGCGAATTTCCCGGTCCACGAACTTGCCGCAGTCGTCCACGATCCAGCGGATGGGGGCGTCCGTCAGCCCGGAGAGGGCGGCGTTCTCCCTGGCCCAGGCCACCATCCCCTTGGCGGCGTCCACATGGCACACCTGGGCCCCGGCGGCGGCGCAGGCCACCGTGGCCCCGCCGGTGTAGGCGAACAGATTCAGCACCCGCACCGGCCGCCCGGCGGAGCGGATCATCTCCCGGGCAAAGTCCCAGTTCACCGCCTGCTCCGGGAACAGCCCCGTGTGCTTGAAGTTCATGGCCCCCACCTGGAAGATCAGATCGTCATACCGCACCTGCCACCGGTCGGGCATACGGCCCTTGTCCCAGTGTCCGCCCCCGGAGCTGGAGCGGTGATACCGTCCGTCGGGGCGCTTCCACTCCCGGCGCTCTCTCGGGGTGTTCCAGATGGCCTGGGGGTCGGGGCGCACCAGCACCGTCTTCCCCCATCGCTCCACCTTTTCCACGCCGGCGCAGGCGATCAGCGGATAGTGGTTCCAGCGGGCTGCAATCCCCATAGTCCTGTTCTCCCATTTTGATTTCCCCCCATTTTACCATTCCCCTCCCCTGTCCGTCAATGTACGATGTGTGAATTTATTCATTGATACAAAATCCGCCGCCGGAGCTACCTCCGGCGGCGGCATTTATGCCAGATTTGGTTATAATTACTTGGTTGCGGGCTTCTTTGCAGCAGCCTTGCGCACCCGGCCCTCCTTGAGGACGACGGCCGTCCGGGCAGGGAGGTACAGCTCCACGAAATACTGTCCGTCAAACGCCTTGGCGGGATAGGTCATATGCTCCACCAGGTTCTGACCGCCGTACTTCTCGTCGTCGGTGCAAAGGGTCACGGTGTAGTCGGCGTTGTTGGGCACCGGCACCAGCACATTGGTAAAGGATTCGGTGGGGTTGAAGTTGAAGGCGAAGAGCAGCCCCTTCCGGTAGAAGGCCAGGAGCTTGTCCTCCTCCCGGAGCAGCTTCATATCCGCCATCCGCTGCTGGAACAGGCCCTTCCGCTTCGCCATGAGGATCATGTCGTGGTCGAAGTCGCCCAGCCACTGATATTTCAGATAGCCGTTGTCCCGCAGGCTCCACTGGCGGCGGCAGTAATAGAAGCTCCAGTTGTTGCCCTCCCGGGGGAAGTCGATCCACTCCGGGTGGCCGAACTCGTTGCCCATGAAGTTCAGATACGCCTCGCCGCCCCCGGCCAGGGTCAGCAGACGGATCATCTTGTGCAGGGCGATGGCCCGGTCAATGGTGGGGTTGTGCATGGCCTTGTCCATGTCGGTGTACATATTGGCGTCGGCCATCCGGAAGATCAGGGTCTTGTCCCCCACCAGGGCCTGATCGTGGCTCTCGGCATAGGCGACGGTGTTCTCCCCCGGGCGGCGGAGGCACATGTCCCCCCAGATCTGGCCCAGGTTCCAGTCCTCGTCCTTTTTCTTCACCGTGCGCACCCACAGATCAGGCAGCCCCATCCCCAGGCGGTAGTCGAAGCCGATGCCCCCGTCCTGGATGGGCAGGCACATACCGGGCATACCGGACATATCCTCGGCGATGGTGATGGCGTTGGGGTTCACCTGGCGCACCAGCTCGTTGGCCAGCTGGAGGTAGGTGATGGCCTCCACATGGGTGTTCATGGAGAAATACTTGTGGTCGTCGTCAAAGTTGCTCCCCAGTCCATGGTCGTGGTAGAGCATGGAGGTGACGCCGTCGAAGCGGAATCCGTCGAAGTGGTACTCGGTCATCCAGAATTTCAGGTTGGACAGCAGGAAGTGGATGACCTCGTCCTTGCCGTAGTTGAAGCACTTGGTCCCCCAGGCGGGATGGTCGCCCTTGGCCCCGGCGTGGAAGAACTGCCACTCGGTCCCGTCGAACATATTGATGCCCTCGGTGGTGTTCTTGACGGCGTGGGAGTGTACCGCGTCCAGCAACACCCGCAGGCCCAGCTTGTGGGCCCGGTTCACCAGATATTTCAGGTCCTCCGGCTTGCCGAACCAGCTGGAGGCAGCGTAGAAGTTGGACACCTGGTAGCCGAAGCTGCCATAGTAGGGATGCTCCATAATGGCCATGAGCTGGACGGTGTTGTAGCCCGCCTTTTTGATCCGGGGCAGCACGTCCCGGGCAAACTCCCGGTAGGTGCCGATCCGCTCCTCCTCGGTGGCCATGCCCACATGGGCCTCGTAGATGTAGAGGGAGTCGGCGGCGGCGGGCTTGAAGTCCTGGTCGGTCCATTCGAAGGTCTTGCGGTCGTCCACCACCTCCGCCTGCCACTCCAGGGTGTCCTTGTTCTGCACCACCCGGCGGGCGTACAGAGGGATGTGGCCCGTGCGCTGGAGGTTGGCGTCCACGAAGGTCTTCACCTTGCAGCCGTCCCACAGGGCGTCGTCCCCCTCCAGGAACAGCTCCCAGTTGCCGTTTTGCAGCCGCTTCATGGGATACTGGGTGATGTTCCAGTCGTTGAACTCTCCCGCCAGGTAGAGCTGGTAGGCGCTGGGGGCCCACTCCCGGTAGACCCAGCCGCCGTCCACATGATGAATACCGAAATAGTTATATGCGTTGGCAAATTCCGCCAGCGAGCCGCCGTTGGAGAGCAGACGGCTCTTGGTGCCGTAATAGCAGGCCATGCGCAGGTCGATGTCGCCCTCAAAGGGCTTGAGCTGCGGATTCAGTTCCAGAATACGATACAAATTGGTTCCTCCTTTGTACAGTGAGGTGGCCTCAGGCGGGCAGCTCGCCCCCCGGGCCGGTCATCCAAAGGGTCTCCGGGAAGGTCCTCTTCCCTGATTTTGTATTATACACGGTTTTGTTCCGTTTGCCAACCGACAAAACGGCGAATTTGATACCCAGGTCGGCGGTTTTCTTGGCCGGACATCCTCTTTTTTCCAACTCTGACAGCAGATTCCGCCGGTCCCGGTCCGTCCCCCGGGGATAACGGCGCAGATTCGGGGCAGATTAACCGGAAAAGGAGGGCTGAACATGGACAACACCTCGCCCCACGACACCCTTCCCGCCGGTCTGGCCATGGCCCTGGCCAACGACCCGGAGGGGCTGGACCGCTTTCTCTCCCTGCCCCCCAAGGGCCGCCAGGCCCTGGTCGCCCGGGCAAGGGAGGCCCGCTCGAAGGAAGAGATGCAGGCGCTTGTGTCAGGCCTCCGGGACTGACGGGGCAGGCCCTGACCGGAGCGCCCGGCTCCGGTCAGGGCTTTTTACCGCTTCTGCGGCCCCTCCAGGGCGGAGCGCAGCTTCGCCAGAGCCTGCTTCTCGATGCGGGAGATGTAGGAGCGGGAGATGCCGCACGTCGCCGCCACCTCCCGCTGGGTGCGGGGCGGTCTGCCGTCCAGGCCGTAGCGCTGGACGATCACCGTCCGCTCCCGGTCGGTGAGCGCCTCGTCCACCGAGGCCCGCACCCGGAGGCAGGCGTCCCGGACGGCCAGATCGTCCAGCATATGGTCCTCCACCCGGATGACGTCCATCAGGGAGAGGCTGTTGTCGGAGTCGTCGTTCTCCAGTGCGTCGGACAGACTGACCTCCCCCGCCAGCCGCCGGGTCTTGCGCAGGTGCATCAAAATCTCGTTTTCAATACATCGGGCGGCGTAGGTGGCCAGCTTGATCTGCCGCCCCGGCTGGTAGGTGTTGACGCCCTTGATGAGCCCGATGGTGCCGATGGAGATGAGATCGTCGGCATCTCCGGACTGGGCGAAGTATTTTTTTGCAATATGGGCCACCAGGCGGAGATTGTGCTCCACCAGCCTGTTTCTGGCCTCCAGGTCCCCCTCCGCCGCCCGGCGGAGGTACTCCCGCTCCTCCGCCTCCTTCAGCGGCCGTGGGAACGAGCCGGTGGAGGTCAGGCGCAGGGTGAACAGATGCCCCTGGAGCATCAGCATGGTCAAGAGGGATAGCATAGCCCCAACTCCTTTCTCCCATCAGGGTATTCGGAGAGGGGTCGTCCTCTTTCCCTCCGGCGGGCAAAAAAGCCGCCCCCCAGTCCGGTCCGGACTGGGAGGCGGCGATATTGGGATGCAGGCTCACCGAGCGGCCTTGACGGCCTTGATCTCGGAGATGAGCTGGGGGACGACCTTGAACAGATCGCCCACGATGCCGTAGGTGGCGACGCCGAAGATGGGCGCGCTGTCGTTTTTGTTGACGGCGATGATGGTCTCGGAGTCCTGCATACCGGCGGTGTGCTGGATGGCGCCGGAGATGCCCAGGGCCACATAGATGCGGGGATGGACCGTCTTGCCGGTCTGGCCCACCTGATGGTCGGCGGACATCCAGCCCGCGTCCACCACGGCCCGGGAGGCGCCTACCACGCCGCCCAGGACGCCGGCCAGCTCCTCGGCCAGGGCGATGCCCTTCTTGGGGTCGGAGCTGATGCCGCGGCCCACGGAGACGATGACGTCGGCCCCGATGAGATCGACCATCTTCTCAGCGGTCTTTTTGATCTCCAGGATCTCCACGCCGATGTCCTCCGGCTTCAGGTCCACGGCCACGTTCTCCACCACGACCTTGGCGGCAGCGGCCTCGTCGAAGGCCTGGGTCTGCATGACGCCGGGGCGGACGGTGGACATCTGGGGACGGAACCGGGGGCAGATGATGGTGGCCATCAGGTGGCCGCCGAAAGCAGGACGGGTCATCTTCAGGTTGCGGTCCTCATAGTCGAACTTCTGCTTGGACAGGTCCAGAGAGGAGGACTCCTTGAGGAACTCGACATACTTATCGGTGTCGATGTCCAGATGGGTGGCGTCGGCGGTCAGGCCGGTGTGGAGACGGGCGGCGCAGCGGGGGCCCAGGTCGCGGCCCAGGTTGGTGGCCCCGATGAGGACGATCTCCGGCTTCTTCTCCACCACCAGGTCGCACAGCACCTTGGCGTAGCCGTCGGTGGTGTAGTCCTTGAGCAGAGGGCTGTCACAGTAGTACACCCGGTCAGCGCCGTAGCCGCCCAGGGCCTTGATATAGTTCTCGTTGACGTTGCTGCCCAGCACCACGCCGCACAGCTCCACGCCGATGTCGTCGGCCAGCTTGCGGCCCTCGCTCAGCAGCTGATAGCTGATCGACTGGAGCACGCCGTCCCGCTGCTCGCAGAACACCCAGACGCCGTGGAATGCGGCGGTATCCGTGAAATTGTAGTCAGACATGATTGTCGCTCCTCTCTCAGATCAAATGCTTGTCGTTCAGGATGCCCACCAGCTGACCGGCGTCCTCCAGCATGGTGCCCGCTCCCTTCTGGGGAGGGGTGAAGGACTTGAACACGTTGGTGGGGGAACCCTTCAGGCCGATGGTGTCCACCTCGATGAGGGGGTCGTCCTTCAGTGCCTCGTAGTCAAAGACCTCCAGAGGCTTGCTGTAGCACTCGAAGATGCCGCCCACGGACATATACCGGGGGGTGGTCAGCTCCTTGACGCAGGTGATGAGGCAGGGGGTCTTGACCTTGAGGAGCATATAGCCGTCCTCCAGCAGACGCTTGACCACCAGAGAGCCGTCCTCCTGCTGCTCGATGCCGGCGGCATAGGTCACCTGGGGCAGATGCAGCTTCTCGGCGATCTGGGGGCCCACCTGGGCGGTGTCGCCGTCGATGGCCTGACGGCCGCAGAACACCACGTCGCCCTCGTCCACGCCGATCTTGTTGACAGCGGCGGCCAGGATCTGAGAGGTGGCAAAGGTATCGGAGCCGCCGAACTCCCGGCCGGAGACCAGCACCGCCCGGTCAGCGCCCATGGCCAGCAGCTCACGGAGCATCCCCTCTGCGGTGAAGGGGCCCATGGAGACGACAACCACCTCGCAGCCGGTCTTGTCCTTGAGCTGGAGGGCGGCCTCCACGGCGGTCAGGTCGTCGGGGTTGGTGATGGTGGCCATAGAGGCCCGGTCCAGGGTGCCGTCCGGCTTGACGGCCACCTTGCCGGAGGTATCGGGTACCTGCTTGACACAAACAATCGCTTTCATTGTAACAACACCCTCCTTACTTGAGCATATCGCCGGAGATGACCATCATCTGCACCTCGCTGGTGCCCTCGTAGATCTCGGTGATCTTGGCGTCCCGCATCATGCGCTCGATGGGATAGTCTCTGGTGTAGCCGTAGCCGCCGAACAGCTGTAAGCAGCGGCGGGTCACGTCGCTGGCGGTGCGGGAGGCGATGAGCTTGGCCTCGGCGGCCTCCACGCTATAGCGCACCTTGGCCCCGTCGGCGGCGGACTGCTTCTTCAGGGCGGCGTTGTAGACCAGGAAACGGGCAGCGTCCACCCGGGCCTTCATCTCGGCCAGCTCGAACTGGGTGTTCTGGAACTGGGCGATGGAGCGGCCAAACTGCTTGCGCTCCTTGACGTAGGCCACCGTCTCATCCAGAGCGCCCTGGGCGATGCCCAGCGCCTGGGTGGCGATGCCGATACGGCCGCCGTCCAGGGTCTTCATGGCCAGGGCGAAGCCCTTGCCCTTGACGCCCAGGAGACGGTCCTTGGGGATACGGCAGTCCTCAAAGATCAGCTCGCAGGTGGAGGAGCCGCGGATGCCCATCTTCTTCTCGTGCTTGCCCACGGAGAAGCCGGGGTCGGTGCGCTCCACGATGAAGGCGGAGATCTCCTTCTGCTTGCGGCCCCGCTTGTCCAGCACGGTGCCGGTGACGGCGATGATGATAAAGACGTTGGCATAGCCCGCGTTGGTGATGAAGATCTTGGAGCCGTTGAGCACCCACTCGCCGGTCTCTTCGTCCAGGACGGCGGTGGTCTGCTGGCCCTGTGCGTCGGTGCCTGCGCCCGGCTCGGTCAGGCCGAAAGCGCCCAGCCACTCGCCGGAGCACAGCTTGGGCAGATACTTGGCCTTCTGCTCGGTGGTGCCGTTTTCATAGATGGGGGCGGCGCAGAGGGAGGTGTGGGCAGACAGGATGACGCCGGTGGTGGCGCAGACCTTGCTCAGCTCCTCCACGGCCAGGACGTAGGTCAGCACGTCGCCGCCGGCTCCCCCCACGCTCTTGGGGAAGTAAATGCCCATCATGCCCAGCTTGGCCATCTTCCGCACCGTCTCCACGGGGAAGCGCTCCTCCTCGTCCACCTCCTGGGCCAGAGGCTTGACCTCGTTCTGGGCGAAGTCACGGAACATCTTCTGTGCCAGCTGCTGCTCTCTGTTCAGCGTGAATTCCATAAAAGAGTCCTCCTAATATAATCTCCACAGTCCGAACCATGCAGCCGGTCAAAGCTGCATGGTCGGTCGGAATGATATGATGCGATTGTCTTACAGCTGATCCACCGGGGTCTTGGTGCGGTCGGCGTTGTAGACATAGAAGCCCTTGCCGGTCTTGACGCCCAGCTGGCCGCCGCGGACCATCTTCCGCAGCAGCGGGCAGGCCCGGTACTTGCTGTCGCCGGTCTCCTGGTACAGCACGTCCATAATGGCCAGGCAGATGTCCAGGCCCACATAGTCGCCCAGCTCCAGGGGACCCATGGGGTGGTTTGCGCCCAGCTTCATGGCGGTGTCGATGCCCTCGATGTCGGACACGCCCTCCATCTTGATGAAGGCGGCCTCGTTGATCATGGGGATGAGGATGCGGTTGACCACGAATCCGGCGGCCTCGTTGACCTGGACGGGGGTCTTGCCGATCTGCTCGGAGATGGCCTTGATGGTTTCCACCGTCTCGGGGGCGGTGTTGGCCCCGGCGATGACCTCGATGAGCTTCATCCGGTCGGCGGGGTTGAAGAAGTGCATGCCGATGACGGGGTGGTTGATGCCCTTGCCGATCTCGGTGATGGACAGAGAGGAGGTGTTGGAGGCCAGGATGCACTCCGGCTTGCAGATGGCGTCCAGCTCGGAGAAGGTGGTCTTTTTCACCTTCATGTCCTCAAATGCGGCCTCCACGATCAGATCGCAGTCCGCGCACAGATCCTCCTTCAGGCCCGGGGTGATGGCGGCCAGAATGGCGTCCACCTTCTCCTGGGTCAGCTTGCCCTTGGCCACCAGACGGGCGTAGCCCTTCTCGATCTTGGCCTTGCCGCCCTCGGCCCACTCCTGCTTGATGTCGCACAGGGCGACCTGAATCCCACACTGGGCAAACGCCTTGGCAATGCCCTGGCCCATGGTGCCTGCACCGATAATGCCGACTTTCATTGTAATGACCTCCTGTTTGATATGAGATATATTCCTGAATCCAGACAAATTCTGCTGCCAACCCTCAGTTGTTGGTGAACACCGGCTTCGGCTTGGGCTTTTCACGGCTCATGAAGCAGCCCATGCCTTCGATTTGATCGTGAGTCTCGAAGCAGGAGCCGAACAGGCCCTCCTCCAGCACCAGGGCGTCGTCCATTCCCTTCTCCAGGCCCTCGTTGATGGCCTTCTTGCAGGCCCGGACGGCGATGGGGGCGTTTTTGGCGATGCCGGCGGCCATTTTCAGGGCGGCGGGCATCAGCTCCTCCTGGGGATAGACGGCGTTGACCAGACCGATGCGCAGGGCCTCGTCCGCCTTGATGTTCCGGGCGGTGTAGATCAGCTGCTTGGCCATGCCGGGGCTGACCAGGCGGGCCAGACGCTGGGTGCCGCCGAAGCCCGGGGTGATGCCCAGGCCCACCTCCGGCTGACCGAATACGGCGTTCTCCGAGCAGATGCGGATGTCGCAGCTCATGGCCAGCTCGTTGCCGCCGCCCAGGGCAAAGCCGTTGACCGCGGCGATGACGGGGATGGGGAGCGTCTCGATCTTGCGGAACACGTCGTTGCCCTTCTTGCCGAAGGCCTCGCCCTCCGCCTTGGTCAGGGTGCTCATCTCGCCGATGTCCGCCCCGGCCACGAAGCTCCTGTCGCCGGAGCCGGTGATGACCAGGCAGCGGACCGCGTCCAGATCGATGGCGGAGATGGTGGCGTCCAGCTCCTCCAAAACGGCGCTGTTGAGTGCGTTGAGCGCCTTGGGCCGGTCGATGGTCAGGACGGCCACAGCCCCCTGTACCTCATACTGGATGAATGACATTTTGTTTCCTCCTCAGCGTTGTGGAAATACTGAAAGTGGATTCGTTATTTTTTTAACGTTCGACTGTAGTATACTCGCTTTGTTCCCGGGACGCAAGAGGAAAACGTGAATTCATTGTTAAATTTTTGGCAACTTTGCCCCCGGATTCTGGGCAAAAGCACAAGAGCGCCTTGTGGGGACGCTCCCGCGCGGCCACCCGCCGTCCCGGAGGGGCGGCTCACATTTGTCACAAAAACAGAGTGCAAACAGTGTGTGAAATTTTTATCAAATCTTGCTCTTCCCTATTGCACTTTCCAGCGGAGGGGACTATAATCGTATCGTTAAAGAATAAACAATCTCCCATCCGCCAAACTATGAATGAAACACGGAGGTCATCAGTATGAAGGATATCTATGTTGTCAACTGCTGCCGGACTGCCATCGGCAAGTTCCAGGGCTCCCTGTCCAACGTCAAGCCCGCCGACATGGGCGCGATCGTGGTGAAGGAGGCCCTGAAGCGGGCCAACGTCGCCCCGGAGAACGTGGACGAGGTCATGTTCGGCTGCATCCTCACCGCCGCCCAGGGCCAGAATGTGGCCCGTCAGGTCTCCCTCAAGGCGGGCATCCCCATGGAGGTCCCTGCCTACACCGTGGGCATGGTCTGCGGCTCCGGTATGAAGAGCGTCATTGAGGGTGCCCGGGCCATCTCCGCCGGAGACGCCGACATTATCGTAGCCGGTGGTACCGAGAACATGACGATGGCTCCCTATGCCGTTCCCACCGCCCGTGGCGGCGCGCGGATGTTCAACACCACCATGGTGGACACCATGGTCAACGACGGCCTGTGGGACGTGTTCAACAACTACCACATGGGCTCCACCGCCGAGAACATCTGCGACATCTGGGGCATCACCCGGGAAGAGCTGGACGAGTTCGCCGCCTCCTCTCAGCAGAAGTGCGAGGCCGCCCAGAAGTCCGGCCGGTTTGAGGACGAGATCGTTCCCGTCCCCGTCAAGGTCAAGCGCCAGGTGGTGGACTTCAAGGTGGACGAGTTCCCCCGTGCAGGCGTCACCGCCGAGGGCCTGGCCAAGCTGAAGCCCTGCTTCCCCACCACCGCCGACGGCTCCGCCGACAAGGTCACCATGACCTTTGAGACGGACGGCATCCAGGAGGTGGCGTCCGACGGCGCCGGCCGGGTCACTGCCGCCAACGCCTCCGGCATCAACGACGGCGCGGCCGCCATCGTCCTGGCCTCCGCCGAGGCAGTGGAGAAGTACGGCCTCAAGCCCATGGCCAAGCTGATCTCCTACGGTCAGGGGGGCGTGGACCCCAAGATCATGGGCGTCGGCCCCGTCCCCGCCACCCGTCAGGCGCTGAAAAAGGCCAACCTGACCATCGACGACATGGATCTCATCGAGGCCAACGAGGCCTTCGCCGCTCAGTCCGTGGCCGTGGCCCGGGAGCTGCACTTTGACATGAGCAAGGTCAACGTCAACGGCGGCGCCATCGCCCTGGGCCATCCCGTGGGCGCCTCCGGCGCGCGGATCATCGTCACCCTGCTCCACGAGATGCAGAAGCGCCCCGAGGCCCACAAGGGCCTGGCCACCCTCTGCATCGGCGGCGGCATGGGCGTCGCCACCATCTTCGAGAAGTGCTGAGCGCATCATCGCTGAGAACGAGCAAAACCGGCTGTCGGGGCATCCCGGCAGCCGGTTCGTCTGTCAAACAGGAAATCTGTGAAAAGGAGGGCCATAATGGGCCGGAGCATTCGGGTCACTGTGCTGATCGAGAACACGTCGAACAGCGACCTTGCCTGTGAGCACGGGCTGAGCCTTTTCATCGAGTACGGCGGAAGGCGGCTGCTGCTGGATGCGGGCAGTACCGACGCCTTTTGCAGCAACGCGGACGACCTGGGCATTTCCCTGGTCGGTCTGGACGCCTGCGTCCTGTCCCACGGACACTATGACCACTCCGGCGGGTTTGCCCGGCTCTTTCTCCGGGACCCGGCCGCAAGGGTGTACGCCCGGCGGGGGGCGCTGGAGGACTACCTCTCCGCCGCCGGTGGGATGCACCGGATCGGCGTCCCTCAGGACGTGGCGTCCCACCGGGAGCGGTTCCTCCCCGTGGACGGCGTCACCGAAATCCTGCCCGGGGCGTTCCTCGTCCCCCACACCACCGAGGGCCTGGACCGGGTCGGGCAGAGGGCCGGGCTGTACCGGCGGCAGGACGGCGGCATCGTCCCCGACGATTTCGCCCACGAGCAGAGCCTGGTGATCCACTCCCCCGACGGCCTGGTTATCTTCAACAGCTGCTCCCACGCAGGGGCCGCCCCCATCATCCGGGAGGCCAGGGCCGCCTGCGGGCAGAGACAGGTCTTCGCCTATGTGGGCGGCCTGCATATGAGGGGCAAGCGGGACGGCAGAGAGATCTGCACCTTTTCGGATGGGGAGGTGGACGCCCTCTGCGACCTCTTCCGGCGGGAGGGCGTTGAGCAGATCTACACCGGCCACTGCACCGGCGCGCCGGGGTTTGACCTGCTCCGCAGCCGCCTGGGTGGGCGGGTCCACCGGCTGTTCACCGGTCTGCGGTTTCAGGTGTAGGGGCAGCTCCCTCAGCAGACGCTTCGCGCCAGCTTCCATGCCGTGTCCCCCATAATCCACAGTTCCCGCCCATCTGTCGGTTGCAAAATCGACAGATGTTGATTATAATTTTATTTTAACATATTCTGCAACAGGAGACAAGGTGTATCCCATGGAGTATTTTTGGTACATTGTGGCGGCGTTGGGCGCAGGGGTCGGCACCGGGCTGGCCGGACTGTCGGCGGCGACGGTGATGGTCCCCATCCTCATCGTCCTCTGTCCCTCCTTCGGCGGGGAGTACGGGGCGTATCAGGCGACGGCCATCGCCCTGGCCTCGGACATTCTCGGCTCTGCGGTGTCC
Source organism: Clostridiales bacterium (assembly GCA_020860575.1). GTDB lineage: Bacteria > Bacillota > Clostridia > Oscillospirales > Oscillospiraceae > Onthomonas. The sequence continues at coordinate 9,458 of JAJBUB010000101.1, read as the reverse complement.
TCCTCGGTCTATGCAAAGAACAGGCACATCGACCTGAGGCACGGCTGGGTCATGATGGCCTGCATCATCTCTCTCAGCGCCGTGGGCAGCTATGCCGCCTATCTGGTGGGCAACGTGGTGCTGGGCGGGTTCACCCTGGTGCTGACCTTCTGCATCGGCATCCGCTTTCTCATCAAGCCGGACACGTCGAAATCGGGGGCAGATATATCATACGAGAGAGAGGGGGGGAAGGCGATCGCCGTCTCCGTCTTCTTCGGCCTGACCATCGGCTTCGGCACCGGCTTTGTGGGCACCGGTGGGGGCATGATGATGCTGGTGGTCTTTACCGCCTTTCTGGGCTATGACCTGAAAACCGCCGTGGGCACCAGCACCTTTATCATGACCTTTACCGCCCTGATCGGCTTCGTCAGCCACTCTCTCATCCATCCCGCCATCGTGCTGGAGCGGTGGGACGTGTTGATCATCTGCATCGTCACCGCAACGGCGGCGTCTCTCATCTCCGCCCAGTTTGCCAACCGGGTGAACAGCAAGACGGTGGGCCGGGTGACCGGCGTGATTTTGACGGTGCTGGGGGCCGCCATGATCTATCTCAACTACTTTCAGGACGTGACCCTCCCGCCGCTGGCGCTGGAGCTGCTCCACACTCTGGCGGTGCTGGTGGTCTTTCTGCTCATCGCCGTATGCGCCGCCCTGGTGGGCTTTGAGCTTCTCCACATCGACGGAGAGGTGCGGCGCAAGGTGCTGCACACCATCGCCTTTCTCATCATCCTGGTCATCCTGCTGGCCTCGGAGCATTGGTATGTGCCGGCGCTCTTATCCGTCCTGTTTGTTCTCGTCGTATATCCGGTCTTAAAGGTGTGCGAAAAGAAGCCCTTCTATGCCGGTCTGTTTCAGGAGCGCACCGCCGGGGAGGTGCGGAAGAACCTGGTGCTGCTCTTCGGCTCCTCCGCAGCGCTCATCGCTCTGTTCTGGGGCGTCCTCGGCTCCGAGCTGACCGTCCTCTCGGCTGTGCTGGCCTGGGGGCTGGGGGACGAGACGGCCGCCCTGGTGGGCAAGCGGTTCGGCCGCCACAAGATCGGCTGGAGGCTCGCCGACGGCAAAAAGTCCTGGGAGGGCAGCGCCGGGATGCTCTGCGTCTCCTTCCTCGCCGTGCTGCTCGCCCTGGCCGCAGGTGAGGTCCCCCTCTCCGCCGCGCTCGCGGCGGCGCTGCTGGCCGGGGCCGCCGGGACGGTGACAGAGGCGGTCACCAAAAGGGGCTATGACACGGTGACAGTCCCCTGGGTGAACGCCGCCGTGATCTGGGCGGTGCTGGCGGCCCAGGGGCTGTGACCCGCAGACCGGCGTCCGGCCCTATCCAAATACAGGAGAAACCGCACAGGCCGCTGACGCCGTGTCGTCTGACACGATGTCGGCGGCCTTTCTGTGGTCGTGGGGCTGCCCCGCTCCGTTTTTCTTTGCTTTTCTCGCCCCGTCTGGTATAATAAAGGAAATTGACCGCCTGTTTTGCACCCTAAGGAGGGATCGCCATGCCCCGTATCGCCATTGTAGAGGACGACGCCGCCTGCGCCCGGCAGCTCCAGGAGTATGTGGAGCGGTACAGCCGGGAGACGGGGACAGAGCTGCAAACCACCCTGTTTCCAGACGGGCTGGACGTGGTGGAGGACTACCGCCCGGTGTGGGACGTGATTTTGATGGACATCGAAATGCCCAATCTGGACGGCATGAGCGCCGCCAAACGCATCCGGGAGCAGGACCCGGCGGTGGTGCTCATCTTCATCACCAATATGGCCCGGTTCGCCATCCGGGGCTACGAGGTGGACGCCATGGACTTTGTCCTAAAGCCGGTGAAGTATCCCCAGTTCTCCCTCAAGTTGAAAAAGGCGTTGGGCATCGCCGGACGCCGGAGCCGCCGGTATCTCATGGTCAGCGACGGGGACCTGTCCCGCCGGGTGGCCACCGACACCATCTCTTATATCGAGGTCATCAACCACCGGCTCCACATCCACACGTTGGACGAGACCTTTGTCATCCGGGGCAGCCTCCAGGACATGGAGGAGCAGCTGGCGGGGCTGCCCTTTGTCCGGTGCAGCCACAGCTATCTGGTGAACCTGGCCAACGTCGCCGGGGTGAAGCGGGACGCCCTGCTGGTGGACGGGCAGGAGATCCCTGTCAGCCGTCCCAAGCGGAAGGAAGTGCTGCAACAGCTGTCCGACTATCTGGGAGGTGGGTTTCGGTGATTGAATCGTGGGGAGATTTCCTGCTGTACCTGTCCCTCCCGGCGGAGCTGATGGTGGCCTCCGCCCTCTATTTTGCCCGGTGTCCCCGCCGGGATCGGTTCCTCCTCCGGCTTTTGCCGGGCGGGATGCTTGTCCTCCTTTCCCCCCTGGGGGTGTTGGGGCTGGCAACCCGATTACTGCCGGAGATGTGGCAGGGTCAGATGACCTATTCCCTGATCTATTCCTTCGACGCCTACTTCGCCGTGGCCGGGCTGGTGCTTCTGTGCTTCCGTCTCCCCCTCCGGGAAGCCTTTTACGGCACTACCTGCGCCTATCTGACCCAGCACCTGGCCTATTGCGTTCACCGGCTGCTATTCCCCCAGGCACTGAACGACACACTGGACAGCTACGGCCTGGGCTATCTGCTGGTCTACGGCCTGGTCTATCTGATAACTTATTACGGCTATGCCCGGCATCTGCTCACCGGCAGGGAATATCTGGTGAAGGGGGCCTACTCCCTGGCCACCACCGTCAGCGCCCTGTCTGTGGCCCTGGTACTCAGTGCTGTGGCCCAGGAGCTGCGGACGGTGGACGGGACGCTGTACCCCGTCTGTCTACTCTACGCCATCGCCTGCTGCTCCTTCGTGCTGTGGATTCAGGTGAACCAGAAGCGGCGGCTGGACGACCAGCGCAGACTGGACGCCCAGGAGCAGCTTTGGCTCCAGCACAAGGCCCAGTACGAGATGGCCACGGAGAACGTGGAGCTGATCAACCGCAAGTGCCACGACCTGAAGCACCAGATCGCCGCCCTACGGAGCATCTCCGACCAGGGCCAGCGGGACAAGTCCATCCAGGAGCTGGAGCAGTCGGTGATGATCTACGACTCCATGGTGGAGACGGGCAACGGGGTGCTGGACACGGTGCTGACGGAGAAGAGCCTCCTCTGTGAGCAGCGGGGCATCACCCTGACCTGCATGGCGGACGGGGCCTGTCTCTCCTTTATGGGCGCCGTGGACATCTACGCCCTGTTCGGCAACGCCCTGGACAACGCCATCGAGGCGGTGAGCGCCCTGGAGGACGAGGAGCTACGCACCATCGCCGTCACCGTGTTCGCCCGGACAGACCTGGTCTTTCTCCAGATGGAGAACTACTACGGCGGCACGCTGAAGGGAGAGGACGATCTGCCGGAGACCACCAAGGAGCAGGAACCGGGGTATCACGGCTTCGGGCTAAAGAGCATCCGCTACACGGCGGAGAAGTACGGGGGCTTCCTCACCGTCCAGACCGAGGACAACATTTTCCTCCTCCGTGTGACCATCCCCCGGTATCAGTCATAATGCACAATCCTAATCGCACCGTCTTTTCCCCAAGTGGCGCAAGTTACGTCAAAAAACGCGCAAACTGGGTCAGCCTTCCTCCTTTTTCCGTCTCCCTGTGCTATGCTTTGGGCAGCAAGCCAGAGAATCTCTGGAAAAAGGAGGAATTTTTTCATGAAAGAAACCGCCCAAGGCGGCGTCCGCCGCCCCGGAAAGGTGCCCTTCGTGCTGATGTGCATCCTTCTGGTCATCCTGATCGTGCTGAATGCAGCGCTGATCACCCTGGTCCCCCAGTATTTTGACACTATCAACTCCTTCCTGGCCCCCGCCGCCGACGAGGAGACCACCGCAGCAGCCGCCCAGGCCTCCAAGGACATGACCCAGGAGATCGAGAGCGAGGGCATCGTGCTGCTGGAGAACAGCGACAGCACCCTGCCCCTGGCCTCCGGCACCGCCGTCAACCTGTTCGGTTACGGCTCCCGGGACACCGTGTACGGCGGCTCCGGCTCCGGCGCCGGTGACAGCACCAACAACGTGACCCTGGCCCAGGGCCTGGAGAACGCCGGACTCACCGTCAACCAGGAGCTGGTGGACTTCTACGACGAGCATTATGTGGAGCGTACCGGCGTGGGCTACACCGGCAACAACTTCGACATCAACGAGCCGTCTGTGGACGAGTACTCCGATGAGCTGCTGGAGAACGCCAAGGCCTATTCCAGCGTGGCCGTGTTCGTCATCTCCCGTCTGGGCGGCGAGGGCGCAGACCTGCCCATGGACATGGACCCCGACAAGGTCACTGAGATCGTGGCCTCCGGCGCGCTGACCGAGCAGACGGTCAGCGGCGGCGACGCGGGCAAGCACTACCTGGAGCTTCAGCAGGTGGAGATCGACGTGCTGAACGTGATCAAGGAGAACTTTGACACCGTCATCGTCCTGGTCAACTCCACCAACGCCATGGAGCTGGGCTGGCTGGAGGAGGACGGCATCGACGCCGCCCTGTGGATTGGCTGTCTTGGCTCCACCGGCGCCAACTCCGTGGGCGAGGTGCTGGCGGGCATCGTGAACCCCTCCGGCCGCACCTCCGACACCTTCGCCTATGAGGTGGAGAGCGCCCCCAGCTACTACAGCCTGGGCGACTACGACTACACCAATATTGAGTGGACGAACACCAACCCCATCGGTGCCAGCACGGACCCGGACAACTACCACTATGTGGACTACATCGAGGGCATCTATGTGGGCTACCGCTACTATGAGACGGCGGCGGCGGACGGCTTTATCGACTACGACGCCACCGTCCAGTACCCCTTCGGCTATGGCCTGAGCTACACCAGCTTTGACCAGGAGATCACCAGCTTCACCGACGACGGCACCACCATCACCGTGGATGTCACCGTCACCAACACCGACTCTGTGGCGGGCAAGGACGTGGTCCAGGTCTACTACACCGCCCCCTACACCGTGGGCGGCATTGAGAAGAGTGAGGTCGTCCTGGCGGACTTCGGCAAGACGGAGACGCTGGAGCCAGGCACAAGCGAGACGGTCACCATCAGCTTCCTCTATGAGGACATGGCCTCCTATGACTACTCCGGCATCAAGGCCGAGGGCGGCGCTTACGTCCTGGAGGCCGGTGACTATGAGATCAAGCTCATGAACAACTCCCACGACCTCATCGACAGCCGCACCGTCACCGTGGACGCCGACGTCATCTATAACGACGACAACGACGGCGCCCGCTCCACCGACAACATCGCCGCCGTCAACCAGTTCGACGACGTCAGCTTCGGCGAGTGCGCCACCTACCTGACCCGGGCCGACTGGGAGGGCACCTTCCCCACCGAGCGGGCCGCCTTCAGCCGGGAGGCCTCTGAGTCCACCCTGGCCGTCATCAACGACACCACCGTTCCCACCGACGAGAGCGCCGAGGCCATCGTGGTGGCCAACCACGGCCTGACCCTGGAGGACGTGGCCGGGCTGGACTATGACGACCCCCTGTGGGACGATCTGCTGGAGCAGGTCTCCGTGGACGAGATGGTGAACCTGGTCTCCAACGGCGGCTGGGCCACCCAGTCTGTAGCCTCTGTAGGCAAGTCCGCCTATGTGGAGGTGGACGGCCCCAACGGCATCAACAACATCATGGCGGGCACCACCGGCACCCAGTACTGCGCCCAGTCCATGCTGGCCTGCACCTGGAACACCGACCTGGCCTATGAGATGGGCGTGACCTTCGCCCAGGAGGCCATCGCCATGGAGGTGGCCGCCCTGTACGCCCCCGCCATGAACATCCACCGCTCCCCCTTCTCCGGCCGGAACTATGAGTACTACTCCGAGGACGGCGTCCACTCCGGCAAGATGGCCGCCGCCGAGGTGCAGGGCATCCAGTCCCAGGGCGTGACCACCTACTGCAAGCACTTCGCCGTCAACGACCAGGAGTCCAACCGGGATTCCGGCGGTCTGCTGACCTGGGTCAACGAGCAGGCCATGCGGGAAATTTACTTCAAGGCCTTTGAGATCGCCGTAAAAGAGGGCGGCACCCGGGGCATCATGTCCTCCTTCAACCGGATCGGCGCTACCTGCGCCGCCGAGAGCTCCGCGCTGCTCAACACCGTTCTCCGGGACGAGTGGGGCTTTGAGGGCACCGTCATCACCGACTGTATCCTCCAGCTCTCCTATGTGAACATCGACCGGGCCATCGCCTCCGGCAACGACCTGATCCTGTCCCTGGCCAACATTCAGTCCCCCACCGAGGCCCTGACCGGCACCAACTCCGGACAGCAGGCCCTCCGCACCGCCACCCACAACATCCTCTACACCGCCGCCAACAGCGTGGGTGAGGAGATCAGTTACACCCCCGTGGCTTACTGGCTGTACATCACCGTGGGCGTGGTTGACGTGGCCCTGGTGGCCCTGTGCGTCCTCTACTTCGTCCGCCGCCACGGCAAGATGAAAAAGTGGAAGGCTGAGAACGCCGCCAAGTAAAGACATCCTCTGCTTCCCTAAGCAAAAAGGCCCCTCCGGGAGATTTCTCTCCCGGAGGGGTCGTCTTTTTGCCGAGGGGGCGTTCTCCCGGTCTAGTTGCTCTCCGCCCCGATGAAGTAGGTGAAGCTCATCTCGTTGGCGGCCACCTCGGCCAGATTGACGCAGCTGTTGCCCATGCGGTCGATGCAGTGCAAGATCTGCATGAAGGGGACGGACAGCTTCTTCTTGCAGGTCCCCTTGTTCACCCGCTGCATATGTTCCTTCCGCATCTTGATGTCCAGGTCCAGCACCGTCTCCTTCTGCTCCAGGCTGCGCTGCAACGGCTCCAGAGAGCTGCTGGCCAGGGCGGTCATGGCGTCGGCATACATCCCCTCGATATAGGTCAGGCTCTCCTCCAGGTCGTTCATGGCCTCCCTGGAGTAGTTGTACTTCTTCTCCTTCCGCTCCTGCATGGCGTCTCCCAGCTCCACGGCCAGGCCGCCCATCCGCTCCACGTCGCTGAGGACGTACAGCAGCCGGGCCGTCTGGGACGCCTGCTGCTCCGTCAGCACACCGGCGGAGAACAGCTCCGCCACATACTCGTGAATTTCCACATGGAGGGAGTTCAGCGCCTCGCCGTAGGTCTTGACCTCCTGGAGGATTTTGGTGCTGCCGTTTCCGACGGATTCCTTCACATCCAGCAGCATCGTCTTCACCATCTCGCTGCAATGCAGCACCTCCCGGGCCACCAGGCGGAGGGCCGCCGCAGGCTGGGCCATGACATTTTTATCCAGATAGCAGGGCCTGGACAGGTCGGCCAGCCCCTCCTTGCCGTCCGGGATGATCTTTGTGACGATCTTCACCATCACCCCCAGCAGGAAGATCCAGATGATCGTCATGGTCAGGTTGAAGATGGTGTGGGCGTTGGCGATCTGGCGGGAGATGACCTCCACCTCGATCCCCTGGGGAGAGATGTACTGGATCAATGCCGCATAGGGCTTTACGAACCAGATGAACAGCAGCGCGCCGGAGATGTTGAAGATGCTGTGGGCCACTGCCGTCCGCTTGGCGTCTCTGGACTGGCCCACGCTGGCCAGCAGGGCGGTGATGGTGGTGCCGATATTGTCGCCCAGCAGGATGGGGATGGCCCCCGCCAGGCCCAGGATGCTGGTCACACCGTCTGCGCCGGCCTGGGAGGCGAAGTTTTGCAGCACGGCGATGGTGGCGCTGCTGCTCTGGACCACCAGGGTCATCAGGGTGCCTACTGCCACCCCCAGCACCGGGATGTCCGCCACCTGGGCGATCATGTCGGTGAACACCGGGCTGGAGGCCAGGGGCTTCATCACGTCGCCCATGGTCTCGATGCCCAGGAAGAGCAGGCCGAAGGCGAACACCGTCCGGCCGATATTCTTCACCTTCTCGTTCTTGCTGATGAAGGACACGAGGAAGCCTGCGAATATGAACACATAGATATAGTCCGTGATCTTAAAGGCGATGATCTGGGCGGTGATGGTGGTGCCGATGTTGGCGCCGAAGATGATGGAGATGGCCTGGGGCAAGGTCATCAGCCCCGCGCTGACAAAGCCGATGGCCATGACGGTGGTGGCGCTGCTGCTCTGGAGCACCGCCGTCACCAGCGCTCCGGCCACCACACCCATAAGCCGGTTCCGGGTCAGCAGGCCCAAAATCTGCTTCATCCGCTCTCCCGCCGCTTTCTGGAGGCACTCGCTCATCAGGTTCATGCCGTAAATAAAGATGGCCAGTCCGCCGAACAGGCCGAAAATGATCTGTAATGTGTCGCTCATCTCAGTCTTCCCTTTCTGTATTGATGGTGTTCCAGTCCGCGATGGTCCCGGTGAAGAGGCCGTACAGCTCCTCCAGGGTGACGGCGTCCAGGGGGTTCTCCCCGTTGACGATGACGGCGATGCCGTCCTCCGCTATGGTCTCATACTCCAGCAGCTCCGCCTCGTAGTCCTTCAGCTCCCGGGAGGCCGCGCCAAAGTCGCATTTGCCCTGCATGGCGTCGTTCAGTCCGGTGGTGGAATCGGAGGCCATCACCTCTACCGTAGCGTTGGGGTTGAGGGTCATATATTCCTCCGCCAGCGCCTCCAGCAGCGGGGCGGCGGAGGTGGAGCCGTGGATGGTGATGGTGCCGGATTGCTTTCCGGAGAGGAAGGAGGTGGAATCCGCCACCGTCACATAGCTCTGTCCCACAATGGCCTGTCCCTTGCCCAGCACATAGGTCAGGAAATCCTGCTCCAGCTCGCTGAGGCTGCCGCTCCAGGCCAGGCAGAAGGGGCGGCTCAGGGGATAGCTGCCCTTTTTCACGTTGTCCAGGGTGGCCTCCACCCCGTCCACCGCCAGGGCCTTCGCCCCGTCCAGGGCGTCCAGCGCCCCCATGGAGACATAGCCCACCGCCGACGGGTCGGACGCTACGGCGTCGATCGCCACCTCTGCGTCCGTGACCACCAGGGCCGTCTCCGCCGTGGCGTCGGCGCGCTCGCCGTCCGTGCTCTCGTCAAAGCCCACCAGCTCTGCAAAGGCGCTCCGGGTGCCGGAGCCTTCCTCTCTGGACACCACCTGGACCCCGCCCAGATCGTCCAGGCCGTCCACCGCCGGGAGGCTCTGTGCCGCCGCTCCGCAGCCGCTCATCATCAGCGCCACGGCCAGGAGCAACGGAAGGATTCGTTTCCGTTTTCCCATGAAGTACTCTACCTTTCTTTTTCCAACTGATTGCAGTCGTTCTGCTCACGGTAGAAAACCGTACAGTTCCATTGTATCGGCCCTATGTAAGATGTGAAATCAGGTATCGGTAAAGTTCCGGTAAAATGCGGATTGTTGCATTGACGGGATAGAACGTTTGTACTATACTATTGGTATCAGACCCAGAGAGGAGCGAAAAATATGTCCAGGAATTATGTGGCGCTGCCCTATGAATACCTGGCGGAGATGGAGGAGCTGGACGACG
>JAJBUB010000067.1 GCA_020860575.1 Clostridiales bacterium | reverse complement strand
ACTATGCCCCGAAAGCGGAGATCTCCGTTGAGTTTTTACCGAAGGTGCAAAACAAAATTCATTATGCCGTTAACGGCCAGACAGCGGCGGAGGTCATCTACACCAGAGCGGACGCCGAGAAGGAATTTATGGGACTGACCACCTTTGCAGGAAAGCAGCCCACGCTGCGGGAGGCGACTGTCGCCAAAAATTATCTGGACGAAAAGGAACTGCGGGCAATGGGGCAGCTCGTCTCCGGATACCTGGACTTTGCGGAGCGTCAGGCAGAGCGGGAGCAGGTCATGACCATGAAGGATTGGGCGGAACATCTGGATCGTATCCTCACCATGAGCGGCGAGCAGCTCCTGATCGGCAACGGCAGCGTCACCCACCGGCAGGCCGTGGACAAGGCGACCAGCGAATACAAAAAGTACAAGGCCAGAACACTCAGCGAGGTGGAACAGGATTATCTGGACTCCATCAAGCTGTTGGAACAGCGGACAGATCAAAAATAGGCGGCGTGGTCTAAAGGGAGGGGCAGAGCATGAGTAAAGAGCGAATCAAAGTATATACCTATACCAGAGTGTCCACCGCCATGCAGACCGATGGCTACTCTCTGGACGCCCAAAAAGCCCGGATGAAAGCCTATGCGGAGTTCAATGACTACGAGATTGCCCACGAATATGAGGACGCAGGCAAATCAGGCAAGTCCATCGAAGGGCGTGTCCAGTTTAACCAGATGATGGAGGACATCCAGTCCGGGAAAGACGGCGTCTCCTTTGTCCTGGTGTTTAAGCTGTCCCGCTTTGGACGGAATGCGGCAGATGTTCTCTCCTCCCTACAGATAATGCAGGATTTTGGGGTCAACCTGGTCTGCGTGGAGGACGGTATCGATTCCTCCAAGGAGGCTGGGAAGCTGATGATCTCGGTCCTGTCGGCGGTCGCGGAGATCGAGCGGGAAAATATCCGTGTTCAGACGATGGAGGGCCGCATCCAGAAAGCCAGAGAGGGACGGTGGAATGGGGGCTTTGCGCCCTACGGCTATCGTCTGGTAGACGGCAAGCTGGAGATCAATGAAGAAGAAGCCCCTGCCATTCGGGTCATTTACGACCAGTACGTCCATACAGACCTGGGTGCAAACGGCGTCTCCAAATATCTGGCAGACCACGGGATCCGCAAGATCCCTCGCCAAAACGGGAAGAACCCTCTCTTTGACTCCCATCTGGTTCGGATGATCCTGAAAAACCCTGTCTACTGTGGGAAGATCGCCTATGGACGCAGAAAGACAGAGAAGGTACATGGCACCCGAAACGACTATCACTTGGTGGAACAGGACGATTATCTGCTGGTGGACGGGCTGCACGAGCCTATCGTGTCAGAGGAGGTCTGGCAGGAAGCCCAGGTGAAGCTACTCGCCCAGGCCAGAAAGTACGAACACGTTAACAAGCCGAAGAACGAGCGCACCCACCTTCTGTCCGGTATTGTGAAATGCCCCGTCTGCGGAGCCGGTATGTACGGTAACAAGAGCATCAAGCACAAGAAGGACGGGACGAAATATAAAGACTTCTATTACTACGGCTGTAAGCACCGCAAGATGATCGATGGTCACAAGTGCGACTACAAAAAACAGGTGCACGAGGAGCTGCTGGACGATGCTGTGGCGGAGGTCATCGCAAAGCTGGTCAGCAATCCTAAATTCGCCGCTATGATACAGCAGAAAATCCATATGCAGGTGGATACCTCCGCCATCGACCAGGAGATTGCCGGCTTTGAAAAGCAGCTTCGTCAGAGCTATTCCACGAAGGCAAAGCTAATGGAGGAGATCGACTCCCTGGACCCGGACGACCGGCACTATATCAGGCGTAAGGCCGATCTGGACGACCGGCTTTACCGGATGTATGACAAAATCGAAGATTTGGAATCCAAGCTGATCGAGGCGAGGGCAAAGAAGCAGGTCATCGAAGCGGACAAGCTCACCGGAGACAATATCTATAAGGTGCTGATCTACTTTGACAGGCTGTATGCTGTCATGAACGAGGCGGAAAAGCGGCAGCTTGTGGAGGCGCTGATCGCCGAGGTGCAGATCTACGAGGAGCGCCAGCCCAACGGTCAGTGGCTGAAAGCCATCAAATTCAAGCTGCCGATCATCGAGGAAGACTTCGATTTATGTTTGGACAGTGATGACCATATTGAGACGGTTGTTCAGCTTTCCAAGGGAGAAATCAACTCAAAGAAAGTGCGTGTAAAATTCTCTTTGGAGGATATGGATATGTCCGGATTTCAGAAAGGTGCTACCTACGGACAGATCAAGGAGTATGTGAAGGAACATACCGGATTATCGGTATCCTCTCTAAACATAGCTCAGATCAAGCAGAAGTATGGGATTATCGAGCGGGAGAATTACAATAAACCGAAGTCTGAGAATGCAAGACAGCCTCAGTGTCCGCCGGAGAAAGAGGCAGCGATTACGGAAGCGCTGCGATGGTTCAAAATAATCGGATGATACTTCATGGTCTACTTTTATATGGGCGGTTCCCTGCATGGAGCCGCCCATATGATTCTTACAAAACTGTTCGTTTTCTGTGACACAAATTCTTCCTGTAAGGCTGAAATCTGGACTTCTATCTGGTAAAATGGAAGATATTTGAGCAGAATTGCCGCAAGAAACAGAACAGTTGTGGATGTAACAAAGCGTATGTATCGAATTTATATCGTAGAAGATGACCACAGCATAAGCGTCGCTTGCAGGCTTTGCTTTCCTTCTGCCCTCCTTTCCCTTTCAGTTCGCTGACATCTCCCTTTCAGGTGCGTTTCAGGTATGGATATGGCAACATTCTGTTCATAGCTCCTCAACAAAACAGCCTCAAACGGCGGAGAAGGAGCGCAAATGGGCCTCTGTTTGCACCGGTCCCTCCGGCTGTCTGCTCCGTCCATCGGTAGAGGAGGAGTCAATGGGTAGGCCCCGAAAACAGGCAGTTTTTCAGGCAGGAAAAGTCTCAGAAGTGCAAAATAACCCCCGGTTTCATCTCTGAAACCGGGGGTTTGCTACGCAGAAGGAGGGATTTGAACCCTCGCGACGGTTGCCCGCCCTACACCCTTAGCAGGGGCGCCTCTTCGACCACTTGAGTACTTCTGCAAGTCGAAAACCACCAAGGGAGATTCAATTGTAATATGGGAGAGAAGAACGGAGAGAGTGGGATTCGAACCCACGGCTCCTTGTGAGAGTCACCGGTTTTCAAGACCGGCTCCATAAACCGCTCGGACATCTCTCCATAGATACCTCACAGACACAAATGATATTATAGCGGTGAACTGTGCCGTTGTCAAGGTTTTTTTCGGCATAGGAAGAGGCAGTGTGTAGCTTTACAGTAAATATAGGACCGGGGTATAGAAAAGGGCGATTGTGTTTGTCCGAAAGACGACTCGCACCGTTCTCACATCAGCCCCAACGCCCACGCGTCGATCTTGCCTGTACCGGCGCACCCGTCTCTGTCTCCCAGCAGTCGGTGAAGGTGCGGCTCCTGTCCGCCCAGCGGAGGGTCCAGCAGACGGTCAGCCTGCCCGGCGCTGTCTCCTTTCCCTGTCCATCTACCTGGACGCGCTCCATGGGGATGGGCTTTGAGCTGTCCAGCGCGGCCTGGGCCTGGGTGCAGAGCCGATGATGCTCCCGCTCCAGCCAGCGGCAGATGCAGTCCTCCACATGGCGATAGTACCGCCGGATGCGCTCCGGTCCTCTCCCCTCCCCCGCCGTCTCCGGCAGATCCAGGCGGCAGGTCAGCAGCGGCAGTCCCTCCCAGTCATAGACCAGTTCCCGGGGGCGGGAGGCGTCCCGGGCATTCTCCCGTTTTCTCATAGACAGCGCTCCTTTCATCCGTTCTGCCCCATTCTATGTCCGGGGAAGTTTTTCGTGAAAGGGTGTTTACTTTCACACACTACAATGATAAAATACGGGATAGCAGATGAAGCCTGCGCACCCGGGCGGCTGCCCGGGTGCTTTACAAAGGAGGGGCTGTAATGTCCAAAATGACCGGGAAGGAGCCGAGCAAGGCCCTTTATGAGACGATTTTGCAGCTGAGAGACGCAGACGAGTGCTACCGCTTCTTCCAGGACCTCTGCACTGTGTCCGAGCTTCGGGCCATGGAGCAGCGGTATGACGTGGCGGTGCTGCTGGAAAAGGGCATGATCTACAACGACATTCTGGAAAAGACGGGGGCCTCCAGCGCCACCATCAGCCGGGTCAACCGCTCCCTGAATTACGGAGTGAACGGCTACAAGGACGTCTTCGCTCATCAGGCGGAACTGGCCGCGGCAGAGAAAGCGTGAACGCCTACACAGGCCTGGCCGGGTGCTACGACGGCTTCACCGGGGATGTGGACTATGACCGCTGGCTCCGGTGGTATCTCCGCTGGTTCCGGCAGGAGCGGACGCCGGTGGAGACGGTGCTGGACCTGGCCTGCGGTACCGGGACGCTGACCTGTCTGCTGGCTCGGGAGGGCTATGACGTGACCGGCACGGACGGCTCCCCGGAGATGCTGGCTCAGGCCATGGACAAGGCCCTGTCTCTGGAGGAGGAGCGCCGCCCCCTGCTGCTCTGTCAGGAGATGGAGGAGCTGGAGCTGGCGGCGCCGGCAGACGCCTGCGTCTGCTCTCTGGACAGTCTGAACTACCTCACCGAGGAGGCGAGCCTGACGGCCGCTTTGGCCTCGGTGGCCCGATGGCTCCGTCCGGGAGGGCTGTTTCTCTTTGACGTCATCCCCGTGTGGGAGTTTGCCCGGCGGGACGGGGCGGTCTATGTGGATGAGGACGAAGACGCCCTCTGCCTCTGGCGGGCGGACTACGACCCCTCCGACCAGACCATCGCCTACGGGCTGGACCTGTTCCAGCGCCAGCGGGGGGAGCTGTGGTCCCGGGTCCAGGAGGAACACCTGGAGCGGGGTTGGGAGCTGAGCCGGCTGGAGTCCATGCTCACCCGAACCGAGCTGGACGTGGAGCTTTGCTGTGGTGAGGACATGGCCTCGCCTCCAAGGGAGACGGACAGCCGGGTCTTTTTTGTCTGCCGGAGACGGCGGACCTTTGAACCAAAACAACAGGAGGACTGACCTCATATGTCAGATAAGATCGTTCGGGCCATCACCTCGGACGGGGCCGTTATGGCCTCGGCCATCACCGCCCGGGACCTGGTGGAGCAGGCGAGACAGCTCCACACCACCCTTCCAACCGCCACCGCCGCCCTGGGGCGCAGCCTGATGGCCGCCTCTCTCATGGGCAACCTGACCCTCCAGATCCGGGGCGGAGGCCCTCTGGGGGGCATCACCTGCGTCTCCGACGCCGGGGGCAACGTCCGGGGCTATGTCCAGAATCCCCACCTTCACCTGATGGAGAAGTATCAGGGCAAGCTGGACGTGGGGACGGCCGTGGGGACCGACGGCACCCTGACCGTCATCAAGGATCTGGGGCTGAAGGAGCCGTATGTCGGCTCCGTCCCTCTGGTCAGCGGCGAGATCGCCGAGGACGTCACCGCCTATTTTGCCGTCAGCGAGCAGTTCCCCACCGCCTGCGCCCTGGGGGTGCTGGTGGAGCGGGACCAGTCGGTGGCCGCTGCCGGAGGCTACCTCATCCAGCTCCTGCCCGGTGCGGACGACGACACCATCGACCGGGTGGAGGCGGGCGTCCGCGCCCTGGGAAACGTCACCCCCCATCTGCAAAAGGGAATGACCCCGGAGGAGCTGATCTCCGCCGCCCTGTCCGGCTTCCAGGTGGAGTTTCTGGACGAGAGTCCGGTGGAATACCGCTGTAATTGCAGCAGAGACCGGTATCAGCGGGCGCTGCTCAGTCTGCCCGCAGACGACCTGGAGGAGATGAGCCGGGAACCGAAGGGGGCGGAGTTGAAATGCCAGTTCTGCGGAAAGCCCTATCGGTTCTCCCAGGGGGAGCTGCGGGGGCTACTGGCCGCCAGGCGGCAGGCGGAGCGGGGACAGTGAGCCGTTCCCTCCCTCCTTCGGGCAGCCTTGTTCTCTCAATTTAGCTTTCTCTTTCACGGAAAATTTCTGAAAAAACGGTTGACAACCGGGGACCCCTTGGGTATAATAATACCTGCGCTTGACGAGAGGCGCACGGGACTCCGGACGGGAGCATAGCTCAGCTGGTTAGAGCACCTGCCTTACAAGCAGGGGGTCACAGGTTCGAGTCCTGTTGTTCCCACTCTCCGTTCATGTGCAAAGCCCGTTTTCGGGACACTGTCTGGCCCGGTAGTTCAGTTGGTTAGAACGCCAGCCTGTCACGCTGGAGGTCGTCGGTTCGAGCCCGATCCGGGTCGCTTACTCTCCCCTTGGCGACCACCTGATTTCAGGTGAGGGAGAGGCCCTTTTACAAGGGTCGCTGTTTATGCCTCTGTAGCTCAGTTGGTAGAGCAGGGGACTGAAAATCCCCGTGTCATTG
>JAJBUB010000027.1 GCA_020860575.1 Clostridiales bacterium | reverse complement strand
CAACTTCACCTTCCGCACCCGGGAGTTTGAGCAGATGGAGCTGGAGTTCTTCTGCAAGCCGGGCACCGATCTGGAGTGGTTCGCCTACTGGCGGCAGTTCTGCCACGACTGGCTCACCGGTCTGGGGATGCAGGACGAGAACCTCCGCCTCCGGGACCATACGCCGGAGGAGCTGTGCTTCTACTCCAAGGCCACTACCGACTTCGAGTATCTCTTCCCCTTCGGCTGGGGCGAGCTGTGGGGCGTGGCCGACCGGACGGACTACGACCTGACCCAGCACCAGAACGTCTCCGGCAAGGACCTGACCTATTTCGACCCCTCGGACAACAGCCGCTATATCCCCTACGTCATCGAGCCGTCCCTGGGCGCAGACCGGGTCACTCTGGCCTTCCTGGTGGAGGCCTACGACGAGGAAGTCGTGGGCCAGGATAAGAAGGGCAACGACGACGTGCGGGTGGTCATGCACTTTCCGGCGGCCCTGGCCCCCTTCAAGGCGGCGGTGCTGCCCCTGTCCAAAAAGCTGGCACCCAAGGCCCAGGAGGTCTATGCCGAGCTGTCCAAATATTTCATGGTGGACTACGACGACACCGGCTCCATCGGCAAGCGCTACCGCCGGGAGGACGAGATCGGCACTCCCTACTGCATCACCGTGGACTTCGAGACGGTAGGCGACGGGGAAAAGCCCGCCGACAACGCCGTCACCGTCCGGGACCGGGACACCATGGAGCAGGTCCGTATCCCCATCAGCGAGCTGAAGGACTGGCTGACGGAAAAGACCTTCTATTGATTCAACTCCAGAAGCGAGACAAAGCCGCCCCCCTGGCCAGCCATAGGCCAGGGGGCGGCTTCGCGCTCTGTCCGGAAAAGCAAAAAATCAGGGCCTCAGCCTGTTACAGCTGAGACCCTTCGATGCACGAGGCGGGAGTCGAACCCGCACGCCCTTGCGAGCACTGGCACCTGAAGCCAGCGAGTCTACCAATTCCACCACTCGTGCATACCGTCAAGCGGCTCATATCGGACGCAAGTGATAATATATCACTCGACCCGGGCTTTGTCAACCCCTGTTTTTCACTTTTTTTCGGCGGGCTTTTTGTGAAAATGGACGGGCTGTTGCACCCTTCATCCTCTTGACAAAGTGTGCTATACTATTTGGCTGAACGCTATCTGGCAAACCGGGGAGCAAAAACCATCGACCAGTCACGGTTTGCCGCATATTTGGGAGGAATGAATGATATGGTTTCCGTTTTGCTGTCACTCTCCGTCGCCACCCTGGCGGGACTGATGATGACGCGGGTGTTTAAGCCGCTGAAGCTGCCCTCTGTCACCGCGTATCTGATCGCCGGTGTCCTCATCGGCCCCTACTGTCTGGGCCGCCTGGGCATCTCCGGGCTGGGCTTTCCCACCATGGACAGCGTGGAGGAGCTGAGCGTCATCTCCGACGTGGCACTGGGCTTTATCGCCTTCTCCATCGGCAACGAGTTCCGGCTGTCCCAGCTGAAAAAGACGGGCAAGCAGGCCTTTGTCATCGGCATCGTCCAGGCGCTGACGGCGGCCCTGTTCGTGGACGCCGCTCTTCTGGCCATCAGCTTCGCCACCGACGGGGCGCTGACTCCGGCCCAGGCCATCACCCTGGGCGCTATCGCCACCGCCACCGCACCGGCGGCCACTCTGATGGTGGTGCGGCAGTACAAGGCAAAGGGGCCCCTGGTGGACCTGCTGCTGCCCATTGTGGCGCTGGACGACGCTGTGGGACTGGTGGTGTTCGCAGTGAGCTTCGGCGTCGCCCGCGGGCTGGTGACTGGGACGGTGGATCTCATCTCCATCATTGTCAATCCGCTGCTGGAGATCGTCCTGTCTTTGGCTCTGGGGGCCGTCATGGGCTGGCTGCTGACCCAGATCGAGAAGCTATTCAACTCCAACACGAACCGCCTGAACATGTCCATCGCCTTTGTGCTGCTGACCACCGCTCTCTCCATGCTGGAGTTCCAGGTCGGCCCGGTGACCATCGGCTTCTCGTCCCTGCTGGTGTGCATGATGCTGGGCACGGTGTTCTGCAACCTCTGCCCCCTGTCCAGAGAGATCATGGATAAGACGGACAGCTGGACCAGCCCCCTGTTCGCCGCCTTCTTCGTCATCTCCGGCGCAGAGCTGGAGCTGGGGGTGTTCACCGACATCACCATCGTGCTCATCGGCCTGGTGTACATCATCACCCGGTCCGCAGGCAAATATCTGGGGGCCTTCCTCTCCGCCAAGGGGACCCATTGCAGCGACACCATCTGCAAGTACCTGGGGCATCACTCTGCTGCCCCAGGCGGGGGTCGCCCTGGGCATGTGCGTCACCGCCCAGCAGCTGGGGGAGCAGGGCAGCCTGATCCGCAACATCACCCTCTTTGCCGTGCTGATCTATGAGCTGGTGGGCCCGCTGCTGACCAAGGAGTCCCTGAAAAAGGCCGGCGAGATCCAGCCCATGAGCGACGAGGTGAAGAACCGCCGCCAGGCCAAGCTGGAGGCCGCAAGGACGACTCCCTACGAGCGGTACAAAAAGCCCTGAAACCGGTCGGGGCCGCATGCCGGTCCTGTCAGAAAACAAAAACGAAAGAAAGAGAGCGCTGCAAGACCCTGAGGCCTTGCAGCGCTCTCTGCGTTGTGCAGAAAAGAGGCTTACGACGGCATAATGATGAGCTGCACGTCCTCCGGCTCCTCCGACCGGGTACAGACGGCCAGGTGATAGTCCCCGGCAGGGAAATCCACCAGCTGGGTGGCGTAGCCCGGGGCGGGATGCTCCGCCTCAAAGCTGTGGAAGGGGCAGAGAAGCCCCAGGCCAGTACACTTGGTATAGGCCTCCTTCATCGCCCACAGATCAAAGATGCGGTGCAGCTCCAGGGGACTGGACAGCCCCTGGAGGGACTGCTGTTCGGCGGCGGTGAATTTCCGGCTGAGCTTTACCGAGACGGGCCGCTCCTGCTGGATGTCCACTCCCACCGGTACGGGGGCCACGGCGCACACCGCCCACAGCCCGGAGTGGGAGAGATTGAACTGAAAGTCCGGTCGGCCCAGGAGATAGGGCTTTCCGTGGGCATCCTGGTCCCGGCTCACCGGGAGAGGCACCTCCCGGCAGTGCCGCCGGACGGCCCGCTGGAACAGCAGCTCCGCCGCCAGGCTCCGTAGCCGCTCCTCCCGGGTGAGGACGGAGAGCTGATAGAGCCGACTCTCCGGCACTATGCCCCGGTAGTCCGCCAGGTCGGAGGACAGGCCCAGGGTGTCCATGGCATACAGGTAAATCATCGTCTCACCTGAGACGGCCGTACAGGCCGGTGACGTAGTGGAGGCGGTCCGCTACCTTGCCGTTCAGGGCGTCCATCCGCACCCGCCAGCTCCAGTTGGCGCTGCCCACCGTGCCGGGATAGTTCATCCGGGCGTCCGCGCCCAGACCCAGCACGTCCTGGAGAGGGGCCATGGCCAGGGAGCAGGGGGAGATCCACGCTCCGGCAATGGCGCACCAGCCGATCCCCTCGTCCTCATGGACGTGGAGGTAGTTGGTGCAGTAGCTCCGCTGCTCCGGGGTGGCGATGTCGGCGTACCACTGGACAAAGGTGGGAGTGTCGTGGGTGCCGGTATACATGACGGAGTCCGGGGTACACCGATGGGGCAGGAAGCCGGAGCCGCCGTTCACGTCGCTGAAGGCGTCCACCAAAATCTTCATCCCCGGGAGACCGGACTGCTGGATGAATTTCACCGCCCCGGCGCTCAGGCCGCCCAGGTCCTCGGCGATGAATTGGGCTTGAGGGACGTTCTTGCGGATGGCGTCCAGCAGCTTCATCCCGGGACCCTTCTTCCACTTGCCCACCAGGGCGGTCTCCGACGTGGCGGGGATCTCCCAATAGTCGTGGAAAGCCCGGAAGTGGTCGATGCGGATGACGTCGTAAAAGGCCAAAGACTGCCGGATACGGTTGCACCACCAGGCGTAGCCCGTCTTTTCGTGATAGCTCCAGGCGTAGAGGGGGTTGCCCCACAGCTGCCCCTGGTCGTTGAACAGATCGGCGGGAACGCCGGAGACATACTTGGGCTTTCGGCCTGCGTTCACCCGGAAAAGCTCCGGATGCACCCACACGTCGGCGGAGTCCGGGGAGACGTAGAAGGGGATGTCTCCGATGATGGAAATGCCCCGCTGGTTGGCGTAGGCCTTCAGCTCCCCCCACTGACGGAAGAAGAGGTATTGGATAAATTTATAAAAGCCCACGTCCTCCGCCAGCAGAGCGGCGTACTTTTCCAATGCCGCCGGGTCGCGCCGAAGGAGCTTCCTGTCCGGCCAACTCTGGAGAGGCTGACCGAAGTGGGCGCGGATGGCGGAGAACAGGGCATAGTCCTCCAGCCAGTCCCGGTGGGCCTGGGCAAAGGCGTCCACCTCTGCCAGCAGGGCCTCGTCCGCCCGGGCATACGCCTTGCGGAGCAGGGGATAGCGGGTGCTGTTCAAAAAGCCGTAGTCGATGCGATCCGGGGAGCCGTGATAGCGCACCCCATAGACCTCCTCAGGGGTGAGCAGGCCCATCTCTGTCAGAGCGTCCAGGTCGATGAACAGGGGATTGCCTGCGGCGGAGGAGGGGGACATATAGGGGGAGTCGCCCTCTCCGGGGGTGACCAGGGGGAGCAGCTGCCAGTAGCTCTGACCGCCCCGCTGGAGGAAATCAACGAAAAGACGCGCCTCCTTGCCCATGGAGCCGATACCATAGGGTCCGGGGAGAGAGGCGAGATGGAGCAAAATACCGCTGGAACGAGGGAACATAAAAATCCTTCCTTTCCTTCGTAGCTGTCTGCCCGGCGGAAGGCGCTCCCGCCGGGAAATGGACCGCTACTATTATATCGGAACTGACCGGGCGTGTCAATCCGGGGTGGTCGTGGGCCGACCCGCGCCCCGTATCTGTCCGCTTTCCCACGCCCGGCGACTCTCTTTTGAGAAAATTTCCGTGCAGCGTGGAGCTGTCACATTTCGGGAAAAAGCGGTAGAGTATAGGTGAAGGACAGAAAGGAGGCGGACCGGTGGAGGACAGAGAGATCATCGGGCTGTTTCAGGCCCGGAGCCAGGAGGCGGTGTCGGCCCTCTGCGACAAATACGGCCCCCTGTGCCGCCGGGTGGCGGGGCATATTTTGGAAAACCGGGAGGACGTGGAGGAATGTCTCAACGACACCTGGCTGGCGGTGTGGAACGCCATCCCGCCCCAGGAGCCGGACCCCCTCTCCGCCTGGGTCTGCCGCCTGGCCCGGAACCAGGCGCTGAAACGCTACCGGTACAACACCGCCGCCCGGCGGGACAGCCGGGGAGATGCGCCCCTGGAGGAGCTGGAGGGATGTCTCCCGGCAACAGGCTCGGTGGAGGACGCCATGACAGAGCAGGAGCTGACCCGGCTGCTGGACCGGTTTTTGGACGGACTCAGCCGAAAGGACCGCACCCTGTTTGTCCGGCGGTACTGGTACGCCGACCCGGTGAAGGACATCGCCGCCGCCTGCCACATGACGCCCAATCACGTCTCCGTCCGGCTGGCCCGTCTCCGGGCCCGGCTGCGGCGGGAACTGGAACAGGAGGAGATTTTTCCATGAACAGCTTTGATTTGTCCCGGGCCATGACCGACATCCGCACAGAGTACATTCTGGAGGCCGCCGACCTGTCCGGCTCTGCCCGAACTGCCCATCGTCGGAGGCGGCCCCGGCGGCTGGTGACGGTGGCGGCGGCTCTGGCCCTGTGCCTGACGGCGGCGGCCCCCGCTCTGGCTGACCATGTGGACGTGGTCTATCAGGCCATCTATGCCGTCTCCCCCGCCTTGGCCCAGAGTATGAAGTCAGTGGAGCTGTCCTGTGAGGACAGCGGCATCCGCATGGAGGTGCTGGCCGCCAACGTGGAGGGGAGCCGGGCCTATGTCTATCTCTCCCTACAGGACCTGACCGGCGACCGGGTGGACGGGACCACCGATCTCTTTGACAGCTACGACCTGAACGCCCCCTACGACTGCGCCGCCACCTGCGCCCAACTGGAGTACGACGGGGAGACCGGAACGGCCACCTTCCTCGTGACCATCGACCTGATGGACGGGGAGGCCTTCCAGGGAGACCGGTTCACCTTCTCCCTGACTCAGTTTCTCAGCCACAAGAACGAAAGGGAGGGGCCGCTCCCGCTGGCGCTGTCCCAGGCGGACGACGACCCAGCGACCCAAAGCGGGGTCTCCGACCGGGGCGGCACCAGCAGTTATCAGACCTTCCTGGAAAATGGCCTGATCCTGGATGGCGGCGGGAGCAGCCTGTATGCCACCGGGGATGGTGCCACCGTCACCGCCATGGGCTACCTGGACGGGCGGCTCCATGTTCAGGTGCTCTATGACGACATCCTCTCCACCGACAACCACGGCGACCTGTGGCTGGCAGACGGGGACGGCAGTATCATCGCCTATACCGCCAGCTTTTCCTTCTGGGCGGAGGATGGGCGCAGCGCCTATGTGGAGTATGTGTTCGACCTGGGGCCAGAGGAGGCGGAGGGCTGCACCTTGT
>JAJBUB010000116.1 GCA_020860575.1 Clostridiales bacterium | reverse complement strand
CCGTGGGCTGGGGCGCATGGGGAAATACGAGACGCTCTACCGCCTGCTGACCCGGACTGACGAGCACGGCTGGCGGAATATGCTACGGGAGGGGGCCACCGCCTGCTTTGAGGCCTGGGGCAAGGACCAGAAGTGGAACACCAGCCTGTGCCACCCCTGGGCCAGCGGGGCTATCCCTCTCATGGTGGAGGAGCTGGCGGGTCTGCGGCCCGACCCGGACAGCTCAGAGGGGGTCCGGTTTGAGCCTCATCTGCCGGAGGGGCTGGACGGGTTTGCCCTGCGCGTCCCCTTCCGGGGGAGTCTGCTGAACGTGACAAAACGAGCGGGGGAGCGACCCGCACTGGAAAGGATGGAGCTTGTATGCTTTACCCAAAACTGAACGAGGCCCGCGCCCTGATGGGGTTAAACGACATCTGGGCCTTCCGGACGGCGGGGGCGGAGGACTATCCCCCTGAATGGACGGAGGCTCCTCTGGAGAACGCCCTGACCATGGCGGTGCCCGCCTCCTACAACGACCAGAAGGACGACGTAAACCTGCGCAGTCACTACGGCTGGGCGGTGTATCAGCGGCGGTTCTCCGTCCCCAGAAGCCTCTTGGGAGAGCGCATCGTCCTCCGCTTCGGGGCAGTGACCCATACCGCCGACGTGTACCTGAACGGAAAGCTGCTGGGCAGTCACCAGGGCGGCTTTCTGCCCTTCGAATTTGAGGTGAACGACGCTCTGGTGTCCGGGGAAAACCTGCTCACTGTGGCGGTGGATAACCGGGTGAACTACTCCACCCTTCCCGTGGGCAACGAGAGTACCGTGGCTTTCTTCGGTTCGGATAACCCCGGCATCCCCTCCATCGAGCTGGCCAAGACCCGCTGCAAGCCCGCCAACAAGCCCAACTTCGACTTCTTTAACTACGCGGGCATCATCCGCCCGGTCTACCTCTACACCACCCCAAAGGACTACATCCGGGACATCAGCCTGGTTCCTGACCTCGACGGGGCGGACGGTCTGGTGGACTGGCGGGTGGAGACTGCCGGAACGGGCAGTGTCCATGTGACCATCCTGGATGAGCAGCGGCGCGCCGTGGCAGAGGCGGACGGTAACAAGGGCCGGTGCCGCATCCCGGACGCTACCCCGTGGCAGCCGGGAAAGGCCTACCTCTATAACGCCCGGGTCACCTTCGGGGAGGACGTGTTCGAGCAGACCTTCGGTGTCCGCAGTGTGGCGGTGCGGGGGACGCAATTTCTCATCAACGGTCAGCCCTTCTACTTCAAGGGCTTCGGCAAGCATGAGGACAGCTTTTTCCACGGACGGGGGACGGACCCCTGCCTGAACGTGAAGGACCTCTCCCTCATCCGCTGGCTGGGGGCCAACTCCTTCCGCACCAGCCATTACCCCTACGCAGAGGAGATGTACGACTTGTGCGACCGGGAGGGCATCGTGGTCATCGACGAGACCCCCGCCGTGGGCATCAACGCCGGCGGCAGCGAGGACCCCTACCAGGTCATGCGCATCCACCAGCACCACCGGGACGTACTCCGGGACATGATCGACCGGGACAAGAACCACCCCTCGGTGGTCATGTGGTCCATCGCCAACGAGCCGGACACAGAGCATTTTCCCCAGTCGGCCTATGACTATTTCCGGCCCCTCTACGACCAGGCCCATGCCCAGGACCCCCAGAACCGGCCGGTCACTCTGGTCTGCTGCCAGAACAACTACGAGCGGGACATCGTCACCCGTACCATGGACGTGGTGTGCCTGAACCGGTATTATGGCTGGTACAACCTGTGCGGCGACCTGGATGCCGCCTGCGACGCGCTGAACACCGAGCTGGACTTCTGGGCGGAGCAGGGCAAGCCGGTGATGTTCACCGAGTACGGCGCGGACACCTACCCCGGCATCCACAACACCAACGGGGAGATGTTCAGCGAGGAGTACCAGCGGGACTATTACGCCCGGCTGAACGCGGAGTTCGACAAACGACCCTTCTTTATCGGGGAGCACATCTGGAACTTTGCGGACTTCGCCACCATCCAGGGGCCCATGCGGGTGGACGGGAACAAAAAAGGTCTGCTGACCCGGGACCGCCGCCCCAAGCTGGCTGCCCACTTCTTCCGTCAGCGGTGGAAGGGGATACCGGACTTTGGCTATAAGGGCTGAACAGACAAAAATGACCGGCAGCTTCGGCTGCTGGTCGTTTTTTGATGTTCTGTTGCCTCCGGAGGTGGCAGGTCATGCCTCCAGTTCCTTCCGGTAGGTCTCCAGGTCGTCGTTCCATGCGGCGTAGGCCCCGTCCTCCCGGTGGTCGGGCAGGTCATACCGTTCTGCCAAATAATCACTGATATAGGCGGACACCTTGGAGGCACCGTAATAGTTCAGGTGATCGCCTCCGTCCCGGGAGTCGGTACCCCAGTCGATGCCGACCTCGTCCGTCAGCAGGTCCAGATCCAGGAAGGAAATGCCATAGTCCTGGGCGATCTGCTCCATGGCGTTGTGCAGCCTGTAGTTCCAGTTTTCTATGCTGGGAGAGGCCACGACGACCAGTTCAGCGCCGTTTGCCTCGCACAGCGCCTTGCACCGGAGGAGGTAGAGCCGGGTGATGAGGGATACGGAGGAGCTGTCCTCGGTCTCGTCCATATAGCCTTCCGGGTCGGCGGCTCCGACACGGTAGTTCATTCGAAACCCCTTGTCGGTTTTCCGGTTGGTGTACTCCACCGGGCTGGTGAAGTCGTTCAGGGTCAGGGACTTCCAACGGTCGTGATACCGGAAGACAGGGAACCATAGGGTCGCCTCGGTGAGAACGGCGCTTTTCGCCGTGGTGCCCCTGGCAGCCACATGGGCCTCTATTACCACCACCTTGGGAGACTGACATTCCATGATCTCGCAGAGCAGCTCATAGGCGTCGTTCATCCTGCCGCTGCCGATGCCGCAGACATAGGAGGTGAAGCCCTGGGCCTCCCACATCTCCATGGGGGTGTAGGCGGAATAGGTCATGCTGTCTCCGATGAAAAACACGTCGATGGAGTTCTCCGGCTCTGCCAGAAAGCCATGGGCCACAGCGTAATACTGTCCGGCAAGCTGGGTGTTGTTTTTAGGCCGGAAGATGGGCCAGAGCAGGTTGAGCAGGAGGGCCAAAATCAGGCAGAACACCACGCCCCGGAGGGCCAGACGCAGATTCAGCGCTTTCAGTCGTTTCATGATTCTGCCCCCTTAAAATCCCGCATAGATGGGGTCCACCGGAGAGTAGGCGGCACCGTATGCGCCGAAGATGATGAGAAACAGGATGAGGGCGTAGTAGCACGCCCACCGCACCGGAGTCCTCCGGGCTGCTACCCACGCCCGGACGGAGACGCCTCGCTCGTGGAGCAGGCTTACTCCCAGCACCAGAGCCATGGTGACGGCCACGATGACAAAGTCCTTCCCGTCCACACCCAGCTCCAGCAGCCGACCGTCCACAAAGGGGGCCAGGGAGAAGCCGGTCACCATCCGGCGGAACATCCCCATTCCGGCCCGGAGGCTGTCTGCCCGGAAGAACAGCTCGCCGATGTTCACCAGCACCACCGTCCGGACCAACTGCCAGGCTCGCCAGGGCTTTCCCTGCCGGTCGATGTGGAGTTTCCCGGTCAATCCCCGGGTCAACGGCTCGAACAGGCTGCCGCAGAGGATGAGGGAGAAGTGATACAGTCCGAAGAAGATGTAGTTCCACCCCGCCCCGTGCCACAGGCCATTGGAGAACCAGACGCAGAACAGAGCAACAGAGCTGGCCAGCAGGGGACCGAAGTGGTTGCCCAGCTTCTTCCGGGCGTTGGAGGTCAGCTTTTTCATGGGGCCGGAGAGGGAGACGGGATAGAAGATGTAATCCCGGAACCAGGTGCCCAAGGTGATGTGCCACCGGGTCCAGAACTCCGAGATGGTGTGGGAGAAGAAGGGCTGACGGAAGTTCTCCGGCAGGGTGATGCCGAAGATCTCCGCGCTGCCGATGACCACGTCCATGGTGCCGGAGAACTCCATATAGAGCTGGCAGGTGTAGCAGACCATAGCCAGAAAGATCGCGGCCCCGGTGTGGTTCTGATAGTTGGAAAAGACCTCCTGGATGAGGGGGTTCAGCCGGTCGGCCACCACCATCTTTTTCGTCAGGCCCCACAGGATGCGCTGCATACCGAAGGTGAGATTGTGCCAGGTGACAGGTTTTCCCTCCATGAGCTGAGGGGCCGTGTCCGAGTAGCGGCAGATGGGTCCCTCCATCAGAGCGGGGAAAAAGCTCATGTACAGGGCCAGCCGCCCCAGGTCCCGGTCCGGCGGGATCGTCCCCCGGTACACGTCGATCAGATAGGAGATCGCCTGGAGGGTGTAAAAGGAGATGCCGATGGGCAGGGCGAAGGACAGCTCCGGTACCGACCAGTCCAGCCCCAGGGCGGAGAGCAGGTTGTTCACATTGCTCCCGAAGAACCCGGCGTATTTCAGCACCAGCAGCAGCCCCAGGTGGAACAGAATACCGGCTACCAGTACGCCCCGGAGCTTTCCGGTGTAGGCAGCCTTGATGGCCTTGCGCTCCGACCGCTCTGCCGCCCGGACCCGGCTGTCCCGCTCAGCGAGCAGGCTCCCCAGCCATAGTCCCAGGTAATAAATGGCCACAGTCGAGGCCAGCAGATAGACCAGCAGCTTGCCACTGATCCACCAGAAGCAGGCCCAGCTGGCCCCCAGCAGCGCCTTCCACCGGTGACGCTGGGGCAGGACGGCGTAAATCACGACGACGACAGGGAGAAAAAAGGCAAAATAGAGAGGGGAGCAGTAGGAATCCATCCTTACCCTTCCTCCTGGAGGCGCTCCACCATGGCCCAGATGGCGTCGGCGGAGTTGAAGTTCCGGGGGACGATCTCCACCGCGGGAACAGAGATGTCAAAGGTATCCTCCAGCTCGGCGATGAGGGAGATGATGGACAGGGAGTCCAGCAGATGTCCGTCGATCAGGTTGGTGGCGGTGTGGAAATCCACCTCGGGCTGAATGCCCTCCAAAATCTCATAAAGCTCTTCCATGTTGATCTCTTCCTTTCTTTTTCGTGTATATTTGATTTGTATTGGCTCACACCATCGGCCCGTTGACGGTATCCGTCCGGACGGCCTCCCGCACCAGGCGGAGGCTGCCGTCTTCCTCCAGCAGATACACCCTGGGAAGGTCACGGCTGAGAAACAGGGACAGCCCCTCGGTCATGGAGTAGGCCCCGGTGTTCTCAAAGAGGAACAGGTCGCCCACGGTGAGATTTCTCACGGGGAGCTGCTTGACCACGATGTCGTTGGTGGTACACAGCGCTCCGCACAGGTTCCACGGCTCCTCCGCCCCGGCGGGTCTGGGAGGATAGAGGGTGTAGTGGGGCACCCGCATGGCCATGGTCTGTCCATAGTAGACCAGGTGGTTCATGCCCCCGTCCAGAATGGCGTAGTTCTCCCCCTTGCACCGCTTGGCGTCCACTACCCGAGTGAGATACTGTCCGCAGGAGGCGGCGATGCTCCGCCCCAGCTCCAGGGTGATGTGGGGGCGGCAGTGCAGGCCGTTCAGTAGGTCGGCGCACTCCGCCAGAAAGGACGGCTCATCAAAGTCCTCCCCCTGGAAATAGCACACGGGAAAGCCTGTCCCGTACTCCAGCTCCTCTGCCCGGTAGCCATATTCCGTCTCCAACCGCTCCAGCAGCCCGTCCAGCCTGTCCAGCTCCCGGCGGAGCTTTTTGGGGGAGCGCTTCTGGGTGCCGGAGAAGAACTGAACGCCCCGGAGCTGGATCAGGGGCCAGTCTGCCCGGTGTGCGACGATGGCGCGCAGGTCCTCCTCGTCCATGCCGAACTGGCTCCCCGCCGTCAGCCGCAGCAGCACCCGGAGGGGGCGGCGGTTCTCCTCCGCTGCGGCGCAGAGCAGCCGGAACTGCTCCACTGACTCAGCGGTGTAGACCCCCACCGACGGATTTTCCCGCACCAGTGCCCGGATAAAGTCCGGGTCCTTGTACACCCCGGAGATGACCAGCTTTTCCGGCGGGACGGCCTCCCGCTGGCAGATGCGGTACTCTCCCGGAGAGCAGACCTCGAACCGGTCGGCCTCCGCCGCCAGCGCCCCGGCCACAAAGGGGTTGGCCTTGACCGCATAGCACAGGGACACGCCCTCCGGCAGAGACGTGCGGAGAAAGGCCAGCCGTTCCCGGAGGGCCGCCAGGTCAAAGACGTAGGCCGGACCGTTCCAGTCCGCCAGCAGGGTCTGTATCTGCTGCTCTGTCATCCTCTGCCTCCCCTTTTCTGTTCCAGCAGGGCCTTTCGGTCGATTTTGCCGTTTTTCGTCATGGGCAGCGCCTCCAGCCGGGTGAGTACCCCCGGCACCATGAACCGGGGCAGACTCTCGCTCATGGCGTGGTGCAGCTCCTTTTTGTCCAGGCTCCCCACATAGAAGCCCAGCAGCTTGCCCCGCTTTGCGTCGAACACACAGCAGGCCCGCTCCACGCCGGGAACGGCCCCCATGGCCCGCTCCACCTCCTCCAGCTCGATGCGGTGGCCCATGTGCTTGATCTGGAAGTCCCGCCGCCCGGCAAAGCACAGCTCCCCCGCCTCGTTCCAGTGGGCCAGGTCGCCGGTGCGGTAGATACGCTCCGGGAA
>JAJBUB010000053.1 GCA_020860575.1 Clostridiales bacterium | reverse complement strand
CAGCAGGGGTGCGGCGGCCCGGCGAAGGGCCAGAAGGCCGCAGCCCGAGGCCAAAATGGGGACGAGCAGCTCCAGCGTCATGACTGCCCACCTCCTCACATACTGCTCTATTCTATTGGGCGACCGCCGGAAAAATGTGCCAATGCTCCCCGGCGCATATTCCTACGCGGGCGGGGCAGAATGATACCAGCAGGCGGCGAGGCGGCGGAACGGTACAAAACCGGGCCGCGAATCGCCGGACCGGACGGGGGCAGGCGCCACCGTCAGGCTCAGCGCCCATTGCCCCCGCCTGTGAAATAGGCCCCAGGAGCGCAGACAGAGAAGAGAACTGTGCTCCGGCTGCAAATCAAAGGGATGTTCCTGTTCCGTTGAAGCGGCAGCCCCGGCCACCGGCGCAGTCATTCGCAGTCCCATGCGGGTGGCTGCGCCTTAGATTTTTTCTTACCTGGCTCCCTCCCTGGCGGCAGAGGGTCATACGACGCTACAGAGGATTCCGTTTTTCCTTTTTTCCGTCATTTCTATTCTCTTTTTCCCCGGACTCTGCTATAATACTGTAAAATGGTTTGAAATGCCGTCTGATACGGACGGCGCACAGGAAGGGGGCCGGCCATATGCTGCGAGTTGCGGTGGCGGAGGATGAGCAGAGCTATCGGGAGCAGACGGAGCGCTATCTGAACCGGTATGCCGAGACTCATTCCCAGCCGCTGGATGTTGTTTTTTTCAGCAGCGGCGTGGAGCTGATCCAGAGCGAGGACCGGGGCTTTGACATCATGCTGCTGGACATCAAAATGCCGGATATGGACGGGATGAAGGTGGCGGAGCTGATCCGCCGGTACGACGAGCAGGTAGTCATCATGTTTATCACCCAGATGGCCCAGTTCGCCATCGACGGGTACTCCGTGGGGGCGCTGGATTTTCTGGTCAAGCCGGTGCAGTACGACACCTTTGCCCTGAAATTTGACCGGGCGGTGGAGCGGGCGAAGAACCGCATCGGCGGCGCGATCACTCTGAACCTCCCCGGCGGTATGCGGCGGCTGAACACCCGGGACATCTTTTATGTAGAAATTCAGAACCATATGCTCCACTACCACACCCGCAGTGGAGAGTACATCCTCCGTGGCACCATGCAGGGCGCCGAGCTGGAGCTGGCCCCCTATCACTTTGCCAGGTGCAACCACTGGTATCTGGTCAATCTGGCCCACGTCTCCGAGGTGAACCGGGACGTGGTGACGGTAGCGGGAAACAAGCTGGAGATCAGCCGCCGGAACAAGGCGGCTTTCCTGGCGGCTGTAACCAGCTATGTGGGAGGCAACACATGACCCCGGCATTGACGGCTCTGGTCAGCGTCCTGCCGGAGTGCATCCTCCGGTGGCTGGTATGCGTTATCTACATCTACCCTCTGGACCGGCGGCAACGGTTCGGCCTGGGGGCAGCGGCCTGGCTGGTGGGGCAGCTGCTGCTGGAGTGGGGACTTGTCCTGACGGTATCCACCTCACTGGCGGCGTACCTGTGGCCCCTGGCGCTGGCTGTGGTGGGCTGGCTCATGGGGCTGAGCTGCACCACGGCGAAGCCCGGGGTGGCGCTGTATTTCGCCATCTGGTCCTGCTGCACCGGCTCCCTGCTCTACGAGATCTGGCAGATGCTCTGCCAGTATCTGCCGGGCCTCCAGGCGGAGACCTCCCTCGCCCAGTTAGGGCTGCTGCTCCTGCTGTCGGCGACGGTGTGTACCCTTCTGGGGCTGACGGTGGAGCGGTGGTTGCCGGTCTATGAGACCCAGCACGTCGGCCCCCGGCAGCTGACCTCCGCCATTCTGCTCTACCTGCTCTTTAGCGGACTGTGGACGGCGGCCTATCAGGGGGGCGAGCTGAACCCCCAGGGAACGATCGGCGTCCTGCTCCTGCTGTGCCAGATCTACTGCCTGACCATCCTCTATCTCCAGACCTCCCTGTTCCAGAAGAGCGCCATCCGCCACGAGCTGGAGACCATGAACCTGATGTGGCACCAGCAGGCGGCCCAGTACCAGCTCTCCAAGGAGAACATCGCCCTCATCAACCGCAAGTGCCACGACCTGAAGCATCAGGTGGCCGCCATGCGCACCATGGAGGGGAGCGAGCAGCGGGAGCAGTACATCCGGGAGATCGAGGACTCGGTGCGCATCTACGACGCCGCCGTCCGGACGAACAACGAGACGCTGGACACCGTCCTCACGGAAAAGAGCCTGCTGTGCGAGGCCAACGAGATCAGCATCAACTGCGTGGCCGACGGCTCCAGCCTTGGCTTTATGGCCCCGGTGGACCTGTATACCGTCATGGGCAACGCCCTGGACAACGCCATCGAGGCGGTGCGCAAATGCGAGAGCAAGGAACTGCGGGTCATCGACGTGCTGGTCCACGTCCGCCAGCGGTTCCTGGTCATCAGCGTCACCAACCCCCTCCGGGAGGAGCTGACCTTCCGGGACGGACTGCCCGTCTCCGTCAAGCCCAAAAACGGCTACCACGGCTACGGTCTCAAAAGCATCCGCCACACCGCCCGGAAGTACGGCGGGGAGATGACGGTGTCCACCGAGGGGGGCTGCTTCTCCCTGCGCATCACCATCCCGCTGCCCCAGGAGACAGCGTCCGAATGACGGGATATATCCCATCCGCTCCACCCATCAGGAAGGAGGCAGCCATGCCGCAAGCCGTTCTCATCACCGGGGCCTCCCGGGGCATCGGAGCCGCCGCCGCCCTGGCCTTTGGCCGCCGGGGCTGGCAGGTGGGGGTCAACTATCTCCACAGCCGGCGTCAGGCGGAGGAGGTCTGTCAGGCCGTCCGGGCCGCCGGAGGGACGGCGGTCCCCATTCAGGGAGACGTCTCCCGCTCGGAGGAGGCCGGACAGGTCGTGGAGACCGCCCTCTCCGCCTTTGGGGGGCTGGACGCCCTGGTGTGCAATGCGGGCATCGCCCTGCCCCAGATGCTGCTCACCGACGTCACCGACGACCAGTGGCGGGGGCTGTTCGCCGCCGACGTGGACGGGATATTTTATACCTGCCGGGCGGCGCTGCCCCACTTTGTCCGCCGGAAGGCCGGAGCCATCGTCACCCTCTCCTCCATGTGGGGGCAGACCGGCGGCTCCTGCGAGGTGGCCTACTCCGCTGCCAAGGGGGCGGTCATCGCCTTCACCAAGGCTCTGGCCAAGGAGGTCGGTCCCTCCCACATCCGGGTCAACTGCGTCTGCCCCGGGGTCATTCAGACAGACATGAACGCCCATCTCTCCCCGGACGACCTGGAGGCCCTCCGGCAGGAGACCCCCCTGGAGCGTCTGGGGGAGCCGTCCGATGTGGCGGAGGCGATTTATTATCTCTGCTCCCCCCAGTCCCGGTTTGTCACCGGGCAGGTGCTGGGGGTGAACGGGGGCATGGTCATCTGACCTTATAAAAAAGATGATATCTGGCATTTGAAACCGGGTCAGTTTGCTGGTATCATAGGGGCATCCTTAAGGAAGAAATCTGAGTTGATTGGAAGGATGCCTTATGAATCAGACCTTTTCCACCCGCAAGCTGGCCTATCTGGGTCTGCTGACTGCGCTGGTCTTTGCCAGCAACTATGCCCGCATCGTGCTGCCCGTCTCCGTGGGCGGGAACACTGCCTTTACCCTGGCCAACATCGTCTGCGCTCTGTGCGGCCTGCTCCTTGGCCCAGTGGGGGGCCTGGCCTCCGGCCTCGGCTCCGCCCTGTATGACCTGACCAACCCCCTCTATGCCGCCGAGTGCTGGATCACCTTTCTGACCAAGGGCGCTCTGGGCCTGGTGGCGGGCATCGTAGCCGCCGCCCTGCTGAAAAAGAACGAGAACCATCTCTACGCCAAGTACCTCACCGGCTCTGTGGCAGGCTGCGCCGCCTATTATGTCCTGTACTTTCTCAAGACCTTCCTCATCTCCGGCCTGTTCGCTGAAGAAGGCTCCGCCGCCCTGGGGCTGACCGCCATCATCTCCAAGATCCCCGCCTCCGTCTTTAACGCCGTCATCGCCATCGTAGCGGCCCCGCCCCTGGCCATCGCTCTGAAAAAGGCGTTGGAAAAGAGCGGTCTGGGACTGGAGCGCCGGAAAAAGACTGCATGACACACAGATACCATATCAAATCAAACCCCGCCAGTGCAGCTGTACGCATTGGCGGGGTTTGCTGCCTTTCGCCGCTGTCAAGGCTGCTCTGTGTCCCTTTCATCCCATTGGGAATAGAATGGGGAAAAGGAGGGAAACGACATGGAGGATACCCAGAAGGCCCCGGACGAGGCAGAGCAGTTCCGCCGGGTGTGGCAGCGGGTGCGGACGGGGACGGAAAGCCCCGTCCTGCCGGACGCGCCGCCTGCCCCGGTCACAGCGCCGGGGCCGGGAGACAGCGCCGGCTTTCTCCGCCAGTCGGTCACGCAGTCGCTGGATCTGGCGGCGGCCTGTCGCCGGTGGCCGGAGCTGCGGCCGATGGCGGAGGGCTGTCGCAGTCAGGCCCGGCGGCTCTCGGCGGCCCTGTTTCTCGCCACCGGCGTCCGGTTTCTCCCCGCCGAGCCGACCGCGCGGGGAGACCGCGCCCCGCTGGTGGAGGCCTGCCGCAGTCTGTTCTTCCGGATGCGCCGGGCGGAGGCGGGCTACCGGGCGGCGGAGCGACAAACGACAGAGGCCGATCTCCGGGGGCTGTTCCACGAGCTGGCCGGGGAGTGCGCCATCTGGCAGCAGCGGCTCCGGCGGCTCATCGAGGGGCGGCTGTGACGGCCGCGCGGCCCGGCTCAGATAGTTTTTGACAGCCCTCAGTCGATGTGCTATAATGTCCAAAACAACAGATATTTTGGCTGACCGGCCTGGAATTGAGGCAAATGATGATCGACCTGCACGCCCATATACTGCCGGGAGTGGACGACGGCTCCCAGAGCCTGGAGATGTCGCTGGAGATGGCCCGGATCGCCGTCGCCAGCGGCGTCCGGCACATGGCGCTGACCCCCCACTGCAATCTCCCGGACAACCCCCGCACCAACTACGACAGTCCGGAGCTGCGCCGCCGGATGGATCAGCTCCAGCTGGCCCTGGAGCGGGAGGACATCCCCCTGGATTTATACGCCGGCTGTGAGGTGTTCTCCACCGAGGAGACGCCCATGCTCCTCCGTCAGAAGCAGCTGATCTCCCTCAACGACGGGAAATATCTCCTGGTGGAGTTCAACTTCCGGGAGGACGTGGACTTCGTCTTTTTCATCCTGGAGGCCATTTTGGACGAGGGGTATATCCCTCTGGTCGCCCATCCGGAGCGGTATCACTTCGTGGTCCGGGACCCTGCTCTGACCTATGAGTGGGTGCAGATGGGCTGCGCCCTCCAGGTCAACCGGGGCAGCATTTTGGGCCGGTTCGGTCGGTCGGTGCAGAGTACCGCCTGGACCCTGCTGGATCATCAGGTCGCCGCCTGCGTCGCTACCGACTGCCACCGCTCGGAGTTCCGGACGCCCCATATGTCAGACGTAGAGGATGCCCTGGGGGAGACCTACGGCCCGGAGTGTCCCCGGCTGCTGCTGGAGGACAACCCCTCCCGCATCCTTCAGAGCCAGCCGGTGACCGGCCTTCACCCCAGGCCCTTCCGCCGCCGCTTTTGGTGAGCATGACACAGGAAAGAGGCGCACGACCCTTGGAAGAACAGCACAACCCCACCCGCCTGGTGGACGCCCAGGTGTATATTCCCATGCTCCGTTCCATTCTGGACGAGGGAAAGACGGTCCCTCTGGTCATCACGGGCAGCAGCATGACTCCCTTTCTCGTCTCCCGCCGGGACCGCATTTTCCTGAAAAAAGCGGAGGACCCGCTGAACGTCGGGGACATGGCCTTCTTCCGCCGCCCCAACGGACAGTATGTGTTCCACCGCATCCGGAAGATCCGGCCCGAGGGCTATTACTTCCTGGGGGACGGCCAGACCGAGGTGGAGGGTCCCCTTCCCCGGGAGGCCATCTTTGCCGTCGCCGTCCAGGTCGAGCGGAAGGGACAGCTCATCGGCCCCGGGGATTTCTGGTGGGAGTTTTTCCGGACGGTCTGGCCCCGGCTCCGGCCGGTGCGGCCTGCCGTGGTGCGGCTCTATGGCCGGACCGTGGGCAGGAAGCAGGGATAATTTCCCCGGTGACGATCTGACTTTATATCCACAAAGGAGAGAGCATGATGTACGACTATCTCATCGTCGGCGCCGGACTGTACGGCGCCGTATTCGCCCGGGAGGCGGTGAAGGCGGGAAAGACCTGCCTGGTCATCGACAAGCGGCCCCACATCGCCGGGAACATCTACACCCGGCGGGTAGAGGGCATCAACGTCCACGTCTACGGCGCGCACATCTTCCACACCAACAGCAAACGGGTTTGGGATTATGTCACCCAATACGCCGATTTCAACCGCTTCACCAACTCCCCGGTGGCCAACTACAAGGGGGAGCTGTACTCCATGCCCTTCAATATGTACACCTTCAACAAGATGTGGGGGGTGGTGACGCCGGAGGAGGCCGCCGCCAAAATCGAGGAGCAGCGCCGGGAGATCACCGGGACCCCCCGCAACCTGGAGGAGCAGGCCATCTCCCTGGTGGGCCGGGACATCTTCGAAAAGCTGGTCAAGGGCTACACGGAGAAGCAGTGGGGCCGGGACTGCAAGGACC
>JAJBUB010000062.1 GCA_020860575.1 Clostridiales bacterium | reverse complement strand
CTTTGAGGGAGCTGGCTGCCCGAAGGGCAGACTGAGGGAGTGCGGCAGGGACTTTCGCTACGCAGGGGGCTTTCGGCGAATTCGTACCAACTCTCCAGCGAACTCGCCGATGGTGCATACCTTATTATCAGTGCGTACTGCTCTCCCTCAGTCAGCTTCGCTGACAGCTCTACCGCCAGAGGCGGCACTTCGCCTCAGAGAGGGAGCCGAGAGGTGTTTGTGCGAATTCGCTGCTGCACAGTCCGGAATCCCCGGCGGTTCTGTAAAAATATCCAATCCCCGGAGAATAACCATGCAAAATTGACGATTTCCCTTGCATATTGATGTAAGGAGTTGTAAAATAGGCAGGTCAAGGGGGGATTTCCCCCGCTCGTCCGCCGCTCCCCTGCCGCTCTCCGGCGGGGACGGGGAAAGATTTGAAGATCAGGAGTGAAATGTAATGAAGAAACTGCTTGCGCTGCTGCTGGCCCTGGCTATGTGCCTGTCGCTGGCCGCCTGCGGCTCCGGGGACACCACCGAGGACGCCGCCACTGAGGATGAGACCGCCACCGCCGACGACGCCTCCGCCGAGGAGGAGGCCGACGACGCCGAGGCCGACACCACCGAGGACGAGGCCTCTACCGCCTCCGCCGGTGCGGAGACCGAGGATGAGACGGAGACCGCCGAGGAGACCGCCTCCCTCACCACCGTCACCGAGGGCGTGCTCACCATGAGCACCAACGCCGCCTTCCCGCCCTATGAGATGACCACCGACGACGGCGGCTTCGAGGGCATCGACGTGGAGATCGCCACCGCCATTGCGGAAAAGCTGGGCCTGGAGCTGCAGATTGACGACATGGACTTTGACTCCGCTCTGCTGGCGGTCCAGCAGGGCAAGAGCGACATCGTCATGGCGGGCGTGTCCGTGACCGAGGACCGGCTGCTGGTGATGGACTTCTCCGACTCCTACGCCACTGGCGTACAGGTGGTCATCGTGCCGGAAGGCTCTGAGGTGACGGTGGACACTCTGGGCGACTACGTCATCGGCACCCAGCGGGCCACCACCGGCAACATCTACTGCACCGACGACTACGGCGAGGACCATGTGGTGGCCTATGACAACGGAATCACCGCCGTCCAGGCCCTGATGAACGGCCAGGTGGACTGCGTGGTCATCGACAGCGCCCCCGCCCAGGAGTTCGTGGCCGCCAACCCCGGTCTGACCATTCTGGACACGGAGTACGTCAGCGAGGAGTACGCCATCGGCATGGCCAAGGGCAACACCGCTCTGGTGGAGGCCGTCAACAACGCTCTGGCGGAGCTGACCGCCGACGGCACCATCCAGGAGATCGTTGACAAGTACATCGCCGCCGAGTAACATCACATTCGTCTGACAGAGAGGGCGACCAGTCTCGCCCTCTTTGTCGTATCCTTTAATATAAGAGAGGGGGCCGTTTCTTGGACTACTATACCCAGTGGAAGGCGATGATCTCCAGCGGCGAGGAGGTCACCTTCTGGCAGGATTTCTACGTCAAATTCTATCAGGCCTTTATCGAGGCCGACCGTTGGAAGCAATATCTCTCCGGCGTGGGGACCACCCTGCTGGTCACCGCTATCGCGCTCATTATCGGCATTATTCTGGGCGTGACGGTGGCGATGCTCCGCACCGCCCACGACCAGCAGATGCCCGGTCGCCGGAATCCCCTGCTGGGGGTACTCAACGCCGTCTGCTCCGTCTACACCACCGTTATCCGGGGGACCCCCATGATGGTGCAGCTGCTCATTATGGGCATGGTCATCTTCGCCAGCAGCCGGAACTTCACCGCCGTGGGCGCGCTGACCCTGGGCATCAACTCCGGGGCGTATGTGTCGGAGATCATCCGGGGCGGGCTGATGTCCCTGGACCCGGGCCAGGCGGAGGCGGGACGCTCCCTGGGCCTGGGCTACTTCGACACCATGCGATATATCGTCATCCCCCAGGCGTTTAAGGCAGTGCTGCCCGCCCTGAGCAACGAGTTCATCATCCTGCTCAAAGACACCTCCCTCATCACCTATATCGGCGGCAAGGAGCTGCTCTACGCCGCCCAGGGCATCTATAGCCGCACCTATGAGGCCATGTTCCCGCTGATCGGGACCGCCCTGATCTACCTGGCCCTGGTCATGGTGCTCACCTGGCTCCAGGGCAAACTGGAAAGGAGGCTGCGGGAAAGTGATCGTCGTTAAGGATCTGCACAAGAGCTTCGGTGACAACGAGGTGCTGAATGGCATCACGGAGCATATCCAGGTGGGGGAAAAGGTGGTCATCATCGGCCCCTCCGGCTCCGGCAAGTCCACCTTTTTGCGGTGCCTCAATCTGCTGGAGGTCCCCACTAGCGGGGAGATCGTCTTTGACGGGGTGTCCATGACCGACCCTAAGACCAACATCAACGAGATGCGGCAGAAGATGGGCATGGTGTTCCAGCACTTCAACCTGTTCAACAACCTCACCGTCATGAAGAATATGACCCTGGCCCCGGTGCGGCTGAAACGGATGAGCAAGGCGGAGGCGGAGGAAAACGCCATGGCTCTGCTCCGCCGGGTGGGTCTGGCGGACAAGGCCAGCGCCTATCCCTCCCAGCTCTCCGGCGGCCAGAAGCAGCGGATCGCCATTGTCCGGGCGCTGGCCATGAAGCCGAAGGTGATGCTCTTTGACGAGCCGACCTCCGCCCTGGACCCGGAGATGGTGGGCGAGGTGCTGGAGGTCATGAAGGAGCTGGCGGACGACGGCATGACCATGGTGGTCGTCACCCACGAGATGGGCTTTGCCCGGGAGGTCGCCACCCGGGTCCTGTTCATGGACGGGGGCGGCATTCTGGAGCAGGGCGCCCCGGACGAAATTTTCTCCCACCCGAAGGAGGAGCGGACCCAGCTCTTTCTGTCCAAGGTGCTGTGATTCCCCCGACTGCGCAAAACCGCCCGCCTTTCACGGCGGGCGGTTTTTTGCGCCCTCCCCGGGGAAACGCGGCATTGACGAACGGGGAAAAAGGCTTATAATAATTCGTATTGAATTCATTTTACGACAGAAAAGAGAGTTGTCCCATGGCAAACGAAAACGCAGCGCCCATCGACGCCCGGAAAACGGAGCTGTTCGAGCGCACCCCCATCCCCCAAGCGGTGATGAAGATGTCGATTCCCACGGTGTTAAGCTCCCTGGTGATGGTCATTTACAACCTGGCGGACACCTACTTTGTGGGGATGCTGAACAACTCGGTGGAGAACGCCGCCGTCACTCTGGCGGCCCCGGTGCTTCTGGCGTTCAACGCCGTTATCAACCTGTTCGGTGTGGGCGGCTCCAGCCTGATGAGCCGGTATCTGGGCGTGAAGCAATACAGAGAGGTGCGGAAAAGCTCCGCCGTCAGCTTTTACTGCGCCCTGGGCTTCTCCGCCCTGTTCTCCCTGGCGTTCGGGCTGTTCCACAGCCAGCTGCTGACGGTGCTGGGCACCACCGAGGACACGGTGGCCACCACCTGGCAATACCTCCGCTGGACGACGGTATGCGGCGCTGTCCCGGCGATTTTGAACGTGGTGATGGCGAACCTGGTGCGGGCGGAGGGCTCTGCGCTCCACGCCAGCATCGGCACCATGAGCGGGTGCATCCTGAACATCATCCTGGACCCGCTGTTCATCCTCCCCTTCGGGCTGAATATGGGGGCCGCCGGGGCGGGACTGGCCACCTTCCTCTCCAACTGCGCGGCCTGCGTCTACTTTTTCGTGCTGCTGTGGGTGCGCCGGAGGGAGACGATGGTCTGCATCGACCCCCGGATGTTCTCTCTGGACGGGAAGATCCTCCGGCAGATCTGCGCTGTGGGCGTTCCTGCAGCGATCCAGAATCTGCTCAACGTGACAGGGATGACGGTGCTGAACAATTTCACCGCCTCCTACGGCTCCACGGCGGTGGCCGCCACGGGCATCAGCCAGAAGATCAATATGATCCCCATGTACATCACCATGGGCATCTCTCAGGGCATTATGCCTCTGGTGGGATACAACTATTCCAGCGGCAACCGGGCGCGGATGAAGGAGGCGGTCACGTTTACCGCCAAAATCGGCGTCTCCTTCATCCTTCTGATGGCGCTTCTCTATTATATCGGCGCAGAGGGGCTGATCGGCCTGTTTATGAAGGACGAGGCGGTGGTCGCCTACGGCAGCCGGTTCCTCCGGGGGATGTGCCTGGGGCTGGTGTTCCTGTCGGTGGACTTTCTGGCGGTGGGGGTATTCCAGGCCTGTGGCATGGGGATGCGCTCTCTCATTTTCGCCATTCTCCGGAAAATCGTTCTGGAGATCCCCGCGCTGTTTCTTCTGAACTGGCTCTGGCCCCTGTACGGGCTGGCCTACGCTCAGACCTGCGCGGAGTTCGTCCTGGCCATTGTGGCTGTGATCCTGCTGCGAAGGATCTTCCAGGACGCTGACGTAAAGGCGTGACGGGCATTGCTCCCATATCCCAAACGTAACGTGCCGCCTATGGCTGGCTATGCCCGAAAGGAATAACAGAAAACAGAACAGCTCCAAAAAAACCGACACCGCACAAATGCGCCGATGCATCTGTGCGGTGTTCTCTTTTGTCCTTGCCGCCGGGCGGTGCAGCCCCTTACTCCGCCATCTCCCGGAGCTTTTCCAAAAACTTCTGCCCCGCCTTGGTAAAGACCTGATATTTCTTCCAGACAACGTGCATCTCGATCTCCGGCTGCCCCTCCAGGGGGCGAAAGCAGAGAGGGCTGTCCCCGGAGACGTTGATGATGTGGTCGAAGCAGATGGCGTAGCCCATCCCCTCCTCCACCATGATGGAGCCGTTGAACAGCAGATTGTAGGTGGCGACTACCTGCCGCTCCTCCAGGCCGCGGAGCATGGAGCTGTCCCCCAGGGGCTGACGGGAGACGATGAGGGGCTTTCCCTGCAGGTCCTCTGTGGTAATGGCCCCCCTCTGGGCCAGCGGGTCGTCCCGGCGCATGAGGACGCCGAAGCGCTCTGTATACGGCAGCTTCAGGCTCTCATATTTGGCGTCGTCGATCTCCCCGAACAGGATGCCGAAGTCCAGCAGCCCCTTGTCCAGATCCTCCGTCACCGTCACCCGGTCTGCGCTGACGTTGTGAAAATGCACCAGGGGATACTCCTCCTGCAACGCCTTCGCCGCCCTCGCCAGAAAGCGGATGCCCTCGGACTCCCCCGCCCCGATGTGGATGTCTCCGGCGATGACCTCGTCGGAGAGGGAGATCTCGTCCTTCGTCCGGTCCACCAGGGAGAGGATCTCCTCCGCCCGCTTGCGCAGCAGCATCCCCTCTTCGGTGAGGGTGATCTTCCGGTTGCTGCGGATAAAGAGCTGTTTGCCCAGCTCCTCCTCCATCTCCCGCAGCTGCCGGGACAGGGTGGGCTGGGACAGGTGCAGGGCCTGGGCCGCCCCCAGGATGCTCTGCTCCCTGGTGACGGTCAGAAAATACTGTAATACACGAAGCTCCACGAAATCGCCTCCCTTTCTCCTGCTATTTTACCATTTTCTTCTATGCCTGTAAAGCATAAAAGCGTATTCGAAACAGGTATTTGATATTTGTCGCATTTTGCACTATGATTTTCTCAGATGAATCGTGGCCATGGTTCAAAAGCACCACAGACAACCGTTGAAAATAGCAGGAGGATAGAACAATATGATACAGTTTCTCATTGACCTGTTGACTCCCATCTTCACCAGTATGGGCGTCAGCGCAACCGATGTGGCTTCCTATGCGGAGTCCCTCAGCGGTTATATCTACGCCATTGTGGGCCTGCTGGTCGTGGCCATTATCGTCATGATCGCCGCCCACTGGTTCGCCAAAAAGGGCACCCGCCATGTGTTCCGCTGGTCTGCGGCAGTGGCCTGGGTCCTGTGCGTGACCATCATCGTCAACGTGGTCTGCTTCGGCCCCATGTACAACAACATTGCCCCCATCGTGAACGGCTCCGCCTCCGTCTCTGAGGAGTCGGTGGCCGCCTCCAAGGAGATCATCCAGGAGACCGGCGAGGAGGGTATGGTGCTGGTGAAGAACACCGGCATCCTGCCCCTGACCGCCAACTCCAACCTGAACGTGTTCGGCTGGGCCTCCACCAACCCCATCTACGGCGGCACCGGCTCCGGTTCCTCGGACAGCTCTGACGCCATCGACATCCTGACCTCTCTGGCAGACGCCGGGTTTACGGTGAACCAGAGCCTGGTGGATATGTACACCGAGTACAGCCCCACCCGGAACCTGGGCGGCAACGTGGTCAGCGTGACCTACACTGACTGGTCCCTGCCGGAACCCACCCTTGACTATTACACCGACGAGCTGATGGACGAGGCCAAGGAGTTTTCCGACACCGCCCTGATCGTCATCTCCCGCTCCGGCGGCGAGGGCCAGGACGTGCCCCGGGACATGAACGCCGTTATCAACGGCACCTATAACATCGCCGACACCGTAGCCAACGGCAACAGCAATTACGCCTACTTCGCCTGCAACTACACCAACAACGGGGACTACGACGACTTCGACGAGGGCGAGCACTATCTCCAGCTGTCCAACACCGAGGAGGCCATGATCGACCTGGTCTGCTCTGAGTTTGACAACGTCATCGTGGTCATCAACGCCAACAACACCATGGAGCTGGGCTGGGTGGACGAGTATGACTCCATCGGGGCCGTCATCCTGGCCCCCGGCACCGGCGCCACCGGCATGGAGGCTCTGGGCGAGATCCTGAACGGCACCGTCAACCCCTCCGGCAAAACCGCCGATACCTTCGTCTATGACCTGACCGACACCCCCACCTACAACAACTCCGGCAGCTTCACCTATTCCAACGTGGAGGACCTCCAGGCGGC
>JAJBUB010000099.1 GCA_020860575.1 Clostridiales bacterium | reverse complement strand
TTTTCAGCTCCACACCCAGAGGGCCGTAGTCCCAGGTGTTGGCCAGGCCGCCGTAGATCTCGCTGCCCGGGAAGATAAAGCCCCGGTTCTTGCAGAGGGCGACCACCTTTTCCATTGTCTTTTGCTCGTTTTTCATGAAATCTCCTCCTGACCGCCAAAAACGCCCCGAGCAGTTTTCTGCTCAGGGCGAACGATGTCCGTGGTACCACCTGAATTTGGCGCAGCGCGCCACACTCGAACTCCCGGTAACGGGGGAAACCGGCGGCGCCTACCGGGGACCTCCGTCCCGTTGGGGCCGCAGCTCAAAGGGGCCTTCCGACTGTCCTCCGCGGGGATTTGCACCGTCCATCCCCTCTCTGGGGCGGCGGGGCAGCCGTACTCTTCCTTCTCATCGCCTGCTGTCTGGGGGTATTTTATCATCTGCGGCGGCAAATGACAAGAGGAATTTCATCGACGCCGCCTGTTTTTTCGCCCCTTGCTGGAGACGCGTCGGGGGCCGACGGAGCAAAATCCGGGGCAGAATGTCTCCAGTCGTCCCATTTTTTGCCTCTGAGGGCGGTTTTCGTGCATCAGTGACAATTGACATTTGGCGCTTACCGTGATAAAGTTTCTAAGACAATGAAAATTTGTACCCTTCCCGGCCCGGGCGAATTTCCCGCCCGCCGGAACAACCATCATTTGATTGGAGGCTTTTTAATATGCACGAATACAGCAAGGAAGAGCTTCGTACCCTCATCGAGGGCAAGCTCCGCCGCCACTACGGCCGCATCCCCTCTGAGGCCACCCCCACCCAGATGTTCAAGTCCTGCGCTCTGGTCATCCGGGACATCATGTCCGCCAACCGGATCGTCACCTCCAAGTCCATCGACGTGGCCCAGGCCCGCCAGGTACACTATCTGTCCATGGAGTTCCTCATGGGCCGCTCCCTGATGAAGAACGCCTACAACCTGGGCGTGG
Organism: Clostridiales bacterium; assembly: GCA_020860575.1. Taxonomy (GTDB): domain Bacteria; phylum Bacillota; class Clostridia; order Oscillospirales; family Oscillospiraceae; genus Onthomonas. The sequence goes on along the minus strand of JAJBUB010000099.1, from coordinate 35,961 downwards.
TGGAGCCGCTGACCGAGGCCATCGAGTCCATGGGCTTCTCCGCCGCAGACCTGTTTGAGCTGGAGCCGGACGCCAGCCTGGGCAACGGCGGTCTGGGCCGTCTGGCTGCCTGCTACCTGGAGTCCATGACCACCCAGGAGATCCCCGCCACCGGCTACTCCATCTGCTATCAGCTGGGCCTGTTCAAGCAAAAGATCTCCGACGGCAAGCAGATCGAGCTGGCCGACGAGTGGCTGTCCCTGGGCGACGCGTGGCTGATGCCCCGCCGGGACGAGTGCGAAACCGTCCGCTTTGGCGGCACCGTGGAAAACGACGTGGACGAAGAGGGCCGGTTCGTCTGCCGTCAGGTGGGCTACACCGAGGTGCTGGCCGTCCCCATGGACATGGAGATCGCCGGCTACCAGACCAGCCATGTAAACAAGCTCCGCCTGTGGGACGCCAAGAGCCCCACGCCGGTGAACATGGACTACTACTCCTCCGGCGAGTACCTCAAGGCCGTGGAGCAGCAGATCACCGCCGAGACCATCGCCAAGGTCATCTATCCCGCCGACGACCACTACGAGGGCAAGAGCCTGCGGCTCAAGCAGCAGTACTTCTTCGTCTCCGCCACCGTCCAGTCCATCTGCCGGAAGCATAAGAAGCTGTACGGCACTCTGAAAAACTTCCACGAGAAGCACGTTCTCCAGATCAACGACACCCATCCCACTCTGGTCATCCCTGAGCTGATGCGCATTTTCATCGACCAGGAGGGCTACAGCTGGGATGAGGCCTGGTATATCACCACCCACTCCGTGGCCTATACCAACCACACCGTTCTGGCCGAGGCCCTGGAGCATTGGCCCCAGATCCTGGTGCAGGGCCTGCTGCCCCGTATCTTCCAGATCATGTGCGAGATCAACGACCGCTATCTGAAGGAGGTCCGCTCCTTCTTCCACGGCGACGAGAACAAGGCCCGGGAGCTGGCCATCATCTGGGACGGCGACGTGCGCATGGCCAACCTCTGCGTGGCCGCCTGCTACGCCGTCAACGGCGTGGCCGCCCTCCACTCCCAGATTCTGAAGGACGACGTGTTCCACACCGCATGGCTGCGCACTCCGGACAAGTTCACCAACGTCACCAACGGCGTGGACCATCGCCGCTGGCTCAGCCAGATCAATCCCCAGCTGGATCAGCTCATCAAAGACGTCACCGGCAGCGACGAGTATCTGCTCCATCCCCAGTCCGGCCTGAAAAAGTTCGAGGCCGCCCGGGAGGACCCCTCCGCCCTGAACCAGCTGGCCAAGATCAAGCGGTCCAACAAGGAGGCGTTTGCCGACTACGCCCTGAAGCAGTACGGCTTCCGGCTCAACCCCGACGCCATCTTCGACGTGCAGGTGAAGCGGCTGCACGAGTATAAGCGCCAGCTGCTCAACGTGATGCACATCATCTATCTGTACCAGCAGATCCAGAACGGCAAGACCATCCAGCCCCGCACCTTCCTCTTCGGCGCCAAGGCCGCCCCGGCCTACTACACCGCCAAGCGGATCATCGAGCTGATCAACTCCCTGAGCCGGGAGATCAACAACGACCCCCGGTGCAAGGATCAGCTCCAGGTGTTCTTCCTGGAGAACTACCGTGTCTCCCTGGCAGAGAAGCTGATGCCCGCCGCCGAGGTGTCCGAGCAGATCTCCACCGCCGGCAAGGAGGCCTCCGGCACCGGCAACATGAAGTTCATGATGAACGGCGCCCTGACCATCGGCACCGAGGACGGCGCCAATGTGGAGATGCACAGCATCCTGGGCGACGACAACATCTTCATCTTCGGCCTCACCTCCGACGAGGTCTCCAGCAGGCTCCGCTCCGGCTACAACTCCTATGAGTACTACAACCAGAACCCGGTCATCCGGGAGGTGCTGGCCGCCATCACCAACGGCTTCTCCGACGGCAAGCGGTATGAGGATCTGACCAACGGCCTGCTCTACGGCAACGGCGGTCAGGCGGACCCCTATCTGCTGCTGGCCGACTTCGAGAGCTACCGCTACACCCAGGAGAAGGTGGCCGAGGCCTATCAGGACCAGAAGCACTGGAACCAGATGTCCGTGTCCAACATCGCCCGCTCCGGTATCTTCTCCTCCGACCGTTCCATCGCCGACTACGCCGCCAACATCTGGCATGTGGACGTGCGCAACAAGAGCTGATCTCTCCCTCTGTATGCCATGGGCGGCAGACGGTTTTCCGTCTGTCGCCCGTTTTTTTCGACCCCATAAAGAAAGCGGCCTGCACCGTTACGATGCAGGCCGCTGTTTTTGTGGGATTCGGCTCAGGCGAAGGGGTTCTCCGTGGGATAGAGGACGCCCTTGGGCTGATTGTAGGCGATGTCGGCGATGCCCAGATACTTGAACACCTCGAACAGCTCCTTTCCGCAGTGGTGGAAGGCCACCGCCCCGTGGTGGGGATACCCCTTCTGCACCAGCACATGGCGGTAGAACCGGCCCATCTCCGGGATGGCAAAGACGCCGATGCCGCCGAAGGAGCGGGTGGGCACGTCCAAAATCTCCCCCTGGGCGATGTAGGCCCGGAGCTGGCCCTGGCTGTCACACTGGAGACGATAGAAGGTGATGTCGCTGGCGGCGATGTCGCCCTCCAGGGTCCCCCGGGTGAAGTCCGGCTCGCTGTCCTGAGGCTCCAGCAGACGGTGCTGGATGAGCTGATACTTTACCGCCCGGTCTGCGCACATCTTGCACGAGGGGGTGTTGCCGCAGTGGAAGCCCATAAAGGTGTCGGTGAGCTTGTAATCGTACTTGCCCCTGATGTCCTCGTCATAGATGTACTGAGGCACGGAGTTATTGATGTCCAGCAGGGTGACGGTGTCCCCGGAGACGCACATACCGATGTACTCGGAGAGCGCGCCATAGATGTCCACCTCGCAGGAGACGGGGATGCCCCGGCTGGCCAGGCGGCTGTTCACATAGCAGGGCTCAAAGCCGAACTGACTGGGGAAGGCGGGCCAGCACTTGTCCGCAAAGGCCACATACTTCCGGCTGCCCTTGTGGTTCTCCGCCCAGTCCAGCAGGGTCAGCTCAAACTGAGCCATGCGCTCGTTCAGCTCTGGATAATACCGCCCCTCGCCCATCTCCTGCGCCATGTCGGCGCAGACGTCGGGGATGCGGGGGTCGCCTGCGTGCTCCTGGTAGGAGACCAGCAGATCCAGCTCGGAGTTCTCCTCGATCTCCACTCCCAGCTCGTACAGGCCCTTGATGGGGGCGTTGCAGGCGAAGAAGTCCTGGGGACGGGGGCCGAAGGTGATAATCTTCAGGTCCTTCAGCCCCAGAATCGTCCGGGCAATGGGGACGAACTCGTGCATCTTCTCCGCCAGCTCCTCCGCCGTGCCGATGGGGTACTCGGGGATATAGCCCTTGAGATGGCGCATCCCCAAGTTGTAGGAGCAGTTGAGCATCCCGCAATAGGCGTCGCCCCGGCCGTTGATCATGTCGCCGTCGCCCTCGGCGGCGGCCACGAACATACAGGGGCCGTCAAAGTATTTGGCGATGAGGGTCTCGGGGGTCTCGGGGCCGAAGTTGCCCAGGAACACCACCAGGGCGTTGACCCCGGCCTCCTTCACGTCGGCCACCGCCTTGAGCATATCCTTTTCGTTCTCCACGGTGATGGGGCACTCGTACAGCCCCTCGCCATAGGCAGCGGCGATGTTCTTCCGGCGCTGGGTGGACAGGGCAATGGGGAAACAGTCACGGCTGACGGCGATGATGCCAAGCTTGACCTGGGGAATGTTGATCATGGCGTGTGTCCTCCTTGCAAAAATCAAAATGGGACGTTCTCCCAGTATGTGGGGCAAGTCCCCAATTCTGTTGTACAGTATATCATGGCAGCAGGAAAATGGAAACCGGCTTTTTGTGGAATTTCACCGACAATTTTGCGCTTTTGGAAAAAGGGTCGAACCGGCCCGTTTTCCATGCTTGACAACCGATATAGAATCGCTATAATCTGTCGTGGTAAAATATCGCAGCTCCGTCCCGCAGATGTGCCAATGCCCTTGCCAGTCTGCGGGACGGAGCCTGATATGCCTGACACAAAGGAGGAAAATCAAGTGCAATCATCCAGCGCGCTTCACGAGAACAAAATGGGCACCATGCCGGTGAACCGGCTGCTGCTGACCATGGCGCTGCCCATGATGCTGTCCATGCTGGTACAGGCCTGCTACAACGTGGTAGACAGCATCTTTGTCTCCATGCTGGGGGAGGACGCCCTGACGGCGGTTTCCCTGGCGTTCCCGGCCCAGAATATTATGATCGCCGTCGGCACCGGCACCGGCGTTGGCATCAACGCCATGCTCTCCAAATCTCTGGGAGAGGGGGACGAGGCCACCGCCAACCGGGCGGCCAGCAACGGCATCTTCCTGGCCTTCTGCTCCATGGCTGTGTTTATGGTGCTGTCCCAGACGGTGGTGCGGCCCTTCTACGCCAGCCAGGTGGCGGAGGACTCCGCCATTTTGGAGTACGGGGTGAGCTATCTCACCATCTGCGCCCTGCTGTGCCAGGGACTGTTCCTCCAGCTGGCCTTTGAGCGGCTGCTCCAGGCCACGGGACATACGGTGCTGAGCATGATCTCCCAGATGTCCGGAGCGGTGGTCAACATCATTATGGACCCGGTGCTCATCTTCGGCCTTGGCCCCTTCCCGGAGCTGGGGGTGGCGGGAGCCGCCGTCGCCACCGTTCTGGGCCAGTTCGTGGGGGCCGCCGTGGTGATCGTCCTGAACTTCCGCTGCAACAAGGAGCTGCACTTTGTGGTGCGCAACTGGTTCCGGCCTCACGGCCCCACCATCCGGCGCATCTACGTCGTGGGCGTTCCCTCCATCATTATGGCCTCCATCAGCTCGGTGATGACCTACGGCATGAACCTGATTTTGGGGGTCTTCTCCTCCACTGCTATGGCGGTGCTGGGGGTGTACTTCAAGCTCCAGTCCTTCGTCTTTATGCCCGTCTTTGGCCTGAACGGGGCGCTGGTGCCCATCATCGCCTACAACTTCGGCGCCCGGAAGCGGGAGCGGATGATCACCACCATCAAGCTGGGCATCTTCTACGCCATGTGCTTCATGCTGGCGGGTATGGCGGTGTTCGAGCTGCTCCCCGCCCAGCTGCTGGGGCTGTTCAACGCCTCGGACTATATGCTGGAGATCGGCGTCCCCGCCCTGCGCACCATCGCGTTGAGCTTCGCCTTTGCGGGCTACTGCATCGCCTGCGGCACCGTGTTCCAGGCGCTGGGCAACGGTCTCTACTCCATGATCATCTCCATCGTCCGCCAGCTGGTGGTGCTGCTGCCGGTGGCCTGGCTGCTGGCCCAGACCGGCGTGCTGGACTATGTGTGGTGGGCCTTCCCCATCGCAGAGCTGGCCAGCCTGTGCCTGAGCACCTGGTATCTGGTCAGGATCAACCGGAAGATCATCTCCAAGGTGTGAGCAACCATTATTGCCCCCTGACGGGTCCGCCGTCAGGGGGCAATAATGTGTCAAAAAAAGGATTTTGACACGCTGAGCAGCTTATTCCACCCTCCAGTCGATGCCCGGCTCTCCGTGGGCCTCCAGGAACCGGTTCACCTGGCTGAACGGCCGGGAGCCGAAAAAGCCCCGGCGGGCGGACAGGGGGCTGGGATGGGCGGAGGAGAGCACCAGCCGGGGATAGGGGCTCTCCGTGATGCGGGCCTCCCGGCCCTTGGTCTGGGCGTTCCGGCCCCAGAGGAGGAAGGCCATGGGCCGTGGCTGCTCCCGGAGGGCCAGGAGCAGGCCGGCGGTGAACCGTTCCCAGCCCCAGCCCTTGTGACTGTCCGCCTCTCCGTCGTAGACAGTGAGGACATTGTTGAGCAGCAGCACCCCCCGCTCCGCCCAGGGGAGCAGGCTCCCGGTGGCGGCGGGCGGGATGCCCAGGTCCGCCTCCAGCTCCAGATAGATGTTCCGCAGAGAGCGGGGGACGGCTACCCCCGGCTGAACGGAAAAGGCCAGACCGTGGGCCTGTCCCTGTCCGGGGTAGGGGTCCTGTCCCAGAATGACGCAGCGCACCGCCTCCGGCGGGGTCAGACGCAGGGCAGTGAACAGCTGCTCCTTCGGCGGGTAGACCGGTTTTGGGCCGTTGTAGGCCGTCTCCACCCGGTCAAACAGCGCCCGGCACCAGTCCTCCCGGAGCATGGGGGCGGCGATCTCCGACCAGCCGCCCAGTTGAGCCTCTAAGGGTTCCATCGTTTTCCCTCCACACGAAAACGCCTCCGCAGCCTTTGCGGAGGCGTTGCAGGTCAGGCGTTCGCCTTACATATACTTCTTGATCCCGTCGGTGGCCGTCTCGGCATCGGCGGAGATGGTGATGGTGAACTTCAGACCGTTCTTCTCACTGAACCGCTCCATCCAGTCCAGGAACTCCTCGATCTGGTTGGCGTCCTTGATGGGGACGACCTTGCTCAGATTGTCGATAAAGATGTGGGTGATGTCGTAATTACCTGCGTAAAGGCCGCTGACAAAGCCCTTGAGCACCTCAAAATTGGGCAGATAGAAGTCGCTGGCCTCGATCAGGCGGATATGATAGTGAATCGCATAGACCAGCTCCCGATCCCACTCGATGCACACGACGTTGCCGTGCTCTGTGAGAACCGCGGAATTGATCAGATCGATCAGTTGCTTTGTCTTGCCGGAACCCTTGTGGTCCATGATAACTCTAACCATGATCAGTCACTCCTTTAAAATACACCCGGCAGCCCGGGTGGGATTGCTGTGGAGATATTCTATCATAAACCCCCTCAAGATTCAACAGAGATTTGTTATAAAATTGCAAAGGCAATGTTTTGCAGGAGCGCCCCGCTCCCTCTTGACATTCCTTGCCCTGACGTGATAACATAGACAAAACGAAGGCGTTTTGCAGAGATGCAAGGCGTCTTTGTCTCGTTTTTGGGGCGGAGCGCATTCCCCGCCCCTTCGGAGAGAGAAAAGGGTGATTCTATGTATGAGATGGATCTGATCGAACGGGCCAACTCGGTCAACGAGCTGCTGGCCCGGTACGGCGTGAAGTTCGGCATCTACAAGAACGGGACCTTCAAGGAGCAGCTGTTCCCCTTCGACGCCATCCCCCGGGTCATTCCGGCGGACGAATTTGACCTGCTGGACCGGGGCCTGCGGCAGCGGGTGAAGGCGCTGAACCTGTTTCTGGAGGACATCTACAACGAGAAGAAGATCGTCCGGGACCGGGTGGTGCCGGAGGAGTTCATCTACGCCTCCAGCGGCTACCTGCCCCAGTGCGAGGGCATCCGGCCTCCCGGCGGGGTGTTCTCCCACATCTCCGGCATCGACCTGGTGCTGGGGAAGGACGGGAGCTGGTACATTCTGGAGGACAATCTCCGGGTGCCGTCCGGGGCATCTTATCCCCTGATCGTCCGGGACCTGTGCCGCCGGAGCAGCCCCCGCACCTTCCAGGAGTTCCACATCGAGGACAACCGAAACTACGCCCAGCTGCTGCGCCACACCATGGACTACGCCAACGTGGGAGGGCTGACGGTGGTGCTCACCCCCGGACGGTACAACGCCGCCTATTTTGAACACTCCTATCTGGCGGAGCAGACCCACTCCCCCCTGGTCAACGGTCAGGACCTGGTGGTGGAGGAGGACGGGGTTTACCTCCTGGACTACACCGGCAAAAAGGAGCGGGTGGGGGCGGTCTACCGCCGCATTTCCGACGATTTCCTGGACCCCCTCAGCTTCCGTCCGGAATCCCTCATCGGCGTGCCCGGTCTGTTCCAGGCCTACCGGAAGGGCCAGGTAGCCATCCTCAACGCCCCGGGCAACGGAGTGGCGGACGACAAGGGCATCTATTACTTCGTCCCCAAAATGATTCAGTACTATCTGGGAGAGACGCCCATCCTCTCCAATGCACCCACCTATCTGCCCTTCTACAAGGAGGATATGAAGTACGTTCTGGAGCATCTGGACACACTGGTGCTCAAGGACGTGGCCGAGGCGGGCGGCTACGGCGTGGTCTTTGGCAGCAAGATGTCCGCCCGGCAGAAGGAGGACTTTGTAGCCCTGTTGAAAGCGGAGCCCCGCCGGTTCATCGCTCAGGAGGTCATCGATTTCCAGGACCTGGACATCATGGATAACGGCGTCCGGGTCCCCCGGAAGGCCGACCTGCGGGCCTTCGTCCTCTCCGCCGAGGAGCCGGTGGTGTGGAAGAGCGGCCTGACCCGGTTCTCCCGGAACCCGGATTCCTTCATTGTCAACTCATCTCAGGGAGGAGGATTTAAGGACACATGGGTATTAAGTCGATAGAGGTCACCGACCGGCTGTACTGGCTGGGTCGTTATTCCGAGCGGGTGTACACCTCCCTGCGGCTGTTTGCCAAGAGCTATGACGATATGCTGGACAAGGGGGACACCTATGGGGAGCTGTGCCGCTCCCTGGAGATCCCCAACATCTACCCCACGGCGCAGAACTTTCTCCGCCGCTACCCCTTTGACGAGAGCGACCCCAACTCCATCGCCAGCAACCTCCGCCGGGCCTATGACAACGCTGTCGAGCTGCGCCAGGAGATCGGCACCGAGGAGCTGAGCTACATCCAGCTGGCGGTCTATGAGATGAACCGTGCCCGTCTCAGCGACGCCCCCATGCTGGAGTTTCAGAAGATCGCGGACAACATTCTGGCCTTCTGGGGCATCATCGACGACCAGGTAGAGGACGAGAACACCCGGAACATCATCAAGGTGGGCAAGCGGGTGGAGCGCATCGACCTCTTTGGTCGGCTCCACGCCTCCCAGGTGGACCTGCACCGGGAGGTCCGGCGGCTCCAGGGCCGCATCGACCGGTGTACCATCCGGTATGACCGGGCGTGCCTGGCAGAGCTGGGCCGCCTGGTGGAGGCAGAGCCTCTGGACTACAGCGGCATCGTGCAGACGGTGGAACGGTTGACGGCGGTGTGAGATGGCGGAGACGCTGTGTTATGCGTACGAGCTGAATCTCCGGTTCTCCCGCCCTGCCCATGACCACAGCTACCTTCTTCGTCTCTCTCCCCCGTCCAATGAAGGGCAGCAGGTTTTGGAGCAGCGGCTGGAGCTGTCCCCCTCCCACGAGGGGGCGGAGACCGCCGACGCCTTTGGCAATCGCTGCCTTTACGGGCACATCTCCCAGTCCCATCAGCAGTTTCAGGCCATCGCCACAGGACGGGTGCGCACCGGCCTGTCCGACGGAGTGGCCGAGCCTGACCCGGTCCGGTGGGGCATGATGAGGTCCCCCTCTCCCTATACACGACCCGGTTCGCATTTGCTGGCCCTCTCCTGCCGTCTGGCGGATGACCGTGACCGCTCCCCCCTGGAGCGGGCCTGGACGCTGGCCCAGGGGGTACACGACGGGCTGACCTACTGCCCCCGGGTGACGGATACCCGCACCACCGCCGAGGAGGCGCTGGCGCTGGGAGAGGGAGTCTGCCAGGACTACGCCCATATTTTGCTGGCCCTCTGCCGTCTGGAGGGCATCCCTGCCCGGTATGCGGCGGGGATGCTGGTGGGAGAGGGGGCCAGCCACGCCTGGGTGGAGGTACTCAGCCAGGGCCGCTGGTATGGCCTGGACCCCACCAATCTGCTCCCCATCCGGGGGCAGCACATCGTTCTGGCCTGGGGCCGGGACGGCGGCGACTGCCCCCTGAACCGGGGCAGCTTTCTGGGCGGCGGCGACCAGTTCCAGACCGTCCGGGTATCCGTTCATCCCATGTGATTTGTTCCGTTCCACACAAAAAGGAGGAAGCAGTATGATACAGACAGTGGCATCCATTCCCCTGCCTGTCTTTGAAAATCTGGTCATCCAGAAAAACCGCCTGACCCCCACCGGGGGCCAGGACTGCGGCAGGCGCATCAGCATCGTCACCGGCATCCACGGGGACGAGCTGGAGGGGCAGTACGTCTGCTATCAGGTGAACCGGCGCATTGCCGCCCACCCGGAGTATCTGGCGGGGACGGTGGACCTGTACCCCGCCATGAATCCCCTGGGCATCAACTCCGTGACCCGGGGCATCCCAGGGTTTGACCTGGACATGAACCGGCTCTTTCCCGGCAGCCGGGACGGGGCGATGACGGAGGATATGGCCGCCCGTATTATGGAGGACCTGCTGGGCTCCGACCTGTGCCTGGACATCCACGCCAGCAATATCTATCTCACCGAGTTGCCCCAAATCCGCATCAATGAGCTGTTCCGTGACCGGCTGATGGACTACGCGAAGCTGGCCAACGTGGACTTTATCTGGGTCCATGGGGCCAGTACGGTGCTGGAGTCCACCCTGGCCCACAGCCTCAACAGCCGGGACGTGCCCACCCTGGTGGTGGAGATGGGAGTGGGGATGCGCCTGACCCCCGCCTATGGCGACCAGCTCACCGAGGGCATTTTCCGGCTCATGGCTGAGCTGGGCATCTGGACGGGGCCGGTGGCCCCGGTGCGCACCCCCCTCGTCTCCGAGAAGGACGACGCCATCTGCTACTTAAACGCCCCGGTTTCCGGCATCTTTTTGAAGGAGCAGCCCCACGGGGCCATCCTCTCCGCCGGAGATCGCATTGGCTCTGTGGTAAACCCCCTCACCGGAGAGCTGCTCCGGGAGATCACCGCCCCGGCGGACGGGCTGCTGTTCACCGTCCGGGAATACCCCGTGGTGGACGAGGGCTCTCTGCTGGCCCGTATCCGCAAGGAGGCGATGTGACATGAGGCAGTCGGTCATCTATGAGATCCCCTCCCTTTACCGAGAGAACTTCCGGGTCCACGGCTACACCTTTGGCCAGGGGGAGCGCTCCCTCTGCGTGGTGGGTAGCCTCCGGGGCAACGAGTATCAGCAAATTTATACCTGCTCCCAGCTGGTGAAGGCCCTCCGCCGGGCGGAGCAGCGGGGGGAGTTGAATCCCGGGAAGGAGATTCTGGTGCTCCCCTCCCTGAACCCCTACTCCATGAACGTGGGCAAGCGGTTCTGGCCCACGGACAACACGGACATCAACCGGATGTTCCCCGGCTACGACCTGGGGGAGACCACCCAGCGCATCGCCGACGGAGTGTTCCGCCAGATCTCCCGGTACGACAACGGCATCCAGCTGGCCTCCTTCTATATGCCGGGCCGGTTCCTGCCCCATATCCGCATCATGCGCACCGGATTTGAGAACGTGGAAAAGGCGGAGTGGTTCGGTATGCCCCACATCGTCCTCCGGGACCCCCGGCCCTACGATACCACCACACTGAACTACAACTGGCAGATCTGGGACACCAACGCCTACAGCCTCTACACCACGACCACCACCTCCATCGATGAGGAGAGCGCCGACCAGGCGGTGCGGGCCATCTTCCGGTTCCTCAGCCGGGAGGGCATCCTCAACCGGCCCATTCAGGGGGGCTTCCGCTCCCAGATCTGGGAGGACAGCAGCATGGCCTCCGTCCGGCCCCGTTACGCGGGCATCTTCCGCCCCGTCTGCAAGCCGGGGGACCGGGTCATCGCCGGCGACCCTCTGGCGGAGATTTTGGACCCGGGTGCAGGAGAGACGATGGAGCGGCTTCTGGCCCCCTGCGATGGGGTGGTCTTCTTCCTCCACACCGACCCCATGACCTACGCCAACACCGCTGTGGTCAAGCTCCTGCCGGAGCAAAGTTGAGCAGAATGTAAGAAAGCCGCCCTCCGAGCCTCGCAAACGCGAAGCCCGGAGGGCGGTCGTTCATTTCAGAAAATCTCAGATCTCGCCGTGCATCAACAGGACCATGACGGCCTTCTGGGCGTGGAGACGGTTCTCCGCCTCGTCGAAGATCTCGTCGGCGTGCTGCTCGAACACCTCTTCGGTGATCTCCTCCCCCCGGTGAGCGGGGAGGCAGTGCTGCACCATGCAGCCGGGATGGGCCACAGCCATGAGCTGGTCGTTCACCTGGTACCCGGCGAAGGCCACGGCCCGCTTGGCCCGTTCCTCCTCCTGGCCCATGGAGGCCCAGACGTCGGTAAAGATCACGTCGGCGTCCTTGGCCGCCTCAAAGATGTCCCCGGTGAGGGTAAACCGGCTGCCGCCCTGGACGGAGGCGGCGAAGTCCAGCACCTGCTGGTCTGGCCAGTATCCCTCCGGGCAGGCCACGGCCACTTCCATACCGCATTTCAGGCCGCCTACGATGAGGGAGTTTGCCATATTGTTGCCGTCTCCGATGAAGCAGAGCTTCAGCCCGTCCAGATGGGCCATCCGCTCCCGGACAGTCATCAGGTCTGCCAGCACCTGACAGGGGTGGGCGAAGTCGGTCAGGCCGTTGATGACCGGGATGTCCGCGTACTTTGCCAGGTTCTCCACCTCAGCCTGGTCGAAGGTGCGGATCATAATGCCGTCGCAGTAGCGGCTGAGGACCCGTGCGGTGTCCTGGATAGGCTCACCCCGGCCGATCTGGCTCTCTTTGCCGGAGAGGAACAGGGCGTGGCCCCCCAGCTGGAACATCCCCGTCTCAAAGGAGACCCGGGTGCGGGTGGAATTTTTCTCAAAGATCATGGCCAGAGTCTTGCCCTCCAGATAGTGGTGGGGCAGACCGTGCTGCTGCTCATATTTCAGCTGATCCGCCAGGTCGAGAATACTCAGAATGTCGTCGCCGGACAGGTCCAGCATCTTTAACAGGTCTTTTTTCATTGTTTTTCGCTCCTCTCGTTGACAGGGTTAAGGCGTCACCGCATAAATTGGCAAGAACGGCTGGCGAGAAATTTTTCGTCAGAAAAAGGCGCAAAAACGCAGGAATACTTTGTGTATTTCAAGTTTTTGCAACGCATTTCTGGCGGAAAATGGCCGCCAGACGTCGCAGACACATTTGTGCGGTGATGCCTTAATTCAGGCGTTTACCAGTACGTCCTTCACGGCGGCCAGCCCCTTGTCCAGCTCTTCATAGGAGATGGTCAGCGGCGGTAGCAGCCGGATGGTTTTCGGTCCGGCGGTGAGCACCAGGACGTTTTTCCCGTAGATCTGCCCAATCAAAGCGGCCCGGTCCGTCCCGTCCTTCAGGACGATACCCACCATCAGGCCCAGGCCCCGGACAGTCTCCACACAGGGGGCGTCCCAGCTGCGGACCGTCTCCATGATGTAATTGCCCTTGGCGTTGATCTCCGGCATATAGTCGTCGCTCAGCACATCCAGCACCGCCAGCGCCGCGCTGGCGGTGCTGGGGTTGCCGCCGAAGGTGGTGGCGTGGGTGCCGGGGCCGAGAACGTTCCGGCACTTCTCGTTCGCCATCACTCCCGCCATGGGGAGGCCTCCGGCAATGCCCTTGGCAAAGGTCACGGCGTCCGGCTGAATGCCGTACTGCTGGAAGCAGAACAGGGAGCCGGTCCGGCCCACGCCGGTCTGCACCTCGTCCACCAGCAGGAGCAGGTCCCGCTCCCGGCACCAGTCTGCCACCGACTGGACAAAGCCCTTGTCCAGGGGCAGCACGCCCCCCTCTCCCTGCACCAGCTCCAGCAGGACGGCGCAGGTGTCCTCCCCCGCCTGGGCCTGGACGGAGGCCAGGTCGTTGGCCTCGGCATAGCGGAAACCCTCGGTGAAGGGGAAAAAGTAGTTGTGGAACACCTCCTGACCCGTGGCCTGGAGGGTGGTGATGGTGCGTCCGTGGAAGGAGTTGCGGAGGGTCACGATGTTGGCCCGGCCCTTGCCGTATTTGTCAAAGGAGTATTTCCGGGCCAGCTTGATAATGCCCTCGTTGGCCTCGCCGCCGCCGTTGGCGAAAAACACAGCGGACATCCCTGTGCGCTTGCAAAGCGTCTCCGCCAGCCGGGCGTATGGCTCGGTATAGAACAGGTTGGAGGCGTGGGCCAGCTTGTGAGCCTGCTCCTCCACCGCCTTCACCCAGGCGGGGTGGCCGTAGCCCAGGGAATTCACCCCGATGCCGCTGGCAAAGTCGATGTACTCCTCTCCCTCCAGGCCGTAGAGGGTGGCCCCCACGCCGTGGTCCAGGGCCACGTCAAAGCGTCCATAGGTCTGCATGGTGTACTGGTGGTCCAGCGCCTTCAATTCTTCAAACGTCATCTCATTCTCGCCTCCCATGTCACAGCAGCATGGTGCCGATGCCCTTGTCCGACAGCATCTCAATGAGGATGGAGTGGGGAATGCGCCCGTCCAGGATGTGGCTCCGCTTGACGCCGGAGCGCACCGCCTCCACGCAGCACTCCACCTTGGGGATCATGCCCCCGGAGATGACCCCTGTCTTTTTCAGCATGGGTACGTCGGACATATGCACCACATGGATGAGGGTGTCCTCATCCTTGGGGTCCCGCAAGAGGCCCCGGACGTCGGTCAGCAGGATGAGCTTTTCCGCATTCAGGGCCACCGCCAGCTTGGCGGCGGCAGTGTCGGCGTTGATGTTATAGGCGGTCTGAGCGTCCATCCCCTGGGCAACGGTGGAGACCACCGGGATATAGCCGTTGTCGATGCAGTCCTGGACCACCTGGGGGTTCACCTTGACGATCTCTCCCACCAGGCCGTATTTCACGTCCTTTACCTTCGCCTCAAACAGAGAGGCGTCCATCCCGCACAGGCCCATGGCCCGACCGCCCATCCGGTTCAGAGTGGCCACCAGGTTTTTGTTCACCCGGCCGCAGAGCACCTGCTGGACGATGTCTATCGTCTCCTCGTCGGTGTAGCGGAGACCGTCTACAAATTGAGACTGCTTGCCGATCTTTTTCAGCATCTCGTTGATCTCCGGCCCGCCGCCGTGGACCACCACCACATGGATGCCCACCAGCCGGAGGAGGATAATGTCGCTCATGACGGCGGAGCGGAGGTCCTCGGAGACCATGGCGTTGCCGCCATACTTCACCACCACCGTCTTACCGCTGTACTTCTGGATATAGGGCAGGGCCTCTACCAGCACCTGCGCCCGCTGCACATGATCGTAGGCCATTTTCTCTCTCAGCTCCTGTAATCTCCGTTGATCTTCACGTAGTCGTAGGTCAGGTCGCAGCCCCAGCAGGTGGCCTCCGCCGCTCCCTCCCGGAGGGCGACGTCGATCACTACCTCATCCTGGCTCAAAACCACCTTGGCCACATCCTCGTCAAAGCTCAGGCCCATGCCGTCCCGGCAGACCTGGACCTCGCCCCCCTGGGAGCGGAAGCAGATATCCACCGTCTCCGGGTCGAACTGCGCCCCGGAATAGCCCATGGCGCACAGCACCCGGCCAAAGTTGGCATCTGCGCCGAACATGGCGGCCTTCACCAGAGAGGAGCCCACCACCGCCCGGCTGAGCCGCTCCGCCTTGGCCTCGTTTTCTGCCCCGTGGACGGTGCAGGTGAGCAGTCGGCTGGCCCCCTCTCCGTCGGCGGCCATGCTCCGGGCCAGATAGGTGCAGACGGCCGTGAGGGCTTCTTTCAGTGCCAGATACTCCGGTCCCTGCCAGTCGATGAGGGGATTTCCTGCGCTGCCGTTGGCCAGCACCAGGAAAGTGTCGTTGGTGGAGGTGTCCCCGTCCACCGTCACCCGGTTGAACGTCCGGGGCACTACCTCGTGTACCAGCTCGGTGAGCAGCTTGGGGGTGATGGCGCAGTCGGTGGTAACAAAGCTGAGCATGGTGCCCATATTGGGGTGTATCATGCCGGAGCCTTTGGCAATGCCCCCCACCCGGACGGTGACGCCGCCGATCTCCGTCTCCACGGCGATCTCCTTTTTGACGGTGTCGGTGGTCATAATGGCATGGGCGGCGTCCTCCGAGGCGGAGGGGGCATCCGACAGCTTCTCCACCAGGGCGGGGACGCCCTCCGTGATAGCCCGAATGTTCAGCTCCTGCCCAATGACCCCGGTGGAGGCCACCGCCACGTCCGACGGAGCCAGGCCCAGTGCCGTTGCCGCCGCCCGGCACATCTCCTGTGCGTGCTGCTCGCTGTTGGGGGCGCAGGCGTTGGCGTTGCCCGAGTTGGCGATGACCGCCTGGCACACGCCGTCGGCGATGGTTGCCTTCGTGAGCAGCACCGGCGCGGCCTTCACCCGGTTGGTGGTGAACATCCCCGCAATCGTGCAGGGCCGGTCAGAGACCAGCAGCATCAAGTCTTTTTTTCCCTCTCCGTCCATGGGCAGGGCGGAGGCCTTCACCCCCACCCGGATCCCGGCGGCCCGGAATCCCTTTGCGGCCACAATGCCGCCGGATATCTCCTTCATCTGGAGTCACTTCCCTTTTTTCTTTTCCCTCAAAGCCGGGTGACAACATCTTACACCAGACCGGCGTCCTCGTCAAATCCCAGCATTAAATTCATATTCTGCACCGCAGCGCCGGAGGCGCCCTTGCCCAGATTGTCGAACAGGGCGGTGACGATGGTCTGCTCTGCGCCGCCGCTGACGATCAGCTCCATTCCGTCGGTCCCCGCCAGGGTCCCGGCAAAGATGGGCTTCCCCTCCCCGTTGAAGGGGGCCACCCGGACCATAGGATGGCCGGGGCAGCGGCCGTAGTGCGCCGCCAGCGCTGCCCAGATGTCCCGGGCGGCAGGCTGCCCGTTCAGCAGGTCGTTGTGGAGCAGGATGGTGGTAGCCATCCCCTGGGGGAAATCCCCCACTACGGGGGAAAACACCGGTTTCCGGGTCAGGCCGCACACCGCCTGCATCTCCGGCAGGTGCTTGTGCTTCAGATTGGTGCCGTAGACCCGGTCGGAGGAGAGCAGACTGCTCCGCCCCTCGTCCTCATACTCTGCGATCATCTTCTTGCCCCCGCCGGAGTAGCCGGTGAGGGAGTAGCAGGTCAGGGGATAATCCGGGGACAGGATGCCCGCCTGCACCAGAGGATAGACGGACGCGATCAGCCCGGAGGCGTGGCAGCCGGGGTTGGCCACCCGCTTGGCGGACTGGATGGCCTCCCGCCGCTGAGGGGACAACTCCGGAAAGCCGTAGACCCAGGCGGGGGTTGTCCGGTGGGCGGTGGAGGCGTCGATGATGCGGGTGTCGGGGTTCGTCACCAGCGTCACCGCCTCCACGGCGGCGGCGTCCGGGAGACAGAGAAACACCAGGTCGGCGGCGTTCATCAGTCTGGCCCGCTCGGCGTTGTCGTGCCGCTTGTCGTCATCGATGCGCAGCAGTTCCACGTCGTCCCGGCGGATCAGCCGGTCCATGATCTGCAGGCCGGTGGTCCCCGCCTGACCGTCGATATAGATTTTCGGTTTGCTCATTGCTCGCTCCGCTCCTCTACAAAGGCCCGGATCCGGGCGATCTGCCGCAGCACCTCGTCATGAGCGGGGCCACCCACCGTCTTGCGCTGGCTCACGCAGGTATCCAGGCTCAGGGCCTGATACACGTCCTCCCCGAAGGCGGGGGAGAGGGCCTGGTACTCCTCCAGGGGCAGGCTGTCCAGCGTCTGTCCGGTGGCGATGCAGTGGTTCACCAGACGGCCCACCAGAGTATAGGCGTCCCGGAAGGGGACCCCCTTCTTTGCCAGGTAGTCGGCGCAGTCGGTGGCATTGATAAAGCCACCGGCGGCAGCGTTTGCCATATTCTCCGGCCGGACGGTCATGGTGTCCAGCATGGCGGAGAACACGGGGACGCACAGCTCCACCGTGTCAATGGCGTCAAAGACGCACTCCTTGTCCTCCTGCATATCCTTGTTGTAGGCCAGAGGGATACCCTTCATCACTGTGAGCAGGGTGATGAGACTGCCGTACACCCGGCCCGTCTTGCCCCGGACCAGCTCGGCCACGTCCGGGTTCTTCTTCTGGGGCATGATGGAGGAGCCGGTGGAATAGGCGTCGTCCAGGTCGATAAATTTGAACTCCCAGGAGCACCAGAGGATGATCTCCTCGGAGAACCGGGACAGGTGCATCATAAGGATGGAGCAGGCGGAGAGGAACTCAATGGCGAAGTCCCGGTCGGAGACGGAGTCCAGGGAGTTGTCCGTGGGCCGGGCAAAGCCCAGCAGCTCCGCCGTCCGCTGCCGGTTCAGGGGATGGGTGGAGCCTGCCAGCGCCCCGGCCCCCAGGGGGCACTCGTCCATCCGCTCCAGGCAGTCCTCAAAGCGGGTGATGTCCCGGCGGAACATATTGGCGTAGGCCATCATGTAGTGTCCGAAGGTGACGGGCTGGGCCCGCTGGAGATGGGTGTAGCCGGGCATGACGGTGTCCACGTTGGCCTCCGCCTGGCGCACCAGCACCCGCTCCAGCTCCAGCAGCATCTCTACGATCTTCGGGATCTCCCCCCGGACATGCATCCGGAAGTCCACCGCCACCTGGTCGTTCCGGCTCCGGCCGGTGTGCAGACGCTTGCCTGCGGCCCCCAGCCGCTGGGTCAGCAGGGTCTCCACATTCATGTGGATGTCCTCGTTGTCCTCGGAGAACTCCACCTTCCCCGCCTGGATGTCCGCCAGCAGCTCCCGCAGGCCGGCTACCAGCTGGTCAGACTCCTCCTTGCTGATAATGCCCTGCTCTCCCAGCATGGTGGCGTGGGCGATGGAGCCCTCGATATCCTCCCGGTACATCCGGGCGTCGAACCGGATGGAGGAGTTGAAGTCGTTGACCAGCGCATCGGTCTCCTTGTCAAAACGGCCGCCCCATAATTTCATGTGTACCTTCCTCCTCGTCCTGCGCCCTCGGTCCGGCGCAGAGAAACGGATAAAACAGAATACAGGGGGACAGTGGCACTATCCCCCGTGTATTCTGTGTCTTGTGCCTTGTGATTTGCTGCTTACCGCAATTTACTGCAATTTGCCCTGTGCCCGCAGCGCCTGGACCTTGGTGGGCAGGCCCCACAGGTTGATGAAGCCCTCGGCGTCCTTCTGGTTGTAGTCGGACTCGTCAAAGGTGGCCAGGTTCTCGGAATACAGGCTGTAGGGAGAGGTCATCCCGGCGGGGATGATGTTGCCCTTGTACAGCTTCACCCGCACGGTTCCGGTGACGTACTCCTGGGTCTTGTCCACAAAGGCGGAGAGGGCCTCCCGCAAGGGGGAATACCACTTGCCGTTGTACACCAGATCGGCAAAGTCCACCGCCAGCTTCTCCTTCTCGTGGAGGGTGTCCTTGTCCACGCAGATCATCTCCAGCAGCTCGTGGGCCTTGTAGAGGATGGTGCCGCCCGGCGTCTCATAGACGCCCCGGTCCTTCATGCCCACCAGACGGTTCTCCACGATGTCGATAATGCCGATGCCGTTCTGACCGCCGTAGACGTTCAGGTCAGCGATAATGTCGCTGGCCTTCTTCTGCTCCCCATTGATGGCCACGGGCACGCCCTTGTCAAAGGTCAGGGTGACATAGGTGGGCACGTCCGGCG
Organism: Clostridiales bacterium; assembly: GCA_020860575.1. Lineage (GTDB taxonomy): Bacteria > Bacillota > Clostridia > Oscillospirales > Oscillospiraceae > Onthomonas. Next base: position 16,734 of record JAJBUB010000099.1, on the reverse strand, counting down.
CCTGGGTGGGAGAGACGCCCATCTCCAGGAAGCCCGGCTTGTCGTAGTTCGGCTCGTTGGCGGGGTCCTCCAGGTCCAGGCCCTCGTGGGACAGATGCCACAGGTTCTTGTCCTTGGAGTAGTCGGTCTCCCGGGTGATCTTCAGGGGGACGTGGTGTGCCTCGGCGAAGTCGATCTCCTCGTCACGGCTCTTGATGTCCCACTCCCGCCAGGGGGCGATGATCTTCATGCCGGGAGCGAAGTGCTTGATGGTCAGCTCAAACCGCACCTGGTCGTTGCCCTTGCCGGTGCAACCGTGGCAGATGGCGTCCGCGCCCTCGGCCAGGGCGATCTCGCACAGGCTCTTGGCGATGATGGGGCGGGCAAAGGCAGTACCCAGGAGATAGGTCTCATACTTGGCCCCGGCCTTCATGGAGGGGATGATCACGTCGTCCACCATCTCGTCCACCAGATCGGCCACGATGAGCTTGGAGGCCCCGGTCTTGAGGGCCTTTTCCTCCAGCCCCTCCAGCTCGTCCGCCTGGCCCACGTTGCCGGCCACGGCAATGATCTCCGGGTCGTCATAGTTCTCCTTCAGCCAGGGGATAATGATGGATGTATCCAGGCCGCCGGAATAGGCCAGCACGATTTTCTTCACACTGCTCATGGTAGATTGCCTCCTGCAACGGGCGGCAGACCGCCCTGTATTTCTTTCGAGCTTTATACTACCACCCACCGCCCCGGATTGCAAGCCCCATTCTGCATATTTTTTCGTTTCTTTCCCGGTTATTTTGTATACTATTCCAAATATGCAGCCGAATATTCACTATTAAGCTGCATATTCGTCTTTTTATTCATCTACCGGGGCGAAGGGCGCGCCCAGCCCAACCTCCAGGGTGTCCGTCACCCCCTGGCTGTCGCCGCAGTAGAGCACGATGCAGTCCTCCGCCAGATAGAGCCGGATGGGGGCCACAAAGTCCACGACCATGGCGACGGCCTCCCCGTCCTCCTCTGTTTCCATGCTGAACAGGGAGGGGTCGGCGGTGTCAAAGCCTCCCGCCACCTCCGCCGCCCGCTGGCTGTCGGCGTAGTGGAAGATCTGTACCGTACCCAGGCTGTCGCCGGTCCCGGCATCTCCCTCCGGGTCGTCCTCCTCCGGCGAGGGATAGACCGTGATCGTATCCGTCCAGTCCGCCCGATAGAGATTGTCCTCACCGTTTAAGGTTGTCTCTATCTGGAAGCCCGCCTGGCTCAGCAGCTCCTCCACCTGGGCGGTCACGTCGGTCTCTGTGGCGGTCTCGTCGTTGCTGTCTGTGGACTCCTCCGGCGTCTCGTCGGTGGGTGTTCCTGTCTCTGATTCTGATTCGGTTTCGGTTTCTACCTCGGGCGTTTCCTCCTCTGTGCTGACGGTTTCATCGTCGGTTTCCGACGCATAGTCGGTGACGTTCTCCTCCGCGCACCCGGTCACCAGGGTGGACAGCAGGGCCAGGGCCAGCAAAATGGCAGTCAGTCTTTTCATGGCTGTGAGCCTCCTTTTGATGTTCTGCCTTTCATACGCATCAGGGCTGCAAAATGCTGCAATAACGTCTATTTTTCCCGGTGCAGGGCCAGACATTCCTCCAGCTGCCCCTCCAGCTCGTCCACCGCCCACTCCGGGCCGGTGAGCCGGATACCCGGCCCCAGACCGAACAGCCAGCCGAAGAACTGCTGACTCACCGCCAGATGGACCATACAGGTGAAATGCTCCGGCCCGTCCGGGGCCATGCTCAGGTCGGCCCCGAAGCGGTCGATGAGGATGTCCGCCATCCGGTTCTCGCACCGCAGGGTCACGTCCGCCTCCCGGCCCCGGAACATTCCAAAGTGGAGCCGGGTATAGGCTCCCAGGTCGAAGGAACGGTAGGCGTCGCCTCCCTCCCGGGCCAGGTCGGTCTGGGCCAGGGACACCATCTTATCCACCCGGTAGTGGCGGATCTCCTGAGAACGGCCGTCGTAGGCCACCAGATAGTAATTTTCGTCGCTGCGCAGAAGGGCGTAGGGGCTGACCTGATACCAGCTCCCGCCGTGTTGCAGTATCTTCTGCCGCTCCCGGTCGTACTTGTAGTACCGGAAACGCACCTGTCGGTCGTCCCCGATAGCCTGGTGGAGAGCGTCGATGGAGTAGTAGACGCTCTCGTTCAGGCTCTTCACCCGTCCGGCCACATAGACCTGCCGTTGCAGCTCCCGGGCGTGGTGGACGGAGGTGAGCCGCTCCAGCTTTTTGATGAGCTGGCCGCTCTTCCCCACCGGGATGAACCGGGAGGACTGGACCGCGTCCACCAGCAGCTTCAGCTCCGCCAGCTGGAAGTCCCGCTCCCCCAGAAAATAGCCCCGGCCCCGCTGGAGCTGAACGTCATATCCCCGCTCCCGGGGAGCGGCGAGGTCGTCATAGAGGCTCTTTCGCTCGGCGGCGACGCCCCGTGCGACCAGCATTTTGAGCAGCCGGGGGCCGGAGATGGGATGCTCCTCGTCGCTCTCTTCCTGTAGGATTTGCAGCAGCAGGAGCAGCTTGTTCTTCTGATGGGCGCTTTTGGACATGGAAATCTCCTTTCCGGGTCGGGACGGTCTGGTTCTGTCCCTATTGTACCGTAAGGGAGGGCAAAAGTAAATCCGGGCGGCGTTCTAAATCCGCCCGCTCCCGCATAGACTGATACCGCTTGCGTGGCACGGAATCCCGGACGAGCCACGGCGGAGGGGAGGCGAGGCGGATGCGTCCCAAGGGACAGGGCCGCCGTCTGAGGCGGCTGACCGCTCTGGGGGCGGCGGCAGGGGCGGTGTGGCTGACCATCCATCCGGGGGCGGTGGCCGAGATGGGAACAGCCCTGGTCCAGATGTTCCGCAGCTCCGACCTGCTCTCCCAGGCGGTCAGCGCTGAGCTGGGGACGGAGAGCGGGGAGGACACTCCGCTGGAACAGGCGGTGCTGGAGGCCCTTCCGCAGACAGCGCAGGAGGAGGAAGCCGCAGAGACGAGCTTTCCCGCTTTCGAAGAGGAACAGCAGGAGACGCTCCCGGAGGCTGAGGAGGCAGGACCGGAAGAGAAACCGGAAACGGAGGAGGAGGCCCTCCCCGTCTCCGGTCTTCTGGAGGCCCCGCTGGAGGAGGCGACAGAGGACACGACGGAGGGGGGGTCAGAGACCAGCACCCCCCCGGCCGCCGCTCTGCTGGAGCTGACCAACCGCACGGACGGCATCGAGGCAGAGCTGGCGGACTATCTGGAGCGGGAGCTGACCCTAACCGTCTCCCGGGAGGGGCCACAGATCCTCATTATGCACACCCACGCCACCGAGGCCTACACCGTCGCCGACGGGGACGAGTATGTGGCCTCGGACACGGCCCGGACGACGGATGAAAATTACAATATGATCCGGGTGGGAGAGGAGATGAAGGCGGTCTTTGAGGAGATGGGCCTGTCCGTCATTCACGATACCACCCTATACGACTATCCCAGTTATACCGGCTCCTACGCCCGGTCTCTGGAGGGCATCAAAGGCTATCTGGAGGAATATCCCACCATCTCCGTCGTCCTGGACGTCCACCGGGACGCCCTCATCGCCGACGATGGCACGGTCTACAAGGTGACAGACACGGTAGATGGAGAGACGGTGGCCCAGGTCATGCTGGTGGTAGGGACCGACGACGGCGGCCTGACCCATCCCGACTGGGCGGAAAACCTCACCCTGGCCACTCACATCCAGGCCCGGCTGCTGGGCATCGACGCCGGGTTTCCCCGGCCCATCAACCTCCGCTCTCAGCGGTTCAACCAGCACATGACCGTCGGCTCCCTTTTGGTGGAGGTGGGGACCAGCGGCAACACCCTCCAGGAGGCCCTGGCCGGGGCCAGGTTGTTCGCCCGGGCGGCGGGGGAGGTGTATCTGGAGTGTATGGAAAACAGTTAAGTGCGCAACAATTCACTTGCCCCCATCCCCTTCCGGCGGTATAATAATTCCAGGAAAATCCGGAAAGGGAGGGCCTCCCTATGGCATATACAAAAATCTCCGCCGCCGTGGTGGGAAAGAAATACCGCTCCGCCATCGCCTCTTACCGTCGCCAGCTGTCGGACGGCAGTCTCCGCCTGAGCTTCGAGCAGGAGGCGGACGCCTATTTCCGCCGCTGCGCCCTGGGGATCTGGGCCGCCGGGGGCGGCGAGCTGACGGACAACCATGTGGACACCTACAACGCCATCTGCTCCGGGACGAACCGCCCCGCCCAGGCGCTGTATCTGGAGCTGTGCGCCGCCGTGTCCTCCGCCCCCGACTTCCAGCCCCCCGGCTTTTTCAGCCAGCTCACGGCTGCCGACCGGGGCAGCGGACGGGACCGGACGGGACAGTTCTGCGACCTGTGCCAGCTGGTCTTTCTCCTGCTGGCCGCCGTCTATGACAGTCTGAACACCGCCGCTGCCAACTGCGCCCACGCCTATACAGACCGTCTCCGCCAGGCGGCGGGACAGCCGCCTCAGAACCCCTCCGCCCCCGCTGTCGACAGCGCGCCTGACCAGAGCGGCGCTGCGAAAAACGCCGCCGCCGCCTCCGCCCAGGGCGGGACGGACGCCAGGGCGGAGCAGGAGGCCCAGCCGGAGGAGCCTCAGCCCACCCTGGAGGAGCTGATGGCGGAGCTGGACAGCCTGTGCGGTCTGGAAAAGGTGAAAAAGGACGTGCGCAGCCTGGTGAATCTGGTCAAAATCCGGAAGCTCCGGGAGGAGCAGGAGCTTCCCGTCCCCGCCATGAGCCTCCATCTGGTGTTCATGGGCAACCCCGGCACCGGAAAGACCACCGTGGCCCGGCTGCTGGCGGGCATCTATCGGGCCATCGGGGTGCTGCCCAAGGGCCAGCTGGTGGAGGTGGACCGCTCCGGCCTGGTGGCGGGGTATGTGGGCCAGACGGCCATCCAGACTCAGAAGGTGATCCAGTCCGCCATGGGCGGGGTGCTGTTCATCGACGAGGCCTATTCCCTGGCCAGCCAGCCGGGTACTAACGACTTCGGCCAGGAGGCCATCGACACCATCCTCAAGGCCATGGAGGACCACCGGAAGGAGCTGGTGGTCATCGTGGCGGGGTACTCCAACCTGATGATGAAGTTCATCCACTCCAACCCCGGCCTGGAGTCCCGGTTCAACAAATATATCTACTTCGACGACTACACCGGCCCGGAGCTGGACGAGATCTTCCGCTCCATCTGCCAGAAAAACGGCTACCAGGTGGAGGACGCATTGAAGGAGCGGCTCCCCGGCTTTTTCCAGACCCTCTATGACGAGCGGGATGAAAACTTCGGCAACGCCCGGGATGTGCGCAACCTGTTTGAAAAGCTGGTGTCCATCCAGTCCGACCGGGTGGCCCAGCTGGAGCAGCCCACCCGGGAGGATCTCATGACCATCACCTGCGGCGACTTTGACCAGGCGGAGCAGGACGGAGAATAAAATGTTCAGGGGGCGCACCGTAAGGTGCGCCCCGCTGTTCGGTATGTCCGCCGGTCAGGCGTCTCCCCGGCCCTGCTCCCGGCGGGCCTGGGACTCCGGCAGGGCGTCGGCGTTCCACCAGCGCCTGCGGATGACCTCGCCCCGGAGGAAAAGGCGGTTTCGCTTATAGGATTTGATGGGGCGCAGCTTGCCCCGGGCAGTCAGATTGTCCACATTTTGCCGGGTGCAGCGCAGCTCCTCCGCCACCTCGCTGGTGGACAGGACGTTGCGACAGCATAGCTCCGCCAGGTCGTCCATGGACAGGGGCAGCCGCCTGCCGGTGCGGCACAGCTCCGACGCGCTGCGAAGCTCTCCGTTGGGCCAGGTGACCTCAAGACCGTCCGGGGACACCTCCGCCTGCCGGAACAGCGCACTGTCCCGGAGGGGATGGGCCTTCTGGGACCGTCCCGGAAAGGGGAACGACCAGATCCGGACCGTCTCATCGTCGCAGAGGAGAACCAGGCGGTAATTGCTGACAGGGGTCACAGACAGGATACGGATAGGATTCATTCAGACCACGCTCTTTCTACCGGGCGGCCGAAGGACGATGCTCCGACCAGAGGAGATTGGATGGCCCAATTGTAGAAAACGGTCCGCCCTATTTCAACCGATTTGTCATAATCGGTTGTTTTTTTGTAAAAATTAGCACTTGACAGCCGTTGAGACCCCAAAAAGGCGAAAAAGGCCGTCTTCCCGTAAGGCGAAATGCCTTTACAGAAAGACGGCTCAGATGCCCTCTCCCGCATACCGCATCAGCTGCTCCTTCGTCTCCTTCAAACGGACCCGGCTGACAGGGACGGCCTCGCCGGTAAACAGAAGGAGCTGTAGCTCCTGCATCTGCTTCACATGGGCCAGGTTGACCAGAAAGCTCTGGTGGCAGCGGACGAACTCTCCCGCCAGCTGCTCCTCCAGCTCCTTCGGCCGACGGTAGCACTCCACCGGCCCGTCGTCGGTGTGGACCAGCACCAGGCGTCCCAGAGACTCGATATAGTGGATCTGCCGCAGGGGGATGGTGTAAAGCTCTCCGCTCCTGGTTTTCAGGGAGAGTACGGCGACGCCCAGGGCGTCCAGCTCGGCGGTGGCCTTCTCCAGGGCGTACAGAAGAGCGGCGGGCTTGATGGGCTTGACCAGAAAGGCGGTGGGAAATCCGTGGAAGATGGCCTCGGAAAACTGGATGTAGCCGGTGATATAGATGAACCGGATACGGGGATACCGCTTTCGGAGCTGCCGGGAGACCAGGATGCCGTTGTCCGCGCCCAGTTGGATGTCCATGAAAACGATGTCTGCCTCCCCGGGGGCAATGGCCAGCACCTCGTCCCGGAGGGCGTCCCAGCTGTAGACCTGCTTGATCCGGTGGGGCAGCTCATAGATCTGGTCGATCATGGTGGACAGAGAGGCGCAGACCTGCCGGTCGTCGTCGCAGATGATGATGCGCTGCATACCTGTCTCCCCCCTCTCCGGCGTATCTCTGTCCCGGGGGAGGAGGCGGGCGAGCGCCTCCTCCGGGCGGGATCTTTCTCTGGTTTCATTATACGGAAACGGGCGAATTTGTCAATGCAGACGCAAAAACGGTCACAAAAGTCAACTTTGAATAGAGGACGGCCCTGTTCCTCTCTGCGCCGGGCGTGGCGGGACGCTTCCTCCTCGCCCCACCCCACGATTCCCTCTTTTTCCCAGCCGTCCTCTTCTATAATGGGAGAAGAGTTTAGCCGTCCCCGCTGTGTCGGGGCGGATACAGAGGAGGATGCGATATGCAGCAATGGCACGCCATGTCCCCAAAGGAGGCCGCCGCCCAGCTCAGGACCGACCCGGTCCGGGGCCTCTCCCCCGGCGAGGCCAGGGCCAGGCTGGAGGAGTATGGCCCCAACCGGCTGGAGCAGACCGGAGGGCGCTCTCTGCTTCAACGTCTGTGGGAGCAGCTGAAGGACCCTATGATCCTCGTCCTGCTGGCGGCCGCCGCTCTCTCCTGGCTGGCCAGCGGCGGGGAGGACCTGCTGGACGCAGTCATCATCCTGGTCATCGTTCTGGTGAACGGGGCGATCTCCATCGTCCAGGAGAGCAATGCGGAAAAGGCCCTGGAGGCCCTCCGGGAGATGGCCGCGCCCCAGGCCAGCGTCATCCGAGGGGGCAAGCAGTGTCGGATCGACGCCGCCCTGTTGGTGCCGGGGGACCTGATCCGCCTGGAGGCGGGGGACCTGGTCCCGGCGGACGCCCGTCTGATGGAGGCGGCGGGCCTTCGGGCGGACGAGTCCGCCATCACCGGAGAGTCGGTGCCGGTGGAAAAGCGGGCGGAGGTCACCCTGGCGGGGGACACCCCTCTGGGAGATCGGGTCAACCTGCTCATCGGCTCCACCGTCGTCACCGGGGGCCGGGGGACCGCCCTGGTGGTGGAGACGGGAATGCGCACCGAGGTGGGCCGCATCGCCGCCCTGCTCCAGAACCAGGAGCAGGGGGAGACCCCCCTCCAGCGGAAGATGGGTGAGATATCCAGGTCCCTGTCCTTCCTCTGCGTGGCCGCCTGCGCCGTCATGTTTGGGGTGGGGCTGCTCCAGGGGAAGGAGCTGCTGTCCATGTTCCTCATCGCCGTCTCCCTGGCGGTGGCCGCCATCCCCGAGGGGCTGCCCGCCATCGTCACCATCGTCCTGGCCCTGGGGGTCCAGCGGATGGCGGGTCAGCACGCCATTGTGAAAAAGCTCCCCGCCGTGGAGACTCTGGGCTGCGCCAGCGTCGTCTGCTCGGACAAGACGGGGACGCTGACGAAAAACCAGATGACCGTCACCCAGATCTGGACAGCCAGCGGCAAAGGGGAGCAGCTGGCCCTCTCCATCGGTACGTTGTGCAGCGACTCCGTCCCCCGGCCGGACGGGACCTTCTCCGGCGACTCCACGGAAAACGCCATTGTCGCCGCCGCCCAGAGCCGGGGCATCCGGAAACAGGAGCTGGAGGCCGAGTTCCCCCGGCGGGCGGAGCTGCCCTTCGACGCGGACCGGAAGCTCATGTCCACCCTCCACCCCAGCCCCGCCGGTGGATACCGGGTGATGGTCAAGGGTGCTCCCGACCTGCTGCTCCGGCGATGTACCTCCTACTTAGACCGGGGCGTCCGTCCCCTGGACGAGGGAGCCAGAGTGACGGCGGAGACCGCCAACCGCCTGATGGCCAGCCAGGCTCTCCGGGTGATCGGGGTGGCCTACCGGGAGCTGGAGCGTATCCCCGGCCAACTCACCCCGGAGACGGTGGAGCGGGAGCTGATCTTCGTGGGCCTGATCGGGATGATGGACCCGCCCCGTCCGGAGGTGCGGGAGGCGGTGGCCGTCTGCCGCCACGCGGGCATCCGCCCGGTGATGATCACGGGAGATCACAGGCTCACCGCCGTAGCCGTGGCGAAGGAGCTGGACATCTATCGGGAGGGGTCCACCGCCCTCACTGGGGCGGAGCTGGACTTCATGCCCCAGGAGCTGCTGGAGGAGCAGGTGGGCCGCTGCGCCGTCTATGCCCGGGTCACTCCGGAACACAAGCTGCGCATCGTCCAGGCTCTCCAGAAGCAGGGGGAGATCGTGGCCATGACCGGGGACGGGGTCAACGACGCCCCGGCGCTGAAGGCGGCGGACATCGGCTGCGCCATGGGCATCACCGGGACGGACGTGGCCAAGGGCGCGGCGGATATGGTACTCACCGACGACAATTTCTCCACCATCGTCTCCGCCGTGGAGCAGGGTCGGGGCATTTATGCCAACATCCGAAAGGCCATCCACTACCTGCTCTCCTGCAATATCGGGGAAATTTTCACTATTTTTATCGCCACGGTATGCAATTTCCACCAGACCCCGCTGGTCCCCGTGCAGCTGCTGTGGCTCAACCTGGTCACCGACTCCCTCCCCGCCCTGGCCCTGGGGGTGGAGCCGGTGGAGGCGGGGGTGATGGACCAGCCGCCCCGCTCCGGGAAGGAGCCGCTGTTCACCGGCCCCTTCGCCTTTCAGCTCGTCTGGCAGGGGCTGATGGTGGGACTGGTGACCCTGGCGGCCTATTTTCTGGGGGAGTACGTCCTCTCCGACCCGGGGGAGGCCTACCAGGCGGCCAATACGATGGCCTTCGCTACCCTGACTCTGTGCCAGCTGTTTCACGCCTTCGACGTGCGCAGCGACCGGGCCTCCCTTTTGCAGATCGGCGTGCTCTCCAACCCGGCCATGAACCGGGCATTTCTCATCGGCCTGCTGCTCCAGTTCTCCGTCCTGCTGCTGCCGCCCCTCCAGACGGTGTTTTCAGTGGTCACACTCTCCCACGGCGAGTGGGCGGCGGTGTTGGTTTTGTCTCTGCTGCCTCTTCCCATCTGCGAGGGGGTGAAGCAGATACGGCGGCGGGAGGCGGAGCGTGTGCCGGAGAAGGCGGGGGCGGAAAAATAGCGCCGAAAGGGATGCGGAGACGGACGCGTATGTTCCGACCCCTTCGGGGAAAGCGCCGGGAGACCGGCCAACGCCGCCCGTTATACCTCCCGGTTGTAGATCCTGGAGACCTCCCTCCGCCCCGGCACCATGACGCAGACCACGGCGGCCAGCTCCACCCGGCCGAAGCTCAGCACCACCGTCCGCTCCGGCAGCAGCTCCGCCAAGCCGCCCGCCGCCAGGGAGCCGAGGATACCGCCCATGGAGCAGACCATGGTGAACACACTGTTGAACCTGGCCCGCACCGTGTCCGGGACGTAGGACTGGGTGGCGGCGGTGCGGATATTGTAGGAGGTGACGCCCAGCGCCCCAGAGAGGAAGTTGGCCGCCGCCATCAGGGGGACGGGGAGGAACAGGATGCCGCAGTCCAGGGCGGCAATGACAAAATAGACGGTCAGGGCGATGGTAAATTTTCGCCGGGCAGGGAGCCTGAGCCGGTAGTGGAGCAGTCCCCCCGCAAACCGGCCCGCCACGGAGAAGTTGGAGATGATGGCATACAGCGTCACCGCCGCCACCGGCCAGGCGGAGAACAGCTCGGCGTTGTTGCGGAAGAAGGGCAGCCACAGGCCCTCTGCGGCGTTCCCCGCAAAGTTGGAGAGGGCGAAATAGGCCGTGATGACCAGCAGGCCCCGCTCCCCCGCCAGATAGTCCAGCCCGGAGCGGAACTCCCGGCGGAACCGGGACAGGGGAGAGCCTTCTGTTCTTTGGACTGCCTGGGCCGTGTGGGTCTCCTGATAGCTGATGGTGCGCTCAAAGCAGGCAGCGACCAAAAGGCATACGGCGTTGAAGGCGAACAGGGGGGCCACCGTGTCCAGGGCGGTGTAGATCACGGCGGCGATGGGACTGGTCATGGCCGCCAGTGGCCAGAGCAGGCTGGAGACGGAGTAGCCCTGGGACAGATGGCCCTCCGGGATGAGGTTGGGGTAGAGACTGTCATAGGCCACAGAATAGACGCTCTCGATGGCCCCCGAGAGGACGGTGTAGCCCAGCAGCACCGGGTAGCTGTACCACCCGGACCGGAGCAGCAGGAACATGACCAGGGCGATCCCGGCGGAGAGAAAATCCAGCCGGTAGATCGCCTTCTTCCGGCTCATCCGGTCCAGATACGGCCCGGCGATCAGGGGACAGATGAGCATGGGCAGCTGATAGCCCACGTTGGTCAGGATGTAGAGCAGGGTGGAGCCGGTGTAGTCCAGCACCATAATGCTCAGGGCAAAGCCGGACAGGGTCCCCCCTACCATAGAGACCACGCTGCCCAGGGTGATGATGGTGAAATCCCGGCTCCAAAGGCCGGCGCCTCCGGTGTGGGGAGGCGTATTCGTCTTCTTCATAAAAAATTCCTCTCCTGCGCCGTCTGCGCAGATGCTTGTTCCCGTATCCGGGCGCAAAAAGGGCAGACAGGCAGAGAGAGGGTGCAAAAAGGCAATAAAAAACCCGGAGCGCGCCCATTCTACCATGCGACTGACCCAATCTGCCCACAGGAACCCAGGGACCTGTCCCTGATGGGGACACGCCCGTTTTTGTTCACACTATGGGATTCGACTGGAATATCAAATCTGCATGATAGACATAGCGGCTCCGAAGCCTCCGTTCTCTATTTTGAATGTGGTCAGTTTAGCACGGGGCGGGGCCAGTGTCAAGGGCGGAGAACGTCATGGAAATCGTTTTTCGGGCCGCGAAGCGCCCGGCGCTTCGGCAAGAGGGCAATGGTCGGGCGGTCGCCCGATAATTCCCCGCCCAGCCTTGCAATTTTCCCCTGCACCGGATATAATAAAAGCGATTTTTGCCAGATGCATTTCACGGAGGTCATTCCATGTCGAAATATGAATCGGAGATCAGCCGCCGCAGGACCTTTGCCATCATCTCCCACCCGGACGCAGGCAAGACGACGCTGACGGAAAAGCTCCTGCTCTACGGCGGGGCCATCAACCAGGCGGGAGTGGTCAAGGGCAAGCGCAACGCCCGGGCCGCCACCTCGGACTGGATGGAAATTGAAAAACAGCGTGGCATCTCGGTGACCAGCGCGGTGATGCAGTTCCAGTATCAGGGCTTCTGCATCAACATCCTGGACACCCCGGGCCACCAGGACTTCTCCGAGGACACCTACCGCACCCTCATGGCCGCGGACTCCGCCGTCATGGTCATCGACGCCGCCAAGGGCGTGGAGGCCCAGACCCGGAAGCTGTTCAAGGTCTGCGCCATGCGGCACATCCCCATCTTCACCTTTATCAACAAGATGGACCGGGAGGCCCGGGACCCCTTCGATCTGTGCGAGGAGATCGAGCATGAGCTGGGTATCGACACCTGCCCGGTGAACTGGCCCATCGGCTGCGGCAAGGACTTCCAGGGGGTCTATGACCGGCAGAGGAGCCAGGTACTCCACTTCACCGCCCACGGCAGCGCCCGTGCCGCCGACAGCGAGGAAATCGCACTGGACGACCCCCGGCTGCCCCAGGTCATCGGGGAGAGCCGCTGTCAGGAGCTCCGGGACGCCCTGGAGCTGCTGGACGGTGCGGGGGAGTCCCTGGATTTGGAGACGGTCCGCCGGGGGGAGCTGTCCCCGGTGTTCTTCGGCTCCGCCCTGACCAGCTTCGGGGTGGAGGCGTTCCTGGAGGAATTTCTCCGCATGACCACCCCGCCCCTGTCCCGGTCCGCGGGAGATACGGTGGTGGACTCTTTCTCCGACGCGTTCTCCGGCTTCGTCTTTAAGATTCAGGCCAACATGAACAAGGCCCACCGGGACCGTATTGCCTTTGTCCGGGTGTGCTCCGGCCGGTTCGACGCCGACCGGGAGGTCTATCTGGTCCAGCAGGACCGGAAGGTGAAGCTCTCCCGCCCCCAGCAGCTCATGGCCGCCGAGCGGGAGATCATCGAGGAGGCCTACGCCGGGGATATCATCGGCGTGTTCGACCCCGGCATCTTCTCCATCGGGGACACCATCTGCGAGCCGGGGATGAAGTGCCGCTTCGACCCCATCCCCACCTTCGCCCCGGAGCATTTCCGCCGGGTGCGTCCCAGGGACACCCTGAAACGGAAGCAGTTCATCAAGGGCACCGAGCAGATCGCCCAGGAGGGCGCCATCCAGATCTTCAAGATCCCCTACACCGGCATGGAGGAGGTCATTGTGGGTGTGGTGGGCACCCTGCAATTCGACGTGTTCGAGTACCGGCTGAAAAACGAATACCGGGTGGACCTGGTGATGGAGAATCTCCCCTATGAATACGTCCGCTGGATCGACCACAGTCCGGTGGAGGATCTGGACGAGCTGGTGCTGGGCAACGGCCAAGACGTGAAGCTGGTGGAGGACTACCAGGGGAACAAGCTGCTGCTCTTCTCCGCCCCATGGTCCATCAAGTGGGTGCTGGACAAGAACAAGGGCCTGGAGCTGTCCGAGTTCGGCGGGGCCAGGCTGGACTGAGAAACTAAAACCGCACCTTCCGAAAAAAATCACCGCACAAATGCCCAAGGCATTTGTGCGGTGAAGCTGTTTTTTTGCCGGTTATTTCAGATGATCCTGAATATACTGGAGCACCTCCTGGTACTCTACGCCCAGGGCGGTGGCCAGCTCCCCGAACAGAAGCTGCTCTGTCTTTTTCAGCATGGTGGTGTCGCTGATGCCGGAGCGCTTGTTCTGCTTGCTCCGGCGCAGCTGGTCCAGGTACAGGGTTTTGGCCAGGCTTGCCAGCTGGTAGCTGTCTCCCGATTTCAGGATGGCGGCACAGCGGAGCTTCTGGTCGTTCGGATTTTCAAAGGTCAGCGACGGCACATCGGGGAGCCGACCGATCAGCGCCTGGGCCTCTCCCTCGGTCATCACCGGGCGGATTTTCACCTTCTGGCTCTCCTTCGGTGTGTAAAAGGTGGCGTCGTTGACGTACAGAGGGCAGAGCACATAATACTGCCCAGGCAGTCCGTCCAGCTTTGTCTCTCCGACCACGCGGCAGACACCGGCGGTCTCGTGCATGACCAGTTCTCCTTGTGTTAACATAATTACTCCTTTTCCAAAGCAACAATACACCCAATCTACCTGATATTATACCAGATTCCCAGAGAAGATATAAGAAAATCTTTCTGCGCTTTTTCCACAAAAAGGAATCGCTTCCGTTGGGCGAAATGAACGAAAAAATAAGTGTACAAGGCAAAAAACACTTTCATTTTCTGCGTTTGATGTGATAAAATACAAGAAACAGAGTACAGCTGCACCCCCCGCCGGGACGGCTTGCTCATCATCGTTTATGGAGGATATGGAACATGAAACGGATTAAATTTGCCTGTCTGTCTCAGACGGTCCACTTTGAGCGCAACGAAAAGCTGGGCCAGGAGGAGGCCACCCGGATGGCCCTGCTGGAGCGGGAGCGCTACCTGAAACGCCTGGAGGAGACCGGGACAGCCTACCACATCGACCAGCAGTATCAGCTGGAGGACGGCACCCCCGTGCTGGTCCTCCGCCGCCAGTACAACAGCTATGCCACAGGAGATTATCTGAACTGACATCACACCCAGCACACAGCCCCCCGCTCTTGCCTTTCAAGAGCGGGGGGCTGTGTGCTGGGGGATTTAAAGAAGATTTAAGAGAATTTTCCTTAAAATTGACGGTTTCATAGTATATAATGCCTCTCGCTGGGGCGGAGGGATTCTGCCGCCCGGTAAAACGAGCAGGAACGGCCCGGGCCGTTCCTGCCCTCCCGAATACTTCGGGAGGGCAACGAGAGGTGGAGACCAAATGAATGTCGTCAAACGGTTCGTCCGGACGTACCCCCAGATCTGGACGCTCTCCTATTTTGCCCTGTACCTCCCCTGGTTTACCTTGCTGGAGGGACGGAACACCAGGGACTGTCTCATCATACAGCTGCCCATCGATCGGCTGATCCCCTTCTGCGAGTATTTTGTCATTCCCTATCTCCTGTGGTTCCTCTATGTGGGGGCAGCGGTGGCATGGCTGCTGCTGAGACGCCCCAGGGAAGCGTATTACCGGTTTGCGGGAATGTTCTTCGGAGGGATGACGGTCTGTCTGATGCTGTACACCTTCTTCCACACCGGGCTGAACCTCCGGCCTGTCATCGACCCGGAGAAGAACGTCTTTACCTGGCTGGTGAGCCGGATCTGGGCGGTGGACACCAGCACCAACGTCTGTCCCAGCATCCACGTCTACGCTACCCTGGCCATCCAGGCGGGCCTGACCCGCAACGGACTGGAGCAGAGCCATCCGGTCATCTACCGGGCCAGCGGCGTTCTGGGGGTGCTGATCATTCTGTCCACGGTGTTTCTCAAGCAACATTCGGTGCTGGACGTGGTCTGCGCCTTGCTGCTGGCGGGAGGGATGCACCGGGCGGTCTACGGGTCCGCTCCGACCTACTGGGCCTCCCGGAGAGAGCTGGCCCGGACGTGACGGACGGAGAAAAGGGGCTTGACGTTCCCCGAATTCAGGCCTATCATGGGAGCAGAAGCGGTGTTCGGAGCCGCCCTGGAGGTGCCGTATGGCTGCGACCTATGATTATTACCGCATTTTTTACTTTGTGGCCCAACAGAAGAGCTTCACCCGGGCCGCCGAGACCATCGGCAGCAACCAGCCCAACATCACCCGCTGCATGAACAATCTGGAGCATGAGCTGGGCTGCAAGCTGTTCGTTCGGTCCAATCGGGGCATCTCCCTGACCCCGGAGGGGGAGCGGCTGTATTCCCATGTGGCCCTGGCGGTGGAGCAGCTGCGCATCGGGGAGGAGGAGCTGCGGAAGGATTGCAGTCTGGAGCAGGGGATCGTCACCATCGGCACCAGCGAGACCGCCCTCCGGCTGCTGCTCCTGGACCGGCTCACTGCCTTTCACCGGCAGTATCCCGGCGTCCGGCTGCGCATCATCAACCAGTTTACTCCCCAGGCCAGCGACGCCCTGGAGAGCGGCCAGATCGAGCTGGCGGTGGCCACCAGCCCGGTCAGCCACGGACAGAACCTGCGGGAGACCGCCCTGCTCTCCTTCCGGGAGATACTGGTGGGCGGCCCCAGCTTTTACCAGCTGACCCGGGAGCGGCACCACCTGGCGGAGTTGACCGAGTACCCTCTGGTGAGCATGGGCAGCGGGAGCAGCACCTACGAACACTACCAGCTGCTGTTCCTTACCCACAACGTCCGGTTCCGCCCGGACGTGGAGGTGACCACCATGGATCAGGTGCTGCAGACGGTGGAGCACAACTTGGGGGTGGGCTTCGTCCCGGAGAAATACGCCGCCCTCGCCCTGGCCCACGACCGGGTGCGGCAGATCAAGCTGGAGGAGGCGATCCCGGAGCGGAAGATCGTTCTTCTGGAGGACCGCACCCGGCCCCAGAGCATCGCCGTGGCCACCATCAAGAGGATGATCTGCGGGACGGAGCCGGCGGCCTGTGACCAGAAATGAGAAAGGAAAAGGAGCTGAGACAGATGGAACTGACAGAGGGCGTACTGAGCCGGAGAAGCATCCGCCGGTACACGAAAAAACACATCTCCCAGGAGGACCTGCACACCATCCTCCGGGCGGGGATGACCGGGCCGAGCTGCGCCAATACGAGGGACTGGAAATTCATCGTCGTCCGCGACCGGGAGATGCTCAACCGGATGGCGGACGCCAACGGCGGACCGGCGGAGCCCCTTCGCCGCTGCGACGTGGGCATCCTGATTTTGGGCGACCTAGAGCGGGCCTTTCCCCCGGCGAAGGAGTACTGGGTGATCGACGGGGCCATCGCCGGGCAGAACATGATCCTAGCCGCCCAGGGCCTGGGCATCGGCTCCGTGTGGCTGGGCACCTGGCCCCAGATGGAGCGGGTGGAGGCGCAGAAAAAGCTGTTCTCCCTGCCGGAGAC
>JAJBUB010000069.1:5877-7365 GCA_020860575.1 Clostridiales bacterium | reverse complement strand
AGGTCAGGGTGACCTCCACGGACTCGTCCTCAATGTACACGCCGCCGCCGTTGGTATTGAACTTGACGGAGGAGCCGGTGCCCCCCGCGCAGGTCAGGATGCGCTTGACGCTGTCCGCCCGGCCCTCGCTGGTGGCGTAGACCTCCTGGGTGGCAGGGAGGGACGCCAGGGTGGGCTTGCTGTTCTCGTCATAGGTCAGCCACTCGCCCTCGCCGGTGGCAGTGTCCACAAAGCGATAGTAGATGGTGGCATCCTCGGTGGAGGAGGACATGGTCAGTTCGGTGCCAACGGCCTGGTCCTCGGAGTTGTCCGGGGTGACGGAGACATAGCCAGCGATATCGTCAGAGACGATGGGGCTGCCGGAGAGGACCACGGAGTCGATGCGGGTGGTGGAGGAGGTGCCGGGCGTGCCGCTGCTGCCGTTGGCCTTCAGGGTCGTGCTGGGCACCAGCCGGATGTACAGATTTTCGGCGTTCTCCGCGCCCTCGGGCACGTCAAAGGTGAAGGTGACATAATAGGCCGTCGAGGAGTGATAGCCCTTGGTCATGTCTGCAACGCCGTCGGTAATGCTGCCGCTGACGTTGGCCGAGGAACTGTTGCCGTCGCTGCTGTAAGCGGTGTAGCTACAATCATAGGTGCCGGTGGTGAAGTTGGCGAAGGTCTCGCCGTCGGTGGAATACTGCAGCTGCCACTCGCCGGAGCCGGAGCCGGTGGCCCGCATCCGGAAACTCAGCTCCATGTTGGCCCAACCAGCGGAGGAGACGGCGAACTGCATATAGTCGTCGGTGCCGCTGCCCAGGCCAGTGGTGCCCATGTAATAGGTGGTGCCGCCGGTGGAGGGGGTGGTGGTCATAAAGGCGGTTGTTTCCGTGCCGCTGATGACTGCGGTAAAGGTGGCGTCGCCATCCAGTTGGTCATTGACGTTGTACAGGTCGCCACTAATGGCAGTCGCACCGTCCTCATAGGCTCCGCCGCCGCCCCAGGTGGCGATGCTCTCCTCAATGGAGGTATCCACGGTGTAGTCGCTCTCGCTGACCGGAGAGAACTTCAGAGCAAACAGGCTTTCGCTGCCGGAGCTGATGCTATAGTAGGTGCTCCAGTCGCTGTAGGAGCTGTACCACTCCACATATTTGCCGGAGGTGGCGTCCTTCAGGTAGTAGAGGCCGTCCCCGGCGTCCTCCACCGTCCAGGTGTAGTGATCCAGAGCGTCCGCTGTGCCGAAGGTCAGGTAGTTGCTGGAGTTCATGCCCATGTAAGAGCCGTTCTGCTCCAGGGTCAGAGTGCCGTCCTCGTTGACGGTGACGACCCACAGCTCGGTGTCGCCGTAGCCGGACATCTTGCCGCTCTCGCTCTCGGTGACCGCCACGCCCGCATAGTAGCTACCGGTCATGGTGCTGGAGAGAGCGTAGCCGTAGGCCGGGTTCCAAACGACATAGGTGCCGGAGGTCAGAGTGCTGTCATCGTCCTCGTCGCCGGTGTCCTCAACGG
>JAJBUB010000069.1:2219-5777 GCA_020860575.1 Clostridiales bacterium | reverse complement strand
GTCGCCGGTGTCCTCAACGGGGGTGAACCGGAGGGCGAACATTCCCTCGCTGCCCTCGTTGATGTAGGCGTAGCCGCTCCAATATTCATTGGATGCATACCACTCGATATAGCAGTCGCGGCCGGTGTTCTTCACATAGTAAAGGCCATCCCCGGCATCCTCCAGGGTCCACTGATCGTTGACCGCGCCCAGGGTCATGCTGGAGTAGCTGGCCGCCATGCCCAGGTTCTGGTCGCCATAGGCAATGGTGATGGTGCCGTCCTCGCCCACGGTGACAGTCCAGACTTCGGTGGAGCTGTAGCCGGACAGGGTGCCGTCCTCGGCCTGGGTGACAGAGACGCCAGCGTTGTAATAGCCGCTGTAGGTGCTGGAGAGGGCCATGTTGTACGCAGGCGCCCAGATGACGTAGGAACCGGAGGTCAGGCCGGTGTCGGTATCATCGTCCTCTTCGCTGCTGCCGGTGGAGGTAACGGTGATGTCGCTGGCCTGGGCCACGTAGAGCTGATAGCCGTTGTAGTCGCTGACTACAGCGTACAGGCTGATGACGGAGCCTTCCGTGGCTCCCGCCTCGGTCAGCACCGAGGATGCCTGGTAAGCAACGATGGAGTTGCCGTCGGCGTCGGTCAGGGTGGTGCTGGTGCCGACAGTCCCAACCGTCAGGCCGGTCAGGTAGACCCGGGTGCTCTGGAGGGCCTTGCTGTCGCTGTAGTCGCTGTTCAGCTCGGCAATGGTCACGGTCTGGGAGGGCAGCTCAGAGGTAGAGCCGATGATGGTGTAGTCCGTCACGCCGGTCAGCTCCACCAGGCCCTTATAGGTGGTGTAGGTGCCGCTGGCCCGCACGTCGTCGCCCAGGCTGATGTCAGAGGGCGCGGTGGAGAAGTACAGGCAGATGCCGCCGGTCTCGTCCTGCACATAGACGGATTTGCCGCTGATGTAGGTGACGGTGCCGTCCACGGTGTAGGTGATAGAGGTGTCGGCGTCGGCCTTGACCTCTGCGATGGTGGAGACGTTCTCGTCGGTCTCATCGCCGCCGGTGCTGGTCTCGGTCAGCTCCACGGAGTTGATGTCGCTCTTGGAGCCGTCCAGCTCGGCATAGGCGTACAGGGTCTCTCCGATGTGATCAGAGACGTCCAGGCTGTCGCCATCCAGGGCGGTGTAGTCGCCACTCTCAGAGTAGCTGTAGTAGTAGGTGACGCCGGAGGTGGCGCACTTGAACGTCACCGTCTTGTCCGTCTCGGAGTAGGTTAGGCTGGGGGTCTCCACGTCCTCGGTGGTGGTGCCGCCGCCGGAGGATTCGCCGGACAGTGCGTAAAGCGTCACAGCCTGCTGGTTGGTATAGGTGCTGGACTTGTAATAGCGGAACCGCATCTGGTCGGACGCGACATTAAAACGCATATGGGGGCCGCTGCTCAGTTCCAAATCCACGCCGTCCTCCGTCACGGAGACCGTCAGCGGATAATTGGCAGCGGTGGACTGGTTCGCAGAGGTGGCAATTCCATTGCTGTCTGCGGACTGATACAGATAGCTGCCGCTAGCGTTTTTGAGTACATAGCCGCCGTCTACCGTTTCCAGTGTGACAGCGTTTGTCTTGTCCGCAGTGATGGTGCTGCTACTGATAGACGCTTCCACATAATCATTTGCGGAAGTCGTGCCGTCGAACACATAGGCGGTGGTGCTGTCGGCCTCGTAGACCAGCAGATACTCCCCAGACCAGTCGTCGGGAGCAGATGTCACTTTTGTCCATGTGTAAGTGGTACTCTCATCCTCCGCCGCAGCCGTCACCGGCAGGACGGACAGGCACATCGCCAGTGCCAGGATGAGGGACAGGAGCCGGGAGGCCCGGCGTTTTCCAGTTCTCATATGCTTTGTCCCTCCTGAACTGCAGGCCTTCTCCCTTTTTTCAGACGCCCGCACAGTATGGGTTTACGCTACCACATTCCCAGGGAAGACGCCACCACACTTCGGTAAGCGGCAGGCAAAATTTACGTCAAATCCGCCCCGGGTACCTCTTCCCCGCTCTGACCTCCTTTGCAAAAGATTGAAAATCCGTTGACACTGACCAATAAGCCGGTCCGTGCCCCGGAAAGAAACAGAACCGCATTATAGAATGTTATTTTACTACACAGGACATTCGATTTCAACCAAAAACGGCAAATTCTGGAAAAAGTTTTTTGACCTTTGTCAACAAAAAGAATCGGCCCCGCCGTCCGGGCGGGGCCGTCATATCGGGTTTTTGCTCTCTGTGGTGCTGGGCGTCCGTCCCGGCTCACACCACCTGGAACAGATAGAATTTCAGGTACGCCGTCTCCGGCACGTTCCACAGGATCGGGTGGTCCGGTCCCTGCTGCCGGGCCCCGATCTGCCGGAGAGAGACCCCTGCATCCCGGGCGGCCTCCCGGAGCATATGCCGGAAGTCCCCTTCGCTCATAAAGTGGGAGCAGGAGCAGGTGGCCAGATAGCCGCCCCGGGGAAGCAGCTTCATGGCCCGGAGATTGATCTCCTTGTAGCCTGCCGCCGCCCGGTCAATGGTGTCCCGGGACTTGGTGAAGGCGGGCGGGTCGAGGATGACGAAGTCGAAGTCCCGGCATTTGGCGGCGCACAGGTCGGTGAGCAGCCGGAACACGTCGGCGGTCTGAAAGTCGATGTTGTCCAGGCCGTTGCGCCGGGCGTTCTCCCTGGCCATCTGGATAGCGCTCTCGGAGATGTCCACGCTGAGGACCCGCTCCGCCCCGCCCCGGGCAGCGTTGAGGCCAAAGGAGCCTGTGTGGGTGAAGCAGTCCAGCACCCGCTTGCCCGCCGCCAGCCGGGCCACCGCCTGGCGGTTGTACTTCTGATCCAGGAAAAAACCGGTCTTCTGTCCGTTTTCCACGTCCACCAGATAACGGATACCGTTTTCGGTGATCTCGGTGACGGGGGAATCCGGATGGGGCAGGCCGGGCCACCATCCCTTGCTTTGCTCCATCCCCTCCCGCTCCCGGAGGGCCACATCGTTGCGGAGATACACCCCCTGCACCGGCTGTCCCAGCTCCGCCAGATGCTCCACCAGAGCTTGGAGCACTGTATCCCGCACTCGCTCCATCCCCAGGGAGAGGATTTGCACCGAAAGAAGATCGCCATATCGGTCCACCGTCAGGCCGGGGAGCTGGTCCGCCTCCCCGTGGACCAGGCGACAGCAGAGAAAGTCGTCCCCCAGCATGACCGTCCGGCGGTAGTCCACCGCGTATCCCACCCTTCTCGCCCAGAAGGCCGGGTCAAAGGCGTCATTGGCGTTCCGGCTGAGCAGACGGACCGCAATTTTGGACCGGCTGTTGTAAAAGCCCGTACCCATCCAGGCATTTCCGGCAAAGACGTCCACCAGGCCGCCGTCCTCCGGCGTTCCCCGGAGGGGCGTCGTCTCCTCTCCGTAAACCCAGGGGTGGCCGTTTTTCACCGAGCGTTCCGCCTTCGCCGAAATCCGGAGGGCGGGATAGGGGCGCTGCTGCTTCATAGCTTTCTTCTCCTTCTCATGTTTCTTTCCCCGATTATACCACGGGAGCTTCTGCCGGGCAATGAGGGCAA
>JAJBUB010000069.1:0-2209 GCA_020860575.1 Clostridiales bacterium | reverse complement strand
GCCCTTTTCCCGGCGACAAGCGCCCCTCCCGGGGCATGGTTCCATGCCGCAGGAGGGGCGTCGATGGGTTGAGTTGAGCCGGAATGGGAGCGCGTTTTTTTGTGTCTTACCGCTGGTCAGCGCTTCTGTTCCGGGCGCTGATGAGCATCAGCCCGGCGCAGATGGGCGCCGCCGCCGACAGCAGCTGGACCACATAGGCCTTCCAGTCCGGATAGAACGAGCTGATGATCGAATTGACCAGGGAGGAGTCAATTCCATAGGAGCCTGCGTACATATTAATGTAGCTCCTTGCGCTGTTGAGGATACTGCTCAGCGCAGCATAGGAAGAGGACATCCCCACCAGAGAGATCAGCGAAATGGCCGCAGAGATGAACAGAATGACGATAGGGAACAGCGTCACCTCTACCCGGGTCCCGTAGCCGTCCACCACTGCCGCCGCGGACTGAGCGGTCTTGCGCAGGCCGAGCCAGTAAAGGCGGAACAGCAGGAAGCAGAGGACTGCCGACACAATGAGGATCAATCCCACCGTGATGCCGTCGTCTCCCGCGCTCATGGCCAGGAAGGCCAGAAGCACCAGAAGCACCAGCGGGATGCAGGCGATGATCAACTCCGCCAGCAGCGCTCCGCTCATCAGCCGGAAGCCGTTGCTCCTCAGCTGGCCCCGGTTGCTGCCCGACCAGGTCTGCCACAGGCCGACACACAGGACGATGGAGGGGATGGAGGCAATGACGGAGAGGATGTTAAACTGGAGCACGATGGAGCAGGCAAGCTGCAGGGTCAGGACGGCGGTAAAGATCAGGAAAATGCCGCCGGAACAGAAGCCCGCCACGCCGCCAGTCACAGGCGCGCCGCCGGTCACGGATGTGCCGCCGTAGCTGCTCCCGCCGCCAAAGCCGCCCGTCGTACCACTGGAGCCGCCGGTCACCGGACCGGCAGGGCCGAACTTTATCCCGGAACCGCCAGAGGCTCCGCCGCCGGGGGCGTCCACCGGACCGGCCTCCGGGCCGCAATAGGCGCAGAACCGGGCGCCCGGTTCCAGCTTCCGGCCACAGCGGGGGCAGAACCGCTCGGTGGGCTGTTCAGGTGCCGCCGCCTGAGGCAAGGGCGCGCCACAGCGGGGACAGAAAGCCCCGCCTTCCGAGACGGTCAGGCCGCAGTTGCCGCAGATGACCGCCCCGTTTGCCGTGCGTCCGGCGTTATAGCTGCCGTTGCCGCCGCCGTTGTTCCCGACGCTGTTGCCGACAGCGCGGGCGCCGTTGGAGACGTTGCTCCACATCTTCTGTCCCTGTTCCGTCTGGAAGAAGGCACGGAGGAAGAAGTAGGCCAACACGCCGTAAAGGGCCACATAGACCAGTTTGGAGAAGGTGGCATAATTTACAAAGCTGACCAGACTGGCCACCGCTTTCAGGGCAAAGGCAAGACCCACCGCCCAGTCGTTGTCCGCCGCCAGGCAGAGGACCAGCCCTAACAGATAGGCGACAAAGAACAGTCCCGCCGTCAGGTTGTAGAAAGACAGCCCTTCGAAGCTGCTGATGAGTAACAGCACCGGGTCAATGAGCACCAGCACCGCCGCCGCAGGCAGCATGGATACCAGGATCTGCTGGCTGTTGACCAGATTCCGGATCGCCTGTTTTAGTTCTTTCATATAATCCCTCTTTTCTCTATTGAGTGGCCGAAGGCTCTCCCATTCCGCCAAAGCCTCCAGGTACTTTTATTATAATTCCTTCGTGGGAATCCGTCAATATTCGAAGAAAAATTCCCACGGAGGTGACGAAAAAACGTAGACTGTCTCCGTCAGCCTTGACTTTCCGGCGTCGCGGGCTTATGCTGAGGCAGAGAAGCGGGACGGGAGGAGATGATCGCATCGTGGAGACTGCACCTCGCTATCTGGCAGCTGTGGTAGAGCCGGAACGGGACGGACAGCGGATCGACCGGATCGCCCGGAGTCAGTTCGGCGTCTCCGGCACCCTTCTGCGGCGCATTAAGTGGCTGGACGACGGCATCCGGCTGGACGGCGTCCGGGTCACCACCCGGGACCGGGCCAGGGCGGGACAGAGACTCGTCCTCCGCCTCTCCGACCCGGAGGGGGCGGAGGCCATGACAGCCGCTCCCCTCCCCCTGGACCTCCCCTATGAGGACCGGGAACTAGTGGTGGGGACCAAGACCCCCGGATATACGGCCCATCCCGGCCCCCGCCACTGGGCTGACA
>JAJBUB010000005.1:36876-37206 GCA_020860575.1 Clostridiales bacterium | reverse complement strand
GCAAAATATCGTCCACTGCCAGGTCGGAGACGCTGCCCTCTGACCCGTCGGACAGGGTGATCGTCACGTCGGTCAAATCCAGGGTCAGGGTCTCGTCCCCGGCGGTAAAGCCGCTGCCGCCGAAGCCGCCGGACATTCCGCCGCCCTTCCCGTCGGGCATTTCGCCGTCGAAGTCGCCGCCCTCCGGCATCTCGCCGTCAAAGTCGCCGCCGCCTTCAGGCATTTCTCCGTCAAAGTCCCCGCCCGCGCGGTCGAGGGGCAGAGCGTGGGGGGGCGGGCCGGGGCCGGCGGGGGCGTCGGGCTCGGCGCGGGGGGGGTCGGCGGAGGGGG
>JAJBUB010000005.1:0-36866 GCA_020860575.1 Clostridiales bacterium | reverse complement strand
CTCCCGCCCTCGGGGACCTCGCCGCCGCCCTCCCCGTCGGGCATCTCGCCGTCAAAGTCCCCGCCGGACATTTCGGTCAGCTCCCCCAGCTGGAGGGTGACGGTGGAGCCGTCGATGGCGGTGATCTGGCCCACCTGAGTGGTAGTCTCCGTCTCCGTGTCGGCGGAGGTCTCCTCCACCTCGTCGGTCTCGGTGGTCTCGGTCTCTGTGGCGGTATCCGTCTCCGTCGCATCCTCGCTGTCCGCGGAGGAGCAGGCCGTCACTGACAGGGCCAGCGCCAGGGCGCAGAGGATGGAGAGGAGTTTTTTGCATGATTTCATAATGGATCATCTCCTTTTGTGGGAACAGGATACACCGGGGAGCTTAAGGGGAGCTTAAAGGGGCAAATTTTCTCTCCTTCTGCGCCATGGTCCCATGATACTCCGGCCGACAGGCCTAAAAAATGAACCGCTCTCCGTTTGGGAGAGCGGTTCGGCTCGTTGGTCGGCTTACGACTGAGGGAAGATCTCCCGTAGCACCCGATGGCTGGCCTGTCCATCGTCCATGGGGGTGTAGGTCCGGTTGAAGCGCTCGTAGGCCTCGTTGTACCGGAATCCCCCGTTGAATTGCTCCAGGATGGCCGTCTCCAGCTCTCCCTGGGTGCGGAGGATGGGGAAGGGCAGCTCGGACAGGTCGATGTAGAAGTCCCGGAGCTGATGCTGATAGCGGTCCAGGTCGTACATAAACAGCAGGATGGGCCGACGGAGAATGGCGTAATCGAAAAATACGCTGGAGTAGTCGGTGATGAGCATATCGGAGATGACATAGACCTCGTTCACATCGTCTACATTGGCCACGTTGAACACCCGGCCCTCATACCGCTCGAAGTCAAACTTGTCGGCGATAAAATAGTGTGGCCGGAACAGGACGACATACTCCTCTCCCAGCGTCTCCAGCAGCCGGTCAAAGTCCATCTCCAGGTGGAAACCATAGGAATAGGCCTTGTCCAGCTTCTCATCGTCCCGATAGGTGGGGGCATAGAGGATGACCTTTTTTCCCTCCGGCACCCCCAGCCGCTCACGGATGGCGGCGACGTCCTCCGGCGTATACCGGGAGAGGAAATCGTTGCGGGGGTAGCCCTGCTGGATCATGCGGACGTGCTGTCCGTAGTCCTTCAGGGCAAAGGCTGAGGTCAGCTTTTCCGTGTAGAAATCGGAGGGAGAGAGCATGACCGTCATCTTCTGCACCCGCTCCCGATAGCGCTGGTGGATCTCCTCGGCGGTGTTGACGCTGTTGGAATCCACCTCGATGTCGCAGCCCAGCCGCTTCAGAGGGGTGCCGTGCCAGGTCTCGATCAGCTCCTGTCCCTCCCGGAGCTTGATGAAGCCCAGAGGCATGGAGTTGGTGACGATATACTTGGCCGTGGCGCAGGCCAGCTTGTGATTCCGGGCATTGTACCGCACCACCCGGGTACGGGGACCGGCGATCTGGTTGCGCCGTCCCGCTCCCTTGGTAAAAGCCCAGACAAAGTGGTAGTCCTGGTAGGCCGGGTCGGACAGCATTTCCAGATAGAGCGCCTTGGGGCTGCAGGTGTACTGCCGCCCCTGGAAGGCGTCAAAAACCACCAAATGCTCGTCCAGCGGCAGGACGCGCCGGGCGATGAGGTACAGGATGCCCACCAGCCAGCGGTAGAACCGGTGCAGCACCTGAAACAGTGGAGAGTCCCGGTCGATGTGTTTTCGGATAAAGCGCTTGACACTCATTTCTCTTTCCCCTTTCCCATAACCGCCTCTGTGACCCGGCGGGCGGCCTGACCGTCGTCCAGCGGGGCGAACCGTCGGCGAAAGGCCTCCCATCGTTCGTCCCAGGCAAAGCCCTCTGTGGCCCGGACAGCGGGGGCCAGCTGAGCCTCCTCTGTCAAAATGGGGCCGGGCAGCTCATTCAGGTCGAAGTAAAAGCCCCGCAGCCGGTCCCGGTACTGCTCCAGGTCGTACATGTAAAACAGGATGGGACGGCGGAGAACGGCATAGTCGAACATCGTGCTGGAATAATCGGTGATCATCAGGTCAGCGGCCAGGTACAGGTCGTTGATCTCCTCCACCCCGGACACGTCCAGCACAAACCCGCCCCAGGCGGAGAAGTCGCAGGCGGTGGCCACCAGGTAATGGGCGCGGAACAGGATGACATAGTCCTCCCCCAGCGCCTCCCGGAGCGCGGCGAAGTCCACCGCCGGGCGGTAGGCGTACCCCGTTCCGGAAATGTGCTGGTCATCCCGGAAGGTGGGGGCATAGAGCACGACCCGTTTCCCCGAAGGGATGCCCAGTTTGCGTCGCTGGGCCTGACACTCCTCCGGCGTGGCGTTGGCCAGGCGATCGTTCCGGGGATAGCCCAGCTCCAGGATAACGTCTCCCCTGCCCCGGCGGTCCAGCTGCCAGGCAGAGCGGAAGCAGGCGGAGGCAAAGGGGGACGGGGAGAGAAAACAGTCCACCTTCTTCCCCTCCAGCCGGTATTTCCGGCGGATCTCCGCCAGGGAGTTCATGGCGTTGCCCTCCTCCTGAATGTCGCAGCCCAGGCGCTTTAGGGGGGTGCCATGCCAGCACTGGAGGTAAACCTGCCCCCGGCGGGGGCTGATGTACTCCGGCAGGGTGGAATTGAACACCCAATAGCCCGCCCCGGCCATGGCCCGCTCAAAGGCTCTGCCGCCGAAGGGGATCACCCGGGTCCGGGGGCTGTCGGCCAGGGCCTTCTCCCCGGACGGCTCCGCCGACGCCCAGAGAAAGCGATATTCCCCATAGGCGGGAGAGGCGAGCATATAGTCGTAGATGGCCCTTGGGCTGCAGGAGCAGCTCTTTCCATGATAGGAGCAGAACAGCACCGTTTTGGGGTCGGGCGTAATATTCCAGGTGCGCAGCCGATAGACCGCGCCCCGGAGTACCCGGAGGCACCGGCGTGCCAACAGCCGCAGGCCGGGGAATCGCTTGGCCAGGTCATAGGCCGTTTTTTTGACGCCGCTCTCCGGCATGAGACCGCCCCTTTCCATGGATTTCCCTGGTGGAGGGACGGCGGAAACGTCCCTCAGGCATGATTATTGTACCGGGACAGGGCCGGATTGTCAACCTTTGGAACGCGGTTGCCGGGGTGTTGGGTATCAAGCGGCCCATTTCCCACAGCCTTCAGCAGCTGGGCCTTTCCCCCGGCCGGGTGGGGTGGCCGCTGACGATCTCTGTTTTTTTGGTCGGGTGTTGCACCCGCTACTCGTCATGCTCTGCGATGTATTCCATCACCTCCGCAGGCGACATTTTCCCTGCTATCATATTTACAGCGTCACCCGCCAAGCTCCTTCAGCGTGAATACCCGTCCGCAGCTTTGGCACCGAAAAAGGAAGCTGTAATGGTTGACCTGTGCGTTCTGGACGAAGAACGGGTCAGACTTTGAATTGACGTCCCGGCCCTCCACTCTTTCGCAGGTCCTTTCTCTTGTGAGCCGCCCCGAACACGCCGGACATTTCTTTGAATGGAACAGCAGCACCTTCATTTCCGACAATGTAAAGTCATATTTGAAGCCATCTGCTTTTTTCTTTTCCTGCATCGTAAATCTCCCCTCCCTTTAGGAACTGCGGACCTCTGCGTCTGCCAGAAATACCAGCTCTTCTCGATCACGCAAAGGAATCCTCCAAGGAACGGAACATTGCCCCGCTGATCTCAATGATCTCATCGATCGGGATGTCTGTCCCGTCCGTCAGCACAACGAGCCGGTGATACTCGTCTATCTTCTTTACGATGCCGGTAACGGTATTGTAAGCGCCGCCCTCCTTCCGCTCGTCCGGGACAAAATAGGTGATCTCCACCACAGGCGCTGCCGCCAGATTTCCCTGAATCAGATTGAGCCGTTCTGACAAGTCCTGCTTTATTTCCTCGTCCAGCTCTGCCCGCCGGTCGGTACGCCGCGCCGTCTCCTGCACAGCGGCGTCGTAGCCGGTGAGAGCCGCGAAGGGAGAAAACTGTGCCGCCCGGTCACCCATGGACATATGAGGGCGGGTCGCTGAGACGTGGTGGGGCAGGTCGATGATGTCCTGATAGTCTTCGATTGTTCTGTCAGCCATTGTACCGCCTCCTTTATGCCTTATGCCCCCCGATCTGCGCATTCCGGTCTTTGCCGGTGGCTCCCTCCTCCAGATTCATACCCTTCAGCAGAGCGTTCTTCCCGTACTTTTTCTGAATGGCGATGACAGCCTTCTGCCGTCGCTTTTCCTTTTCCAGCGCCTCCCGTTCCGCTTGCCGCTGCTGCTCCAGGGCGGCATGGTCGGTGAACAGGTCAATCTGCTCCGGCTCCGGGGGCTTCGCCGTGTCCTCGCTGACCACATGGTTGGCCACCACATACATCCGCCGCACCAGCAGATTCCGGTCAACAATGCGGGCCACTCCCGCACTCGCGGCGTCGGAGAGGCGGTTGGTGGAGGCTGCCTGCCGCCGCAGGGTGACAGAGCCTTGGGCTTGATGGTGGAGTCTGCTGCCGTAGTGGTCAGTGGCGACTTCCCCCTTGTACGATTTCTGGCGTTCTGGGTCGGTCAGGTTTTCAATGTCATAGCCGATGGTCAGCACAATCTGGTCGGCCACCAGCCCCTTGTCCACCAGGTCGAGGGAGAGGGCGTCTGCCATCTCCCGGACGACCAGCTTTGCCTTGTCAAATTCATAGGGCGATTGCAGCACCTGGCCCGAGCTGATGCTGTTGTTCTCCGGCTCGTATGACTTGATGTCGGAGATACGGCACGGCTCCCAGCCCCAGGCGTGGTCGATGAGCAGCTCGGCGTTGACGCCGAACTCCTTGTACAGCCGGTTTTCACCGTGGCTGCTGAGACTGAATCGGGCGATGTCCCCCATGGTGTGCAGTCCCAGTCTGTTCAGCCGCTTTGCATAGCCGCGACCCACCCGCCAGAAGTCGGTAATGGGCTGGTGCGTCCAGAGCTGCTGCCGGTAGCTCATCTCGTCCAGCTCTGCGATACGAACGCCGTCTTTGTCGGCGGGGATGTGCTTCGCCACGATGTCCATGGCGATTTTGCAGAGGTATAGATTCGTGCCGATCCCCGCCGTGGCCGTGATACCGGTCTCCTGCAAAACCGTCTGAATCATCCTCATCGCCAGCTCATGGGGCGTGAGCCGGTAGGTCGGCAAATAGTTGGTCACATCCATGAACACCTCGTCGATGCTGTACACATGGATGTCCTCCGGGGCGATGAACCGGAGGTAAACCTGATAAATCTCCGTGCTGCGCTGAATATAATGGGCCATCTGGGGCGTGGCCACGATATAGTCCAGCGACAGGGACGGGTCGGCGTTCAGCTCATTGATGTTGCTGGAGGAGCCGGTGAAAGTGTGCCCCGGCGCTCTACGCTGCCGCTCCCGGTTGATCTCCTTCACCCGCTGGACGACCTCGAACAGCCTGGCCCGCCCGGAGATACCGAAGGATTTCAGCGACGGCGACACCGCAAGGCAGATGGTCTTCTCCGTGCGGCTCTGGTCGGCCACCACCAGATTGGTGGTCAGAGGGTCAAGCCCACGCTCTGCACACTCCACAGAGGCGTAGAAGGATTTCAGGTCGATGGCGATATAGCAACGGTCTGGCATGCAGGTCACCTCCTCTCAGTTCATGTCGACTGTTTTGACGATTTTCAGGTGAAGGGCGGCCTTCCCGTAGATCGAGGGGCCTTCAAACGTTCCGGAGAACCGACATGGAGACCTCTTCGCCTTCCTTCCTCCTGCGCATCGTCCCGATTGAAAATCCCCGATCTTTTCTCAAACGGTCTTCCCCTCTATTATATAGGATGGCCCGCTCGATTTCAATGAATTCCCTCGCAGTCTGCGACGATTCGATTCTAATAATACAGGCATCCATGTGACCTCATTGCCCGGAAATCAGCGCCGGTCATAAACCCGCCCTCCCCCTCATAGGCTTCGACAGCCGGGCCTTCCGCCCGGCGGTCTGGAGTGGTTGCCGTGAAACAGGACATGGAGGAGCGGGCGATGGCTGTGGCCCGGTATCTCATCGAGAACCGGGCCACCGTGCGGATGGCCGCAAAGGAGTTTGGCATTTCAAAATCGACTGTGCATAAGGATCTGCGTGAACGCCTCCCAAAGATCAGCCGTACCCTCTACCTACAGGTAAAGCCCATTCTGGAGCAGAACAAGGCGGAACGGCACATCCGGGGAGGGATGGCTACCCGCCGGAAATACAAGGGAGGCTGACGCCGTCGGCGCTATGGCGACAGGCAGCCCCCTCCGGCTGTGACCGGAGGGGGCTGCACTCAACGCGGGTCTGTGCGGGTCTGTATCAGGCACGGCGGCGGAAAAAACGACGTGCGAGCAGACAGAGAAGGGTCACAAGGACGACCAGCAGGATGACCACGAGCAGCGGAAGCATCGACAGAACAGCGCCGCCGTCTTCCCCATCTGCGACAGAGCCACCCTCCGCCGTCTCCACCCGATGTCCCCGCACCAGAAGCCGATGGGTGTTGATGCCGTAGGGCGTGCAGGTGTATAGGGTGACATAATCCTCACCCTCCACGATTTGAAGTGCGGAGAGATCCTCCGGCTCTGTGACCACGATCTGGTCCACCTCATAGGTCAGCGTGCGGTCCAGAATAATCAGCGTGAAGGTGTCGCCGACCTGGAGCTTGTCCAGGTCGGTGAACATTTTCGCCTTGGACAGTCCTGTGTGGGCCGTCAGTACGCAGTGGGTACTCTCTCCGCCGGTGGGCAGACTGGTGCCCAACCAATAGCCCACCCCGGATTGCAGGGCGGTCTCATCGGTACCCTGATAGATGGGGAGGTATACGTCGATGGCGGGAATGGAGAGATACCCCATCATCCCGGTCCCCAGGGGATTCAGAAACTGGGAGACGAAGTCCGACGAGCAATCCACAGAGAGGTCATTCTCTGCCAGCTGGCGGTTATACTCCTCTGCAGCCTCCCACAGAGAGGAGTAGTCCGTCCCGGAGCCTTCCGCCACCTGATTGTACTGGGAGATCTCCTGACCGGCCTGCCAGCGGTACCAGGCGTCGCTGGCCACCGGGTAGAGCAGTAGCCCCAGACCGATCAGCACCAGCAGGACAGATAGAACAGTGAGTATGCGGGATTTTTTCTGATTCATGACGGCGTTGCATCCTCCGAGAAAGATGGCCGGATCGATCCATCCGGCCCGTCCTGCTCACAGCGGCAGGAACGTTTCCCCATCGGGGAGGGCGAATGCCCTTCCTGATGGGGATAGGAGATATTTGAGGGTTGGCGCTGCAATTATTGGTCGCTCTTGCGGAGCTTCCTGATCATCAGGAACAGGGCCGCAGCAGTGATCAGGATGGCTGTACCGGCGATGGTGTACATCGTCGTGCCGGAGCCGCCGGTGGACGGGACCTGCACATTGGCGAAGGTCACGTTGACCACATAGTCGGTGGCATCGGTGGCCATGGTGATGGTGAGGCTCTTGTCGCTCATAACGTAGCCGTCAGGGGCGGAGGTCTCGGTCAGAGTGTAGGTACCGTCGGCCAGGCCGTTGTAGGAGGCGTAGCCGTCCTCGCCGGAGGTCAGGGTGGCGACCACGTTGCCGTCGCTGTCCTTCAGCTCGAAGGTGGCCCCGGACAGACCTGCGTTGGTGTCCTGGTCGTACTTGAACAGCTTGACGCCATAGGTCACGACGGTGGCAGAGGCGGTGGCGGACTGACCGTCGGGATAGGTGACGTAGGCGGTGTTCACCAGCTCACCGGTGGTGGAGCCCACCGTGGCGGAATAGGTAACGGTGATGTCGGTGACGCCCAGGTCGCTTTCGGTGATGAGATCGGCGTTGTACAGCGCCACCAGGTCGACGGCCACCTGGAAGGAGTGCTCATCGGAGGTGATGGTGTAATAGCCCGCGTCCAGAGTGTTGTCCCCCAGCTTCACCGTGATGGAATCGGCGTTCAGGGTCAGACCGGCGTCCATGCTGTCCACGAAGGTCAGGGTGTAGCTGCTCTCCCCTTCGCCCAGGCTTGCAGTGGCGATGCCCGGCTCGGTCACCAGACCGGAGTAGTCGATGTAGCTCTTCAGGTCCTCTGGGACGGTGGAGGTCAGGGTGTAGTTGACGCTATCCCCTGCGTTGGCGGAGGTGACGTCAGCGGTCTTGGCGATGCCCGGCTCGCTGGTCTTGATGATGCCGTGGGCGGCCTTCAGGTAGTAGGCGCTCACCAGCTCCTCGGAGGTGTCCACCGCGGTGCAGTTCGTCTCAGACCAGCGGCTGGTCCTGCTGTCGTCATACCAGCCGGTGATGGTGTGGCCGCAGTCGGTCAGGGTCAGGCTGGCGTCAAACTGTTCGGTGCTGTTCAGGGTAGCGTGGCCCTTGGAGGCCACGGCGATATCCGCGCCGCTGACGCTGGAGCTGTTGTTGTACACATAGCCGCCGTTCATCACCAGGTAGCCGTAGCCGTACAGGTAGATGCCGCCGCCGATGCGGGCGTCGTTACCGGTGATGGTGCCGGCGTTCAGGGTGAAGGTGGATTTGTGGGCGCTGCTGGAGCCGGCGTTGACCTCTACGCCGCCGCCGTAATCATAGGCGGTGTTGCCGGTGATGGTGCCGCCGTTCATGACGAAGGTGCTATAGCTTCTGATGTAGACGCCTGCGCCGTAGGCCGCGGCGTTGCCGGTGATGAGGCCGCCGTTCATGGTGAAGTTACAATAGCGGACATAGACGCCGCCGCCGCTGCCGGTGGTGCCCACATCGCTGCCGGTGATGGTGCCGCCGTTCATAGTGAAGCTGGCCTTTTTGCCGGAGCTTTCGCCCTGGGCGTTGACGCGGCCGCCGTAGATGGTGCCGGTCTGGGCCTCGCTGCTGTCCTCCAGGGTCAGGTTGCCCACGACCTCCAGGGCGGTGTTGCCGCTGGCGCAGGTCAGGGTGCATCCCGCCAGGTCCAGGGTGATGGTCTGGTCGGCGGCCACGGTGACGCTCTCGGTCACGTCGGTCAGCAGAGTCACCTTGTCGCCCGCATTGGTCGCCCCGTCAATGGCGGCCTGGAGGGTCTCATACTTGGTGACAGTCTCGCCGCTGGTGACGCTGGCCACATAGGCGATCGCCGCATGGGCGGCCTTCAGGCTTGTGCCGCTGGTCAGAGCGGCGGAGGTGTCCGCCGCGGTGGCGTTGTCCTCAGACCAGCGGCTGGACTTGCTGTCGTCATACCAGCCGGTGATGGCATGGCCGCAGGACAGGGTAACGCTGCCGTCAAACTGAGCGGTGCTGTTCAGGGTGGCGCTGCTCTTGGAGGAGCTGCCGATGCCCAAATCGTCGCCGCTGGTGCTGGCGGTGTTGCCGTACAGAGAGCCGCCGTCCATGACCAGGCTGCTGCTGTAGTTCAGATAGACGCCGCCGCCGGTGGAGGCGGTGTTATCGGTGATGGCACCGGCGTTCAGGGTGAGGGTGGAGGCTGTCCCCGTGGTGGAGCTGGGGATGACCGCCACGCCGCCGCCGTAGCTGTAGGCGGTGTTGCCGGTGATGGAGCCGCCATTCATGACGAAGGTGCCCCGGGTGTAGACACAGACGCCGCCGCCGGACACGGCCGCGTTGCCGGTGATGGAGCCTCCGTTCATGGTGAAGCTGCCCCAGGTGACGTAGACGCCGCCGCCGTTGCCGGTGTAGCCCAGGTCATTGCCGGTGACGGTGCCGCCGTTCATGGTGAGGCTGGCCGACTGGCTGGAACTGCCCTCCACCCGGATCTGGCCGCCGGTGACGGTGCCGCTCTGGGCATCGCTGCTGTCGTTCAGGGTCAGGGTACCCGCCACAGCGATGGCGCTGCCGGAGCCGGTGCCGGTCAGGGTGTGGCCGTTCAGGTCGATGGTGACCTCAACGCCGGAGGGGATGGTCAGATCCTCCGTGAGCGTCACGTCGTCCTCCAGGACATAGCTGCCGTCGGTCAGCGTGCCGCCGTCGCCGGACAGGGCCGTGGCAGCGTCATCCGCTGCGAATGCCGTGGGCAGCATGGTGCAGAGCATCAGACACGCCATCAGGCACGCGGTCAGCTTAGAGACGAATCTCTTCATGTCGTGCTTTCTCCTTACATTTCCGCTTCTGTGAGAAGCTTATTTGGCAGATTGCCATAGTCTCATTTTAACAGCTGCCATAGCTGGCCCGAAACCATGGCGGAGTATGGATACGGTAAAATTCTCTGCACAAAAATATGATCTGGGTAAAGCAACCGACGGAGACAAATACCCCCTCCGGCCAAAGTCGGAGGGGGTATCACAGGAGTTCAGACTTGTAACGGGAGACTTACTTCTTCTTGCCTTCGCCCCAGCCGGGTGCGAAGATGGTGTTGTCCACGGCGAAGATGATGACCATGGCAACGCCGCCGGTGACGACTGTGGTGACGATGCTCTGGATCGTGTTACGCAGGGCGTCGTTCTCGATCAGGGCGATGCAGATGGGGTTCCAGACACAGGTGAACAGGTTCATCACCAGGAACACGGCGATGGTGGCCAGCAGATGCAGCCCGATCTGAGGCGCCAGGGGGCCGTGGCTCTTAAAGGTCACGTTGCGCTGGAGGGGGAAGTTGACGCACTCGCCCAGGAAGATGGTGGTCAGGTTGGCCAGAGTATAGGCCAGGCCGCCACTGGCCAGGGAGTTGCCAATGATGGCCAGGTTGAAGTCCACACCGAACACAGTTAGCGGGATGTTGGGCCACAGCCATTCGGCGTCACCCACGATACCCTCGTAGAAAGCGGGCAGGAACATCAGCAGCAGCATCTTGATAAAGGTGACCACATAGCTGAAAATGACGAACAAGCCGCCCTTGCGCAGCCACTCGGCGCCCTTGGGATGCTTCTCTGCAAAGCCGTTCCAGATCTTCATCCACCAGTTTTTGATACCTTCCATACATTATCTCCTTTCATTCATCAGAGGTAGGATATTTCCCACCGGCACAGTGCAAGTGCACTGCGCTGTGCCGGTTAGCAGGGACAAAGGAAATCAGGTCATGGAATTGGCCTTTTTGATGATCTTCTGCTGGCGGACAAACCCGGCGATGATCTTGCCCAGGCCCTTGAAGAAGGCGATGGCGTGGCCGTTGCAGATGGTCAGGATGCCCTCGCACATCTCCTGGGAGCACATACCGCCTGCCATCTTGCCGATGGCCCGGAAGGGCATGTTGTAGATAAAGGTGATGTTCAGGTCGGGGGTGCCCTTCTCGATGCTCTTGTTGAGCAGGTAGGTGAGCAGCTTGTACACCAGCCGGGCCTTCAGGCTCTTGGCGTAGTAGAGCTGGCAGATGGCGTCGTTCATCTCCAGGGTGCCGCTCCAGTGGCCGTCGGGGATGGGATGGCCCAGCAGCTCGGTGAACTCCTCGTCGGAGACATTCTTGATGTCCGCAACAGCGTAGCTGGGGAGCTTGGACATATCGTAGGGCAGCTCCGCGCCGGTACCCTTGACGGTGACGGTGCCGGAGAGCTTGATGTCCTCCACGCTGGCGCCGATGAGGATGTCATAGTCGCCGCCCTCGATTTCGAACTTGTTGGTCTTGACGTTGAAATACCGGAAAGCCTTGTCGTCCAGGGGGATGGTGACGGTCTTGCTCTCGCCGGCCTTGAGGAACACCTTCTGGAAGCCCTTCAGCTCCCGGGCGGGACGATAGACGCCGTTGACCTTGGCGCTGACATAGAGCTGCGCCACCTCTGCGCCGTCCATCTTGCCGGTGTTGGTCAGGGTGAAGGTGGCCTCCTTGTCGGAGACGGTCAGATCGCTGTAGGCGAAGGTGGTGTAACTCAGACCGTAGCCGAAGGGGAACAGGACGGGGACCTTGGCGGTCTCGTAATAACGATAGCCGATGTACAGGCCCTCCCGATACTCCACGGTGCGCTCCTTGGCGGGGAAGTAGGGGGCGGAGGGCACGTCGTCATAGCTGTAGGGATAGGTCTCGGACAGCTTGCCGGAGGGGTTCACGTCGCCCAGGATGGCCTTGAGCATGGCGGAGGCGCCGGCCTGGCCGCAGAGGTAGCCGTGGATGAGGGCCTTGCACTTGTCCAGCCAGGGCATCTCGATGGCGGAGCCGGCGGACATGACCACGATGACGTTCTCGTTGACGGCGCTGACGGCGTTGAGCAGCTCCACCTGGCTCTGGGGCAGGCGCATATGGGAGCGGTCCAGGCCCTCGGACTCGGAGATCTCGTCCAGGCCCAGGTATAGGAGGACGTAGTCCACCTTCTTGGCCAGCTCCACCGCCTTGGCCTGGAGCTCGGCGTCCGCCGGGCCGACCCGGGGATAGCCCTTCTCAAAGCCGATGACGTTCAGATTGAAGTTGCCGATGACGCCCTTCTCGCCCACGGTGGAGT
Organism: Clostridiales bacterium; assembly: GCA_020860575.1. Classification (GTDB taxonomy): domain Bacteria; phylum Bacillota; class Clostridia; order Oscillospirales; family Oscillospiraceae; genus Onthomonas. Next base: position 24,549 of record JAJBUB010000005.1, on the reverse strand, counting down.
CCAGCTTGGTGGGGTTGACCACGGAGGAGCCTGCGCCCTGATAGCGGGGAGTCTCGGCGAAGTCGCCGATGATGGCCACCTTGGAGCCCTTGGCCAGAGGCAGGATGTTGTCCTCGTTCTTCAGCAGGACGATGGACTGCTCGCTGGCCTTCTGGGCCATGGCGTGATGGGCCTCCACGTCGAACTTGCTGCCCTTGGCGGCGTCGCAGGCGGCGCGGGTGGGGAGGACGACCTCCAGCAGCTCGTCCACACGGCGGTCCACCATCTCTTCGGAGATGCGGCCCTCCTGGACGGCCTTGACCAGCTGGTTGCCGGAGTCGCCGCCGGTGGTGGGCATCTCCAGATGGGAACCGGCCCGGACGCCCTCCACATAGTCGTTGCAGGCGCCCCAGTCGGACACCACGAAGCCGGAGAAGCCCCACTCGTCCCGGAGGATCTCCTGGAGCAGATGCTCATTCTCGTTGGCATAGACCTCGTTGATCATGTTGTAGGAGGACATGATGCTCTTGGGGTCGGACTCCTTGACGGCGATCTCAAAGGCGGTGAGGTAGATCTCCCGGAGGGTACGCTCGTCCACCACGGAGTCGGACGCCTGACGGCGCAGCTCGGTGTTGTTGGCGGCGAAGTGCTTCGGACAGGCGGAGACACCCTTGGACTGAATGCCCCGGACGTAACCGGCAGCCATCTTGCCCGCCAGATAGGGGTCCTCGGAGAAGTACTCGAAGTTACGCCCGCACAGAGGGGAGCGCTTCATGTTCATGCCGGGGCCAAGCAGGACGCACACATCCTGGACAGCGGCCTCTTCCCCCAGATACTGGCCCATCTCCTCACCCAGAGCGGGGTCCCAGCTGTTGGCCATGGTGGCCGCCGTGGGGAAGCAGGTGGCGGGAACAGAGCCGTTCAGGCCCAGCTGGTCTCCTGCGCCCTCCTGCTTCCGCAGGCCGTGAGGGCCGTCAGACAGGGTCATGCTGGGGACGCCAGCGTGCTCCACCGTCCGGGATGACCAGAAGTCCTTGCCGGAGAGGTAATAGCACTTCTCCTCCAGGGACATTTTTGAAATGATGTCTTGATGTTTCAGCATAATTTCCTCCCTTTTGCGCGTGTTCGTGGATTGCCAACAGCTGAAATGAATTTCAGTCTGTCGAAACTGTTTCTGCATTGCCCCAGCAGAAACCGCTTCGACAGGCCCCCAAAGGAGACCCCTTGGGAACCCGCCCCCCGGCAAGCCGGGGGGCGGGAGGGTCGGGAAAGCAACTTAGGTCATCGCTTACAGGTCAAGTCGGGGAAATTACTCGCCCTTCTTGGACCGCTTCACGAAGTTGTAGATCAGCAGGCACTCCCAGAGGACCAGGACGATGCCCACGCCGATGTTGACACCAGTGAGGATGGTCTCCCACAGGTTGTCCTGCGTGGCCAGCTCGATGCCCTCGTCGCTGTAGGTACGGCTGTTGACCGTGACGTACAGGATGCGGTGAGCAGCCTGACGCAGAGCCTGCTGGGCACCTGCGGTCTCGGTGAACTGCATCTCACTGGTGGTGGTGGCATAGTTGACCAGCATCAGGTCGGTGCCGTTACGGACGGCCTGGTCGGCACTCATGTAGCCATAGACGCCGAAGTAGTCGGTCTCAACGAAGCCCTCGAAGCCCCACTCGTCCCGGAGGACGGTCTGGCACAGCTCAGAGGTGCCACCAGCCCAGCGGTTGCCGATGTAGTTGAAGGAGGACATGACAGCCAGGGAGCCGCCTTCCTTGACGGAAATCTCGAAGGGACGCAGATAGATCTCACGCATGGCCTGCTCGGTGGTCCAGGTGCAGAGCATGGAGCAGCGGTTGGCTTCCTGATCGTTCAGGGCGAAGTGCTTCATGTAGGCGTAGGCGCCATGCGCCTGAGCGCCCTGGATGGCGTTGGCGGCGATGGAGCCGGACAGGACGCCGTCCTCGGAGTAATACTCGAAGTTACGGCCGGCGAACGCGGTGCGGTGGGTGTTCATGGCGGGGCCATACCAGCCGGAGGTGTCCATCTCGTCGGCCATCTCGCCGATGGAATCGCCGAAGGCATAGGCAATGTCATCGCTCCAGGTGGCGGCGATCATGACGGCGGCGGGGAAGCCCACGGAGCCCTGACCGGTGAAGTTGTTGTTGATGGAGGCAGGGCCGTCGCAGTCGTTGGTGCGATACTTGTCGATGGACTCGATCGCCAGGGTCTGATAGCCGCCCAGGGCCACCAGGCTGACAGCCTCGTCGATGGTCAGCTGATCCAGCAGGGAATCCCAGGTCTCATCGTCGTAGTCCAGGCCGCGGAGATCGACCAGGGACAGGCCGTTGTCGGCGCCCCAGGTGGGATACTCGGCGTCGGCGTCCTCATCGGCGGCAGTGGCCTCGGCGGTGAGGTAGGTGCTGACGTTGTAAAAGGTGGCCTTGGCCTCGTCGCTCATGCTGTAGTTGGTGGGAGCGGCAGTGGCCTCGTCATAGTTGGCAAAGCCGTCGGCACGGGACAGATAGGTCACATCGCCGCGGGCATAGTCAAACTGGTTGACGGCGGCGGTGTTGTCGCTGTCGCGGGCGTTGTCCTCGTCATAGACGATGGTCTCGTCCTGGGTGTAGGTCACGGAGTCGATGATGGTGTTGGCGTCGGAGTTGATGGAGATGATGTAGTCTCCGGCTTCCAGGACGTAGCAGCCATAACCGGTGTCGTCATAGGAGGCCATCTGCTCGATGGGGATGGAGAAGCTGATGGTCTGGGACTCGCCAGCGCCCAGCTCCTCGGTCTTCTCGAAGTCCAGCAGGTTGGCGGTATCCTTCGCGCTGCCGCCGTGGGTGTAGGGCGGGTTGAAGTAGATCTCCACCACGTCCTTGCCGGCCACGGAGCCGGTGTTGGTGACGGTGACGTCGAAGGTGATGTTAGTGCCGTCGTTGGAGAAGTTGCTGATCTCCTGGGTGAAGGTGGTGTAGCTCAGACCATAGCCGAAGGAGTACTGGACCATGTCGTCATAGTCGAACAGACCCTCGGCAGCGGCGGTGGTGTAGAACTTGTAACCCACATAGATGCTCTCCACATAGTTCACGAAGGTGACGTTGGTGTAGGAGCTGTAGTAGTCGTTGGCCTCGAGGAACTCGTCCATGTTGTCATACTCGAAGTTGCCGGCGTTGTTCCAGGTGGGGGTGGCGGTCAGGTCATACACATAGGTGTCGACCATACGGCCAGAGGGGTTGACGGTGCCAGCCAGGATCTCGCCCAGAGCGTCGAAGCCGCTCTGACCGGTGCCGGCGCACCACAGCACGCCCTTGATGGAGTCATAGTCCTCGACCCAGCCCAGCTCGAAGGCGTTGGCGCCGTTGTAGATGACGATGACGTTGTCAAAGTTGGAGCAGACCAGCTCGACCATCTCCTCCTCGGGGTTGGTCAGCTGGAGATAGTGGTCGCCCTCGTCCCAGTCGGTGCCGTTGTTCACGGTATCGTCATAGGAGCCGGCGAAGTAGGTGGAGCCGCCGTTCTGCTCGGCCCAGGAGCCGTCCACAACAGCAGTCATATCGGTGGGAAGGTCAGCGCCCTCGCCGCCGACGCGGGAGATGAAGATGATGGCGGTGTCGGAGTAGTCAACAGCGTTGGAGATCAGGCTGTCGTCGTAATCAGCGGCATAGGGCTGGGGCAGAGTCCAGTCCTGGGCCCACATGCCCACGTTGGGCAGGGAGGTGTCGTGATAGGACGTGTAGAAGTCGATCAGCTCGGTGTTGTACTCGATGCCCGCATCGGTCAGGCCCTGAAGGAAGGTGACGGTCTCATAGGCGTCGTTCAGAGCGCCGGAACCGGTGCCGCCGTAGCAGGGATTGGTGGCGGACCAGCCAAAGACGTTGACCTTGGTGGTGGACAGAGGCAGGATGTCGTCATCGTTTTCCAGAAGGGTGATGCCCTCCTCGCAGATTTCGTTGACCAGGCTGGTGGCCTCGGCAGTGGTCTCGTCAGTGATCTTGCTGACAGGGGTGCCTGCCACAGAGGTCAGCAGGGTGGACAGAGGCCCGGTGCACATCATGTTGGCCGCGATCAGGATCACCAGAACCACGGCGATGCAGGCCTCGCCCCGGATGAGGCGCTTGACCCTCTTGGCGAGGCCCTTGACGGCAACGATCACGATGATCGCAATGACCAGGGCCACGGCGATGGCGATCAGATGTGAGGTAATCAGACTTACGACACTTACGACGTCATCCCAGTTAATGGCTAGCATAGTTGATTTTCCTCCTTTTTGAATAAAGTTGCTTCCCTAAGCGGTTACGATTATAGCATATGTTCACAGATTTGCAAAGACTTTTTTCACAAACTGACCGATTTTTTGCGCAAACTGCAAGCGGGCCTCTCCAAATTGCACAAAAATTCCCGGGGGAATTTGTGGAAAAGTTCATCCCCCGGGAATGCTGGAAACAAATGTCAGCCAATTCACTTTTTACCGGAATTTTTCGGAATCAAAACCTTCAAATCGAACCAGTTCCGCTCGGCAATGACCGTCACCGTTCCGCCGTAGCGCTGGGCGGAGTAGCGGATGCTCTTGACGCCGAATCCGTGGAACCGGTCGTCCCCCTTGGTGCTCCGGGGCAGGCCCTCCTGGAAGGTCAGCTCCCCCTCAAAATAGTTCTCCACCCGGATGAGGACGAAGTCCCGCTCTCCGGAGACGGACAGGTGGATGAGCCGCTTCTCCTTATCCTCGATTTTCAGCACAGACCCCACGGCGTTGTCCAGGGCGTTGCCAAAGATGGTGCAGATGTCCATGGCGTCCATAAAGTCCAGCAGCGCCCCGTCGGCCACGGTGGTCAGGCTGATGCCGTGCTTCTGGCAGTAGAGGCTCTTGCTGGTGAGCACCGTGTCCAGGATGGTGTTGCCCGTCTTGTTCTGGGCCTCGTAGACCTTGATGTCGCTCTCCATGGCGTCCAGCCAGTTGCTCCGGCGCTGGGGGTCCGGCTCCGCCCGGAGGGCGGCGATCTGGTGCTTCAGGTCATGGTATTTCCGGTTGATGAGATCGATGCTCTCCCGGGACTGACGGTACTGGACATATTGGGTCTCCAGGACGGTCTGGATGGCATCCAGCTCGTACCGGGCGTGGAGCTCCTGCTGCTGGAAGTACATGGCGAACAGCACCGCCAGCGCCCCCAGGTCCACCAGAGTGCGGATGTTGAAGATCTCCGCAGCGTAGTGGCTGGTAAAGGGGGTGTCTGGGAAGATAAAGCTGAGATTGCTGATGATGAAGAACAGCACCGCCACCACCATCGCCGTCAGCATCTCCCGCCGCCCCACGGCGATGCACCGCCCGCTTGGGCAACTCCGCCAGGACAGCACGCCGTATACGGTAAACACCAGGGCGTAGGTGAGCAGCACCGTCACCAGGGCGGCCACAGGCTGCTCCTCGCCGATGATGTAAGCGGCGTAATAATAGTAGAGCTGCCAGCTCAGGGAGGCGGCGAACTCCGCCAGCATAAAGGCGCTGGTGAGGACATAGCCCCCCTCCACCGGGCGCAGGTCCAGGCAGGCCAGCAGCAGGGCCAACATCAGCGCCGCCGACCCGACCATGCCCACCGACCAGAGGTACACCGGCAGGGTCTCCGTCAAAATCAGCTCCAGCTCCAGCGCCGCCAAGCCAATGGCAGAGGCCCCAACCAGCCGCCAGCCGTGGAGCCGCCGCTGGTTGTGAAAGGTCACAGCCAGGAGCATACAGCTCAGCCACTCCGCCAGTGCTGTGTAGTACCGGGGAATGGTGGAGAAATCTTCAATCGCAAAGGCGCTCATTTGGTCCGCCCACCCAGGCGGTTGGCCAGGGCCTCCATAAAGGCGTTCTTCCGGCCCCGGCTGATGAGGAGCCGGTCCGGACCCACCACGGCGGAGCCGTCCTGGATACCATCCACCTCGTCCAGGTTGAGCAGATAGCCCTTGTTGCAGCGGCAGAAGCCGTACGGCTCCAGCTGGCGTTCCATCTCGGTCATGGTGCCGCTGGAGACGATCTCCCCCTGGCGCATATGAAACAGCAGGCTGTGTCCCCGGCTCTCCACATAGCGGATCTGGGCCACATCCACCTTCTGGGAGCCGCCCTTCACCGGCAGGACGATATAATGGGTCCGGTTCCGGTCGATGCGGCTGAGGGCGCGGTCCATCCGCTGGGAGAAGGCGAAATAGGACACCGGCTTGAGTACATAGTCCAGTGCCTCCACGGCATAGCCCCGGATGGCGTACTGGGGCATGTTGGTGATAAAGATGAGGATGACCTCCGGGTCCTGCTGGCGGATGATCTCCGCCGCCGTCATGCCGTCCAGATGCTCCATCTGCACGTCCATGAGGATGATGTCATACTCCGGGCGATAATTTCGGATGATCTCCTCTCCGTCCTGGAATACGATGATCCTACACTCGCAGTCCCGCTCGGTCTGGTACTGCTCCAGAAAACGGCGCAGGGTCTCCGCGCTCTCCTGGTCGTCCTCGACGATCGCGATCTGTAACAAGCTCTCTCCCCTCCTGGCACAGGTGATGGGTGTGTATGGTATTATTATAGACAGTGGATTTCCAAATGTCAAAATGTTCTTGTCCTTTTTGAATCTTTTTTGCACTTTTCTGCCCCTGCCGGTCCGGAACGAAAACGGCGCCGCCCCCGGCGGGCAGTCAGGCCGTGCCGGGGGCGGTTCGTTACGCTGTTATTCGGTTGGGCTGCTCCTCTCGCCGTGGCGCAGCCGCAGCTCAGTAGGCCACGCCCCAGACCACCATCTTTTTGGCTGGTCTGCCACAGACGGGGCAGACCTCCCCCAGGTTCTCCTGCTCAAAGGGGATGCACCGGCTGGACACGCCTGCCAGCTCCTTCATGGCAATCTCACAGGCCTCGTCGCCGCACCACATGGTCTTGGCAAAGCAGGTGTGCTTTTCCATGGCGGCCTTCACGTCCTCCACCGAGGTGAAGGCGAAGGTGTTCTCCTCCATCCGCTGCTTGGCGGACTCGTAGAGGTTGTCGTGGACCTCGGTGAGCAGAGACTGCACCTTTTCCTCCAGCTGCTCCAGGGGGACGAAGTACTTCTCCCCGGTGTCCCGGCGGGCGATGACGCACTGGTTTTTCTCCATATCCTTGGGGCCGATCTCCACCCGGAGGGGGACCCCCTTCATCTCATACTCGGCGTACTTCCAGCCGTTGGACTGGTCGGAGTCGTCGGTCTTGACCCGCAGGCCCAGGGCCTTGATGCGGTCCTGGAGGGCATAGGCGGCGTCCAGCACGCCGGGCTTGTGCTGAGCCACGGGGATGACGATGACCTGAATGGGGGCGATGGCGGGGGGCAGCACCAGGCCGTTGTCATCCCCGTGGGTCATAATGATCGCCCCGATGAGCCGGGTAGACGCACCCCAGGAGGTCTGGTAAGGGTATTGCAGGGTGTTGTCCCGTCCGGCGAAGGTCACGTCATACGCCCGGGAGAACTTGTCCCCGAAGTAGTGGCTGGTGCCGGACTGGAGGGCCTTGCCGTCCTTCATCATGGCCTCGATGGTGTAGGTGGCCTCCGCCCCGGCGAATTTCTCCTTGTCCGTCTTGCGGCCTTTCAGCACCGGCATGGCCAGGGCGTCCCGGCAGAAGTCGGCGTAGCAGTTGAGCTGCTGCTCCGTCTCCGCCTGAGCCTCCTCCGCCGTCTCGTGGATGGTGTGGCCCTCCTGCCACCAGAACTCACGGGAGCGGAGGAAGGGCCGGGTGCTCTTCTCCCAGCGCACCACGGAGCACCACTGGTTATACTTCATGGGCAGCTCCCGCCAGGAGTGGAGGGTGTGGGCCCAGTGGTCGCAGAACATGGTCTCGGAGGTGGGACGGATGGCCATCCGCTCCTCCAGCTGGTCGCTGCCGCCCATGGTGACCCAGGCGGCCTCCGGAGCGAAGCCCTCCACCAGCTCGCCCTCCTTTTTCAGCAGGCTCTCCGGGATGAGCACCGGCATCGCCACGTTCTCATGTCCCGTCTCCTTGAACCTGCCGTCCAGGATGCGGGTGATATTCTCCCAGATGGCGTAGCCGTAAGGCCGCAGGATCATAAAGCCCTTGACGCTGGCGTAGTCCACCAGCTCCGCCTTCAGGCAGATGTCGGTATACCACTGGGCGAAGTCCTCGCTCATGGAGGTGATCGCCTTCACCTGTTTCTGATTCTTAGCCATAGTCTCTTCTCCTCCGTATCCCGCCGCCGATGGGCAGGAGATGACAATATTGGTAACATTAGCAGTTTATTTTAATCCAATGGCATTAAGGCTGTCAAGAGGTTTGCGCGCCCCTGCCCCGGCCGTCACCGGACCTGGATCTGCCGGAACACCTGGCCGATCTTCTCGTTGATGGTCAGATTGGCGTACCGGTCGTAGGGGGTGGGCTGGAGGTTGATGAGCACCAGCCGCTTGCCCCGGTAGTAGTTGATCAGCCCCGCCGCCGGATAGACCACCAGGGAGGTGCCGCCGACGATGAGCATATCCGCCTTGCGGATGTGTTCGATGGAGCGGTACATCACCGTGTCGTCCAGGGCCTCCTCATAGAGCACCACGTCCGGCTTGATGATGCCCCCGCAGCTGCACCGGGGGACCCCCTGGCTCCCGGCCACCGCCTCCACGCCGTAGAATTTGCCGCACCGCTCACAGTAATTGCGCAGGACGGAGCCGTGGAGCTCCAGCACCTCCCGGCTCCCCGCCTTCTGGTGCAGGCCGTCGATGTTCTGAGTGACCACCGCTTTCAGCTTGCCCGCCTGCTCCAGCTCGGCAAGCTTTTTGTGGGCATCGTTGGGCTGGGCCTCCAGGGGGAGCATTTTGTCCCGGTAAAAGCGGAAAAAGTCCTCCGGCCTGCGCTGAAAATAGGTATGGCTCAAAATGGTCTCCGGCGGCTCGCTGTAGTGCTGATGATACAGGCCGTCCACGCTCCGGAAGTCCGGTACGCCGCTCTCGGTGGAGACCCCCGCCCCGCCGAAAAAGACGACGTACCCGCTCTCGTCCAGCCACTGCTGGAGCTGCCCGATCTGACTGTCCCACTGTGCCATCGTACATTCTCCTTTCTCTCCGCCTGAGGGCGGTACTGGCAGAATCTTACTATATTATGAAAGTTGCCCGGTTAGGATTGACAAAAACGCCATTCCCATTTAAGATTATTATGAATCATTTTTCGACCACATTCAACCTTTCTTTTCGGAAATGGAGAAATTGCTATGAAAAAATGCCCTGTGTGCGGAGTGGAACACTCCGACATCGTCCCCGTCTGCTCCATTTGCGGCAGCCCTCTGACCGATGTAGTCCCCATCCCTGACAGCGCCTCCGCCCCGGCGGAAAACGGCGTCACCCTGAGCGAGACCCAGGCGGCGGCCCCCAAGGCGGACATCCCTGCCACCGGTTCCGCCCCCAAGCCCGAGGTGTCCGCCGACGAAAAGCCCGCCGACGTGTCCATGGCGGACGTCCAGGCGGTGGTCTCCTCCGTCGTCTCCAGCGCGGTCTCCTCCGAGGCCGATGGCTCCGGCGACAAGGCTGCCGAGGATGACGAGCCGTTTGATGAGGATTCCCCCTTCGTGGTCAACGCCATGCGGGACCCCTCCGCCAAGAAGACGGAGCCTGCCCCCACGGCGGGGACAAGGCCCGCCGCCAGAGCGTCAGCCGCCCGGAAGAATACCGCCAGACGCCCCCGGCAGAGGGCTGCTGCCTCCGGCAATACCGGCACACAGCAGAAAAAGCCCGCCGCCTCCGGCGAGGCGCAGACCAAGGCCGTCGGCGTAGACACCACTGTGATCGCCGCCGCCTCCGCCCAGAAGGTCTATGAGGCCAAGCACAACGCTGAGGCCACCCGGGCAGCGCAGGAGAAGAACAAGCCGGAGCAGACCGCTCAGGAGGGGGAGTTCAACTGGAGCGAGCGCAAGCACACCCGGGAGAAGGCCAAATCCTCCACCCCGGTGATCGCCGCCGTCTGCGCCCTGCTGGCCCTGCTCATCATCGCCATGGTCGTGTTCCTCAGCTCCATGCTCACCGGGGAGGATAACTCCGATCAGGCCAACGGCAACGATACCAGCCTGACCGATGAGGAAAATTCCGACAGCGACGCCACCGCCGGGGACGATACGGACGCCGACTACGTCATCCCGGAGGAGGACGACGGGACGGACGACGTCACTGATGAGACCGATGACATCACTGACGAGACGGTTGACACCACCGATGAGACGGGTGACACCACCGACGAGACCGGTGAGACCACCGATGAGACGGTTGACACCACCGATGAGACCGACGAGACCGGTGAGACCGCCGAGGAGACGGTTGCCACCGCCGACGAGACGGCTGGCGACGCCGCGGAGGAGGCGGACGACGCCACAATGGAGGAGACGGACGACACCACCGCCGCCGAGCTGCCCGCCATCACCGAGGTAAACGAGACGGTCTACGCCACCGCCTCCGTCTATGTCCGGGATTATCCCAGCTCTGAGACCGGCAACATTATCAACGGCCTGTCTGTGGGGCAGTCGGTCACCCGGACGGGCACCACCGACACCGGCTGGAGCCGCATCACCCTCAACGGCGCTGAGGGCTATGTGTTCAGCAGTTATCTGTCCACCACTGCTGTCTCTGCCGACGACGATGATGACGACAGCAGCTCCACCACCACCGCCTACACCACCACCGGCGTCAATATGCGCAGCGAACCCAACGGAACGGTCATCGCCACCCTGGGCAGCGGTCAGGCGGTCACTCTCACCGGCGTGACCTCCGGCAACTGGACGCAGATCACGGTGAACGGGCTGACCGGCTATGTCTATTCCAGCTACCTGTCCTCCTCCGCCGACAGCAGCACGGACAACAGCAGCACTGACAGCAGCAGCTCCGACAACAGCAGCTCCGACGACAACGTGAGCATCACGACCACCAACGACACCGTCTACGCCACCACCGGCGTCTATGTCCGGGATTATCCCAGCGCCTCCACCGGCAAGGTGGTGACCACTCTCACCAAGGGCCAGTCTGTGACCCGGCTGGGCACCACCTCCAGCGGCTGGAGCAAGGTCACGGTGGGCGGCGTCACCGGGTATGTCTATTCCAGCTACCTGTCCACCTCCTCCAGCGGCAGCTCTGACAGCACGATCACCGTCGGCACCGCCACCGTCACCGGCTACATCCTGCCCTACAGCAACAGCAAGTATTACACCGCCAGCGAGCTGAGCGGCCTGTCCAAATCCCAGCTCCGGCTGGCCCGGAACGAGATCTATGCCCGCCACGGCAGAAAGTTCACCGACTCCGATCTCCAGTCCTACTTCAACAGCTGTTCCTGGTACAGCGGCACCATCGACGCCGCCACCTTTGATGCCAACGTCAGCAACTATCTCAACAGCTATGAGATTGCCAATCTGTCCCTGATCGTAGAGCTGGAAAACGGCTAAGGCTCTGTCATCTGTCACCAAAAAAACTGCGCCGGATCAAAATCCGGCGCAGCTTTTTTCGTTGTCATTCGATCCCCCACCCCGCATTGACATCAAATTTCCCCTGTGATAAAATGGCTCTGTTGTTTTGGGGGATTGATGGAATTGGCAGACATGCGAGATTTAGGTTCTCGTGGAGCGATCCGTGAGGGTTCGAGTCCCTTATCCCCCATACATGACAGTGCCCCTCCGGGACGGTCCTGCGACCGTTTCGGCGGGGCATTGCTATATTCGGGAAAAGGCTTACCGCAGCACGGCGCCGCAGTCCTGCTCCAGCTGAGCCAGGACGGACTGGATGTCGGCGTCCGCCTCGGCGTCGGTGAGGGTGTGGTCCTCCGCCCGGAGGCGCAGGGAGAAGGCCACCGACTTCTTGCCCTCAGGGATGGGCTTGCCGGTGTAGATATCGAACAGCTTGACCTCTTTCACCAGGCCCTTGCCGCCCTTGGAGATGCTGTCCGTCAGGCTGGCCACAGGCACGTCTGCGTCGCAGACCACGGCGATGTCCCGCTCCACGGCGGGGAACTTGGGCAGGGGCAGGTAGGTGATCTCCTGCTTCTGGGCCTCCAGCAGCAGGGCGAAGTCCAGCTGGGCGGCGAACATGGGCGGCTCCACGCCGTAGTTCTCGTTCACCAGGGGGTGGACCTGACCCAGGACGCCCACCAGCTTGCCGTTCACCGTCAGGGTGGCGCAGCGGCCGGGGTGGAAGGTGGGGTCGTCGCGTTCTGCGGTGAACCGGGCGTTCTCAATGCCCAGGGACTCCAGCACTGTCTCTACGGCTCCCTTGAAGGAGAAGAAATCCAGATTGCCGCCGTAGCCGCCGAGGCAGAGCATCTTCCGCTCGTTGGCCAGCTCCTGCCCCTCCTGGGGGAGATAGATCCGGGCCAGCTCATAGAGCCGGGCGGAGGGGTTCCGGTGGCTGTAGTTCCGGGCCAGGGTCTCAAGCAGGGAGGGGATGGCGGTGGTGCGCATAATGGAGGTATCCTCGCCCAGAGGGTTCAGAATAGTGATGGACTTGCGCCGGGGATCGTCCTCCGCCATGCGGATTTTGTTGTAGTAATTGGGGGAGATAAAGGAGTAGGTCAAAATCTCGCTGTAGCCCAGGCCCCGGCAGATCTGGCCCACATAGTTGGAGGCCTTCTGGACCCGGTTCAAGCCACCCCGGGTGGTCTCTCCCCGCATGAGGGTGGTGGGCAGGTTGTTGTAGCCGTAGAACCGGGCCACCTCCTCGGCGATGTCGGAGTAGTGGGACACGTCGCCCCGCCAGGAGGGGACATAGATGGTGTCCCCGTCCAGGGTGAAGCCCAGGGCCAGGAGGGTCTTGCGCATCTCCTCCTCCGGGATGTCGGTGCCCAGCAGGGCGTTGACCTTGTCCGGCTCCAGCTTCAGTGAAGTGGGGGTGAAGTCCTGGGCCACCACGTCGATGACTCCGTCCAGCACCTCGCCACAGCCCAGCAGCTCTACCAGCTCACAGGCCCGCTCCACGGCGGGGAGGGTGTTCATGGGGTCCAGCCCCTTCTCGTACCGGCCGGAGGCCTCGGTGCGCATCCCCAGAGCGGTGGCGGTCTTGCGGATGGAGACGCCGTTGAAGTTGGCGGACTCGAAGAAGACGGAGGTGGTCTTGTCGGTGATCTCGGAGTTCTCGCCGCCCATGACGCCGGCGATGCAGATGGGCTTCTTCTCGTCGGCGATGACCAGCATGGTGTCCTTCAGCTTCCGGGCCTTGCCGTCCAGGGTGGTCATGTCCTCGCCGGGATAGGCCCGGCGGACGTTGATGTGGTGGCCCTCCACACAGGCAAAGTCAAAGGAGTGCATGGGCTGACCGTACTCGATCATGACGTAGTTGGTGATGTCCACGATGTTGTTGATGGGCCGGACGCCGGAGGCCCGGAGCCGCTCCCGCATCCACTTGGGGGAGGGGCCGATCTTCACGTTGCGCACCAGACGGCCGCAGTACCGGGGGCAGAGGTCCGGGTCGAGGATGTCCACGTCGGCATAGTCCACGATGGCGTCGCCGCAGCCCTTCACCACCGGCTCGTGGAGCTTCAGCTCCTTGCCGAAGGTGACGGCGGCCTCCCGGGCCAGACCGATGACGCCCAGGCAGTCCGGGCGGTTGGGAGTGATCTCAAACTCCACCATGTGGTCGTCCAGGCCCAGCACGGCGGGGATGTCGTCTCCCGGCTGGCAGTCCTCGTTGAGAATGAAGATGCCGTCCTCGATGCAATTGGGGAACTCCTTCTGCTGGGCGTGGATGTCCGCCGGAGTGAGCACCGTCCCCTCTCCGGTGTGGTAGCAGATCATGTCCCCGGTATGGATATTCTGACAGTCGGTAGTGACCTCCACCTCGCCCTTGCCCGCGTCGACGGTCAGGGCATAGGTGCTATAGGCCACCGTCCGGCAGGAGAGCACCTTTGCAGCCACGATCTTGCCGTAGATGCGATGCCCGGGCTGGATGTTCTCCGGGATGGAAGGCTTTTCTCCTGGGAGAACGTGGTAATCCCCCAGAATGGCGGCGGGCTTGACAACGCCATAGGGGAAGTCCCGGGTGTCCAGGCCCAGCTCGGTCAGAGAGCAGAGCATGCCGTTGGACAGCACGCCACGGAGCTTGCCCTTGGTGATTTTGTGGCCCCCGGGGAGGAGGCTGTTGTGCTTGGCCACAGGGACCAGGTCGCCCTCGTGGATGTTCCAGGCTCCGGTGCAGATCTGGATGGCCTCGCCCTGGCCCACGTCCATCTCCAGCACCCACATATGGTCGGAGTTGGGGTGCCGCTCCATGGAGAGGATACGGCCCACCACCACGTTTTTGAACTCAGCGCCGTGGTCCTCCACCGTCTCCACCTTGGAGCCGGAGATGGTCATGGCCTCGGCAAATGCCTTGTCGCTGACAGAGCCGCAGTCCACGAACTCATTCAGCCATTTACGGGAAAGTCTCATATAGATTCATGCTCCTATCGTGTTTTGTAGGGAGCCTTTCTGTTCAGGCTCTCTCCGTGTGGCAATCAGAACTGCTTCAGGAACCGCACGTCGTTCTCGTACACCAGCCGCAGGTCCTTGATGCCGTACCGGCGCATGGCTAGGCGCTCCACGCCCATGCCAAAGGCCCAGCCGGAGTAGACGTCGGTGTCGATACCGCAACCCTCCAGCACCTTGGGGTGGATCATGCCCGCACCCAGCAGCTCGATCCAGCCCTCGCCCTTGCAGACGGAGCAGCCCTTGCCCTTGCACTCAAAGCACTGCATATCCACCTCGCAGGATGGCTCGGTGAAGGGGAAGTGGTGGGGACGGAACCGGGTGACGGCGTCGGGGCCGTACAGGGCCTTGACCACCTCGTTGAGGGTGCCCTTCAGGTCGGCCATGGTGATGCCCTTGTCCACCACCATGCCCTCGATCTGGTGGAACATGGGGGAATGGGTGGCGTCCGCCTCGTCCTTCCGGAAGACCCGGCCGGGGGCGATCATGCGGATGGGGGGCTGCTTCTGCTCCATGACCCGGATCTGCATGGGAGAGGTCTGGGAGCGGAGGAGGACGGCGTCGTTCTTGGGGTCGTCGTGGCCCTCGGTGATATAGAAGGTGTCCGTCCACTCCCGGCCCGGGTGGCCCTCCTCGGTGTTCAGCCGGGTGAAATTGTAAGCGGCCAGCTCGATCTCCGGGCCGTCGGCCACCTCGAAGCCCATGCCGGTGAATACATCGGTGATCTCGTCCACCACCTTGGTCAGGGGGTGGATGTGGCCCAGCTCGGTGCGATCGCCGGGGATGGTCACATCCACCGTCTCGGCGGCGAGGCGCATCTCCATGGCGGAGGCGGCCAGGGCCTTCTTCTGGACGGTGATGGCGTCGGTCAGGGTGGTGCGCACCTCGTTGGCCAGCTGACCCACCACCGGGCGCTCCTCGGCGGGGAGCTTGCCGGTCTGCTTCAACAGGGCGGTCAGCTCGCCCTTCTTGCCCAGGTACTTGACCCGGACGGCGTCCAGGGCGGAGTCTACATCCGTGTTACGGATGGCCTCCAGAGCCTCCTCCCGGATCTTTGCCAGTTGCTCTTTCATGTGCATGTGTGACAACTCCTTGTTTGGAATGGGAATATGAAATATCAGGTACAGGGTGAATTTGGCGACAAAAAAGCGCCTCTCCTCCCGAAAACGGGACGAAAGACGGTCTTCCGCGGTACCACCCGAAATTCACCGGGACCGCAGCCCCGATGCGCTCTGACGCCCGGTAACGGCGGCGTCCCGGCCCGGTCTTTCCCCCGGGCAGCTCCGGAGCGAACCAAGCGGGGGAACGTCTGCCTCTGCTCTCAGCCGGTGGCACAGGCTCTCTGAAAGGGTGGGTCCCGCTATTTTCTCCTTCATCGCTGTTCAACTTCCTTACTTATATCATAACGGCGGTCAAAATGCAAGGAGAATTTGAGACAAAAAGCCGCCCCTCCCGCCGGGGACCGCCGCCGGACGGCGGAGGGGTTCGGCAGGCGGTCCCGACGCTCAGGCAGGCCCCCGCATTGGCCCATTTTACATTGCCAGCGTCCCATGCTCGTCCTCCAGCAGCAGAAGGATCTTTTCCTCCGCCCCGGTCATGGCGTTGACGTAGACGATGACGTGGCTGCCCTCCTCCGTCTCGCAGAGGAACTCCCAGCAGAGGCGCTCATACTCCCCCTGGCTGGGCACCACCGCCTGTCGGACGGAGAGAACGCTCAGATTGTCCGCCACCATCTCCTGAGCCTCCTTCTGAGAGACGGCGGGAGATTCCAGCGTCCGCTGATGATGGTTGGTGAGATAGCCCTGGGCCTCAAAGCCCAGCAGACTGCCGTCCTCCATGGAGACGGACACCTTCACCAGATCGGGGTAGCAGTACGCCCCGTCCTGGAGGGCACAGAAGTTCACCGTCAGGATGTTGCTCTGGAGGGTGTAGTAGCTCTCCCCCATCTCCCCGAAGCCCAGCCGCTCCAGCGCCGTCCGGGCCGCCTGAATCCCCTGCTCGGGGGATAAATTTTGCTCCGCCGGAGTCCCCTGGGTCACCAGGGACAGGAGCTTCCCCCCCTGTCGGGTGACAGAGACCGACCTCCGCCCGGCGTCCGTCTCTCCGGAGAGGGTGTAGGTGGGAATATTCCCCTCCACGGTCCCCTCCACCGTCAGCGTCTCGTCCCCCAGCAGCTCCCGGACGACGGCCAGCGCCTCCTCCCCGGTGATCTCGTCCAGCCCCTCCAGCGCCAGGGGCGTTTTGCCTGTCAGGTGCTGGGAGAAGGGGCCGTCATAGACCAGGCTGGGCAGCTCCGGGAAATCCGCCTCCACCGACTGAAAACCGGAGACAGGTTCCTCCGTCTCCTCTGTGGAGGCGGACAGCCGGGCCTGGGCGGCAGCCACATCGTCGATGGAAAAGCTGCCGTCAAACAGCTCCAGCTCCAGCTCGTCCAGCTGCTGAGAGAGGGTCCGGGCCGCCTGGGAGAGCTGGCTCCAGTTGTCCCGGTCCTCCTCCGTCCACGTCCCCTCCAGGGCGGCGGAGCGGGAGAGAGCCTGGGCGTAGTCCCCCACCGTAGCCAGGAAGGCGGCGGTCTGCTCCAGCTCCACGTTGGCCATGGGGAGCTGCCCCAGGGCCATCTGTGCGGCGGTAGCCTGAGCGGAGATCTCGCTGCACAGGGAGCAGAACATGGGGGCGGAGGTCACATACTGCCCCTTTTGCAGAGCGGCGTCCATCCGGTCCAGGCTGGCGGTCACCTCGGAGAAGGCGTGGAGATAGGTGTTGGAGACGGTGCGTTGGAGCTGGTCCGCCCGGTATCGCTCCTGAATGGCGACGCCGCAGGCGATGACCAGGACGGCGGCAAAAAAGGAGACGGCGCGGATGCGCCCCCGGCGGCTGAACGGACTGGACATGGGACGGTCCCTCCTTCAATTCATTTCTCCTGTTCAGTATGAGAGAAAAGGAGAGAATCATGCCGGAAATTTGTGGGGAAATGCCTCAGAAAAATTTTACGTCTCATAAAGTCCGTCTCCGTCAGTTCCCCTACCCCAGCGCCACGTCCAGCACCATCATAATGAGGAATCCCGCCATGGCCCCCAGGGTCCCCAGGTCGCTGTGGGGACTCATGTTGGCCTCGGGGATCAGCTCCTCCACCACCACATAGAGCATGGAGCCGGCGGCGAAGCTGAGCAGCCAGGGCATAGCGGGCCGGAGCAGTCCCGCCGCCAGCACCGCCAGCAGGCCGAAGATCGGCTCCACTACCCCGGAGAGCGCCCCCACTGCAAAGGCTCTGGGGCGGCTCATCCCCTCGTTGCGCAGGGGCAGGGACACCGCCGCCCCCTCCGGAAAGTTCTGGATGCCGATGCCCAGAGCTAGGGCAGCGGCGGCAGCCCAGGCCGCAGACTGCCCTCCCCCGCTCTGGGCGGCCAGAGCGAAGCTCAGCCCCACCGCCATCCCCTCCGGGATGTTGTGGAGGGTCACGGCCAGCACCAGCAGGGTGGTGCGGCGCAGATGGGCGGGCAGGCCCTCCCGGACGTTCAGGACGGTGTGGAGATGGGGCAGCAGGTGGTCCAGCCCCAGGAGAAACAGCACCCCCAGGCAGAAGCCGGTGGCCGCCGGGAGCCAGCCGGGGAGGCCCATTTCCTCCCCCAGCTCGATGGAGGGGAGGAGCAGGCTCCAGACGCTGGCGGCGATCATCACCCCGGCGGCAAAGCCCAGAAAGCACCGCTGAAGCGCGTCGGAGACGTTTCTGCGGAAGAAAAACACCAGGGCGGCCCCGGCGCAGGTCATGAGAAAGGTAAAGCCGGTCCCCAGGCCGGCACAGGCAAGGTCTTGCAGCATAATTTGCGCTCCTTTTGACGCTGTAGGATGCTGCATCCTATGCCCCCGGCCCCGCCCCGGTGCCTGTCCGGGGCCGAAACAGGCGGAAAAACGCCGGAGAGGGTCTCCCCTTCTCCGGCGTTTGCCTTTTCTGTGCGATCAGCCCGCGGCGGTCTCGTCGTCGGCGGTGCTGTCGGAACCCGTCTCGTCCATGGTCTCGTCGGCGGTATCGTCCGCCGTGGCGTCCCCATCCGTGGTGCCGTCCTCCGTTCCGGTCTCCGTCTCCGCCTCGGTCTCATCGTCGGTGCCGTCGTCGGCGTCGGCGACGGGAGCCTCGTCGCTGGGATAGACCGTGCCGTCGGAGCCGATGGTCACGTCATAGGAATATGCCTCCATGAGATCGACCACCTGGTTCCACTCCTCGTCGCTCTCGGTGAGCCGGGTGACGCAGCCGGACTGGATGGCGGGGGTGACGGTGAAGGTCACATCTTCCTCCTCGGCGTTGCCGGTGAAGTGGATTTCCAGCAGAAAGGTATCCAGGGTCTTTTCGTTGAACCAGCAGGTGCCCAGATTGTAGAAGATGGGCTTGCCGTCGTAGTACTCGATGCCCTGGAGACAGTGGGAGTGAGTGCCCACGATCACGTCCGCCCCGGCGTCGATATACTCCTTGGCGGTGGTACGCTGGGTGTCGTTGGCCTCATAGCTGTACTCGGTGCCCCAGTGGACACAGGCGATGACAAAATCCGCGTTCTCCTTGGCGTTCTGAATGACCTGGACGAAGGTGTCCGTCTCATAGCACAGCAGGATACCGGCGGAGTCCTCCGTGGCCTGGGGGGTGTAGCGGATATTCTCGGCGCAGGAGGCGTTGACAAAGGCCACGGTGTAGCCGTTGAACTCCACATAGTACGGCTCACAGGCCTCCTCCAGATTCTCCCCCGCCCCCACATGGGCGATGCCTGCGTCATCCAGGGTGGCCAGGGTGTCGGTCAGGCCCTCGGCGTCGTAGTCATAGACGTGGTTGTTGGCCAGAGTCACCAGATCCACCCCCATCGTCTCGTAGATGGAGATGTTGGAGGTCTGCGCCCGGAAGGTGTACGCCTTGCCGTTCAGGGCGGTCCCCCCGTCGGTGAAGGCGAACTCGCTGTTGACACAGAACAGGTCGGCGCTCTGCATCCGCTCCAGCAGGCTCTCCCCGATGCAGTCATAGATGCCGTTCTCCTGCTCGACCAGATAGGTCATGTTGTACCAGGTGTCGTCCAGGTTCACGTCTCCCATCAGGGCGATGGTGAAGTCGTACTCCGTCTCCGACAGAGCGGCGGCCTCCTCCTCCGCCTTCTGGGCGGCCTCCTCCTGCTCGGCCAGGGCGGCGGCCTCCGCCTCCTCCTGGGCCTTGGTCTCGTTGTGGTCCAGAATCGCCTGGACGCCCCCAATGCAGAAACAGATCAGGATGATAACGAGGCAGACGGCGTCGAGTACGAAGCCCGGCCGCAGTCTGCGGCGTTTTCCCCGGTTCCGCTGAGAGCGGCGGGGCCGGTCATATCTCTCTTCCATGGGCAACTCCTTTCTCCGGGGAAACCCTCCCGGAATGGCAAAACAGGCCGCATTTTCAGCAGCCTGTGATCGATGAAGCTATGGTACTGTGGTCGAAACCGCTGCTTTTCATTCTAGCACAATTGTTCTCTCCCGTCCAGTGCAGGGAGGGAAAAAGTGGGAAAAAGCAAAATGGACTGTTTCGATGGGAGAATGTGTCGGAGGTTGCCTTCCCGGATTCGCCGGGAGATTTCTGCTAAGCGTTAGTGCATACTGCTCTCCCTCCGTCACGGCTTCGCCGTGCCACCTCCCTCACAGAGGAAGGCTGGGGTTTGACGCAACCCCTTGGCTCCCTCCTTGAGGCAGGAAGCGCCGCTTGACGGCGGAGCTGGCTGCCCGAAGGGCAGACTGAGGGAGAGTAGTACGCATTTGCGAATTGCTCTTAACGTTCCGGCGAATCCGTTACCAGTCGCGTTTTGGTCGCTTTCGCCCTTCTCAATCCCGGTTGTCCAGGGCGACAAAGGGCTGCCGTGCGCCGATGGCCTTATAGGCGGGGCGGATGATCTTGCTGCCGCTGAAAATCTCCTCCATCCGGTGGGCGCACCAGCCCACCATCCGGGCGGCAGCGAACAGGGGGGTATACAGCTCCTCCGGGATGTTGAGCATATCGTAGACAAAACCGGAGTACAAATCCACGTTGGCGCACATGACCTTGTCCTTGCCGGTGACACGGGCAAAGACCTGGGGTGTCAGCCGCTCCACGCTCTCGATCAGGTTGAGCCGGTCCTCCATCCCCTTCTTCTCCGCCAGGCTGCGGCTGAACTGCTTCAAAATCTTCGCCCGGGGGTCGGAGAGGGTGTAGACCGCATGGCCCATGCCGTAAATCAGCCCGGAATGGTCGTAGCCCTCCTTCCGGAGCAGTCCGGCGAGGCAGGCGGAGACAGCGTCGTCGTCCTTCCAGTCGGGGACGGTCTCTGCGATGTAATCCATCATCTGCTTGCAGCGGATGTTGGCGCCGCCGTGCCGGGGACCCTTGAGCGACCCCACCGCCGCGGCGATGGCGGAAAAGATGTCGGTATAGGAGGAGGAGATTACCCGGCAGGTGAAGGAGGAGTTGTTACCACCGCCGTGCTCTGCGTGGAGGATGAGGCACAGGTCCAGCAGCCGGGCCTCCTCCATGGTGTACTGCCGGTCGTCCCGGGCGGCAGACAGGAAGTTCTCCGCCGCACCCTTGCCGGGCTGCGCCCGGTGGAGGTACAGGGAGCCTTTGTCAAAATAGCACCGCTTGGCGGCATAGGCGTGGGCCACGATCATGGTCGTCCGGGCGATGAGCTGCATGGACAGGCGGAGCTGGTTCTCCACCGTCATAGTCTCCGGGTCCTCATCATAGGAATAGAGGGTCAGCACGCTCTGGGCCAGCTTATTCATCACGTCGCAGCTGGGGGCCTTCAAGATCATGTCCTCGGTGAACATGCTGGGGAGGGGGCGCATCTCCTCCAGGGCCTGCTGGAAGGCGGTCAGCTGCTGCCAGTTGGGGAGCTTCCCCATGAGCAGCAGATAGCAGGTCTCCTCAAAGCCGAACCGATTCTCAGAGGTGCAGCCCCGGATCAGGTCCTCGACGCTGATGCCTCGATAGATCAGTCTGCCCTCCATGGGGGTCTTTTCCCCGTCCTGCATATAGTAACCCTGGACGCTGCCCACCCGGGTGAGGCCCGCCATGACGCCGGTGCCGTCCGGGTGCCGCAGGCCCCGCATGACCTGGTATTTCTCATATTTCTCCTGGGGGATGGGACCCATCCCCTGAAGCTCCTCGCTCATCGTATGGATAAAGTCAGTGGTCTGACTGGAAATCGGACGATTCAACACAGCTGTGTCCCTTCTCTCTGGCGTAAGCCGTCTTCACTCGGTATGGCAACAGTATACCACGTCAGGCACAGGGAAGTCAACGGAGTTAGCGCGCTAAAGTGCATCATCCGCTTTAATTCTGTCATTTTTCGTAAAAAACAGTTGTTATTTTCCCCTTCATTACCCCATTTTTACCCATAGCACAAACCGAATTTTGCAAGGAGGCGCTTCTTTTGCTGCATCGCGTGGCCGCACTGTCCCTGGCTCTGACCCTGTCCGTCCTGCTCCTGGCCCTGACCGCCCTCCCGGAAGAGCCTCTCCCCTTCCCTGTCGGGACCGCCCTGGCAGCGGACGAGCCTGACGATGAGGGGGCAATCGACGAGGAGATCGCCGCCGAAGGATCGGAGGCAGATGAGACAGCTTCGGAGCCCGTGCCCTCTGATGGGGCGGACGGCGCCGCAGAGACGGAGGACGCGCTCCAGACGGAAACAGGCTCCCCGGTCCCGGAGACGCTGACGGTGCTGCTGCCCGACGGGACGGTGGAGGAGATGGAGCTGGAGGACTATCTCTGGGGGGTGGTGGCCGCCGAGATGCCCGCCGCCTTCGAGTCGGAGGCCCTCAAGGCCCAGGCGGTGGCCGCCCGCACCTACACCTGCTATCAAACTGCCCGGGAGAAATCCGCCCATCCGGAGGCGGACGTCTGCACCGACTACAGCTGCTGCCAGGCGTGGATGTCCCGGGAGGACCGTCTGGCAGCCTGGGATGAGGACAAGGAGGAGGAATACGCCGCCAAAATCACCGCGGCGGTGAATGCGACCGCCGGGGAGATCCTCACCTGGGAGGGGGAGGCGGCGCTGACCGTGTTTCACGCCGCCTCCGCAGACACCACCCGCTCCGCTCTGGATGTCTGGGGGACCGACCTCCCCTATCTCACCTCCGTCTCCAGCCCGGAGAGCGAGGCGGACACCCCCAACTACTACAGCGTCGTCTCTTTTTCCGCTCAGGAGTTTTCCGCTCTCTTTCTCGCCGCATATCCCGACGCGGACCTCTCCGGGGACTGCTCCGGCTGGTTCGGCGCAGCCGAGACGGACGGCAGCGGGGCGGTGCTGTCCGTCTCGGTGGGGGGTGTGGAGGTCACCGGGAGCGAGCTGCGCACCCTCTGCTCCCTCCGCTCCCCCCACTTTGAGGTGGAGTGCGGGACGGATACCGTCACCTTCTATGTCACCGGCTATGGCCACGGGGTGGGGATGAGCCAATACGGGGCCAACACCATGGCGGCGGCGGGGAGCAGCTATCAGGAGATCCTGGCCCACTACTATCCGGGGACGGTGCTGGAGGGCTCAGCCCCCGATTGACAATCCCCGTGGATTGCTATATGATATTGCCATCAACATACCAAACAAGGGGGTAAGAGCATGGTCCATCCGACAGAGGAGAGCGCCCTCGTCGCCATGAGCGGCGGGGTGGACAGCTCGGTGGCCGCCGCCCTGATGCTGCGCCGGGGCTGCCGCTGCCAGGGGGTCACCATGCGGCTCTACAACAACAGCACCGTGGGGCAGAGCCAGTTTCACACCTGCTGCTCGGAGCATGACGTGGACGACGCCAGCCAGGTGGCCTTCCAGCTGGACATCCCCTATTCCGTGGTGGACTACACTGTGGATTTCCGGACCCAGATCATCGACAAATTCGTCCGCATCTATGAGGCGGGCGGCACCCCCAACCCCTGTATCGACTGCAACCGGTATATGAAATTCGACAGGCTCCTCCGCTATGCCGACGAGCAGGGCCTCTCCCTGGTGGTCACCGGTCACTATGCCCGCATCTGTTGGGACGAGGGGAGGGGCCGCTGGCTGCTGAAAAAAGCGGTGGACGAGAGCAAGGACCAGAGCTACGTCCTCTATATGCTCACCCAGGAGCAGCTCTCCCGCATCCGCTTTCCCCTGGGGGAGATGACCAAGGAGCAGACCCGGGCCGTCGCCCGGGAGCTGGGCTTCTGCAACGCCGCCAAGCACGACAGCCAGGACATCTGCTTTGTCCCCGACGGGGACTACGCCGCCTTTATGGAGCGGTACACCGGCAAACACTACCCGGAGGGGGACTTTCTCGATCTCTCCGGGCAGGTGGTGGGCCGTCACCGGGGGGCGGTGCGGTACACCCTGGGCCAGCGGCGCGGGCTGGGCCTGGCCATGGGAGAGCCGGTATACGTCTGCCAAAAGGATATGGCGGCCAACACCGTCTCCGTCGGCCCCGACGAGGCGCTGTACACCCGGACGGTGCTGGTGGGGGAGCTGAACTGGATCGCTGTTCCCGCCCTTACCGCCCCCATGCGGGTGAAGGCCAAGCTCCGCTACCGCCAGCAGGAGCAGTGGGCCACCCTCTCCCCGGAGGGGGAGGACCTGGCGCGACTCACCTTTGACCAGCCCCAGCGGGCGGCCACCGTGGGCCAGGCGGCGGTATTCTACGACGGAGACACTGTCATAGGCGGCGGGACCATCACCGACGTCCCGCCAGAGGAGGAGAACGGAGGCGTTTTGCCGTCATGCTGAATCAGTTTTCCAGGACGCAGCTCCTCTTTGGCAAGGAGGGTATGGAGCGGCTGGCCCGGTCACGGGTGGCCGTCTTTGGCATCGGGGGCGTGGGCGGCTACGCGGTGGAGGCCCTGGCCCGGAGCGGCGTGGGGGCGCTGGACCTGATCGACGACGACCGGGTCAGCCTCTCCAACCTGAACCGCCAAATCATCGCCACCCGGCAGACGGTCGGGCAGTACAAGGTGGACGCCGCCCGGCAGCGCATCGGGGAGATCAACCCGGAGTGCCGTGTGACGGTATATAAGACCTTTTTCACCCCGGAGACGGCGGGGCAGTTTTGCTTTTCCGACTATGACTATATCATCGACGCTATCGACACCGTGAC
The DNA here is from genome assembly GCA_020860575.1 of Clostridiales bacterium. Classification (GTDB taxonomy): domain Bacteria; phylum Bacillota; class Clostridia; order Oscillospirales; family Oscillospiraceae; genus Onthomonas. The sequence goes on along the minus strand of JAJBUB010000005.1, from coordinate 67 downwards.
CGGCAAGCTGGCGCTGGCGGAGCAGGCGGTCCGGGCGGGGGTCCCTATCATCAGCTCCATGGGGGCG
>JAJBUB010000106.1 GCA_020860575.1 Clostridiales bacterium | reverse complement strand
CTGTGGAGATAATACAGCTGTGCTGGGTGGCCATCCCCGCCAGGCAGACAAAGAGCATCTCTTTCAGGGTGATGTCGAACAGGAAACAGCAGACCGGCAGCATCAGCACCCAGATCTCAAAGGGTGTCATTTGCAGCCAGCCCAGATAGGCGATCGGCTCCAGCCCGTCCAGCCACTCGCTCAGCAGGAGGAGCAGTGGGACCACACAGGCCATGCGCAGGAGGAACCATGGTCGCCGCTTCAGGCTGACGCACTGGATGCCGGTGGCCAGCATCAGCTGTAGACAGAACTGGACGGCCTGGGAGCTTCCTGTCACCAGTGCTTCGATCCTCGCCATCATTTCAGCTCCCCCAGATAACGGGTGAAGGCGTTGACAAACTCCTTCCTGCGGGGTCTACTGATGGGTACCGTGTAGGAACCGACCTGTGCGCTGTCCCGGTTAATGCTCTGGACATAGGCCAGGTTGACAATATAGGAGTTGTCGCAGCGGACGAACCGCTCCCGGGGAAGCATCTGCTCCAGATCCTTCATGGATTCCCGCACCCGATGCTCCGTCTCCTGGGTGACGAGGAACGCATAGTGCTTTTCACTTCTGATATAGCAGATCGCAGAGAGATTGACCCGTATATAATCGCTGCCCGTTTGAAATACCAGAATGCGGTCCGATTTCAGGCTGCGGTTCTGGATCGCCTTGTCCAGCTTTGCGGCAAAACGGAGGTACTCCACCGGCTTGAGCAGGAAGTCCAGGGCGTTGACCTCGTAGCCCGCAATGGCGTACTGGGCCATATTCGTGATAAAGATGAGGCAGACCGTGTCGTCCAGCTCCCGGAGGCGGTGGGCCGCCTGCATTCCGTCCATGTTGGGCATGGCGATGTCCATCAAGATGATGTCATAGGAAGGCTTATAATCGCTGATGAAAGACAGGCCGTCCGAAAAGAGAGAGAGACGTATCTGCTGCTGCCGCTCCTCCTCATAGCGCTTTAAAAATCCGGCCAGACGCTGGCTGTCCTCCACATCGTCCTCTACAATGGCAATTTGCAGCATAATACTCCCTCCTTTTGCTCATCTTTCGTTGTATTTTGCCATATCGTAACATCTGGATAAGTGTTTGTCAATACGGCGGGGAAAGGATTCCCGCTGCTTATCTTGATTGGCCGCCCGGGAACGAACGCCGGTTTGTTTTTCAACGGGGCCCCCTCGTCCATGTCCGGCACGGTGGTGCTGCGGCAGTGGAGGTGCATGGGCGACAGGTTCGTCCCGGCCTGGGCCTCAGCTACCGGAAACCGCTGGGCGAGGGGCAAGGGTGGACAGTTCTGCATAGTCGGTCATTATAGCGCCCTCCTAGCCATGTGTGCGGATGGCTTCTGATTCTACGTTCACGGATTTACCTCCCAATTTTGGGCAAAAGAAACGCACGACGGTTTCCTATCGAGCTTTCTGCCAGAATTTTGATTTTTTATATTCCCCTTACAGAGCCATACAAGCAGTTCTTTGTCTGGCACTTCAACTCGCAGGAGTTATCTGTTTCTTTATATTCCAATTTCCTCCCGCAGCGGGGGCAAGTGAGCGCAAGAAAGCCGTATCAGTCTGGGCCGCACCTTGCAAGCACCTCTAAATCGAGCTTTCCACAGTCTGGGTCGGTGGTGGACGCAGTTTTTTCCGTCGTGCTACCGATGGGAGCACTGCCACCCTCATCGTCGTCATCCTCCTCGATGGGCTTCTTGCCCAGCTTTACCCGCTCTGCGTTGACCTCCTCCCGGAGCTGTTCTTATGCTGTTCTCTGTCCGGGCATCCTTCCTCTACGGCTCCATATATTCGTACCCCCATTTCCCTTATGATACCAGAAATGGGGGCGGAGGGATCGTTCTTTGACAGACTGACAGGGAGGATGCGAATGCATCCTCCCTGTTGGGTTCGCTATTTCCGTCTGTACAGAAATTACTCGATCATGTTGACAGTGACGTTGGAGTACTCCTGGCTGAAGTTGCTCTCATAGTCGCTGTCGACGACCAGCTCGCCGCTGACGACGGAGGCCAGCAGAGCCTCGTAGTCCTCGACGGTGAAGTTGGTCATGGACCAGGTGTCGGTGGGCAGGCCCACGGCGCCGTCAGCAGCGCCCAGAGTGGTGGTGGTGCCACCGATTTCATCCCAAGAGCCGTCATAGTACTTGCCGACGGCATACTCGGTAGCCTCGGCCAGACCCTTCATGGCGGAGGTGATGACGGTATCGGACTCGCTGGACTGGTCGACGTCAACGCCGATCACAGCGCCGTCGTTCTCAGCAGCGGCGGTGGCGATGGAGCTGAACATGGAGCCGCCGCAGGCAAACACGACCTGAGTGCCGTTGGAGTACCAGCCGGAGATCATGGTCTGCAGATCGGGGGAGGCGCTGTAGCTGGAGCCATAGAGCCAGGAATAGTTGATGTTGACGGTGATGCCCAGAGCGGCAGCAGCGTCATTGGCGCCCTGCACATAGCCGAAGCCGTAACGGCAGCAGGCGGGGTTGGTGCCGCCACCGCCGCCGGAGAAGCCCAGCTCGGTGTAGCCTTCCATGACGGCAGCATAGCCGGCGAAGTAGCCGCACTGCTCTTCCTGGAAGTTGATGCCGGCCACGTTGGTGAGAGCGGTGTCGCCATCATACAGAGTGTAGCCGTCGATGAAGACGAACTGCACGTCGGGATAAGCAATAGCAGCCTGGGTCAGAGCGGCCTCCTGGAGATAACCGGCGCAGACAACGACCTTGGCGCCGGCGTCGCAGGCAGCGGCCATGGCGTCATAGCGGTCATCATCGGTGGCCTCGCTCTCGTTGGCGGGCTGATAATACTTGTAGGACAGGCCGTTTTCGTAAGCATACAGCTTGACGCCGTTCCAGGTGCCCTCGTTGAAGGACTTGTCCTTCAGAGAGCCCACGTCGGTGACAAAAGCGATCTCATAAGTACCGTCGTCAGAGGTCATGTTGTCGTCGATGTCGTCGGCGGAGACGGTCTCGGTGGAGGTGGTGTCCTCGGTCTCAGCCTCGGCCTCTGCGTCGTCAGTCTCCTCGGCGGTGTCGGCGTCGCTGGCCTCTTCGGTGTCGTCGCTGGATTCCTCGGTGGTGCTGGTGTCATCAGTGGTAGTGCTGTCGTCGCTGCTGCTGCCGCAGGCAGCCAGAGCGAAGCACATCATCAGAGCCAGCAGGAGAGCGAGAAGCTTCTTCATCTGTTTCATCCGTGTGTCATCCTTTCCTGATCATATTCCCCGTCGCCATTGCGCTCCGGGGCCAAAATTGCCCAGCACTCCACCTTGTCGTCAAAGATCGTAAGTCTGAGCGTATGAACATTTTAACATTGCCTTTACAAAATAGCAACCCCCAATTCGGCGAATTTTGAACGGGATCGACCCTAATATCGTCCCTGCTGCAAATCGGCGTTTCTGCTCTGTTCAGACCGGGTTCGACAATTCTTCATATAGCGTCTTTTTTCACAAAACGAACAAAACCTGTTGACCTCTTTGTGAGAATGTCGTATAATAAACGAAAATCAAGTCAATAAGCAACTGCTTATTGACCACATGGGAGGAGAAGGTTCTATGACCCAGCGGGAACGTGAAATTCTGAACTGGATCGCAGAAAACCCTATGATCTCCCAGCAGGAGCTGGCCAATCGGGCGGGGATCACCCGCTCCTCAGTGGCCGTCCACATCTCCAACCTGATGAAAAAGGGTTATATCGCCGGAAAGGGCTACGTCCTCCGCACCGCCTCCTATGTTGCGGTGGTGGGCGGTGTGAATATGGACATCGGCGGACAGGCCTACGCCCCTCTGGTGGCCAGTGATTCCAACCCCGGCCGGGTGCGCATGTCCCTGGGCGGCGTGGGGCGAAACATCGCCCACAATCTGGCGCTGCTGGGGGTGGACGTGCGGTTGCTCACCGCATTTGGAGACGATATCTACGCCCAGAAAATCGCCGCCTCCTGCGGGGAGCTGGGCATCGACATCTCCCAGGCACTCCAGGTCCCCGGAGGGGTCACCTCCAACTACGTCTTTCTCTCCGGCCCGGACGGGGACATGGCCCTGGCCATCTCGGACATGGATATCTATGACCATGTGACCCCGGGCTATCTGCAAAGCCATCGCGCCCTGCTGGACAACGCCCAGATCGTCATTCTGGACACCAACATCCCCGCCGAGTCGGTGCGCTGGCTGTGCGAGAACGTGAAGGCCCCCATCTTCGCCGACCCGGTCTCCACCGCCAAGGCGGTCAAACTCCGGGACGTTCTGGGAAAAATTCACACTCTCAAGCCCAACCGCTACGAGGCGGAGCTGCTCTCCGGCGTGTCCATCACCGACGATGAGAGCTTGGAGCGGGCAGCTCAGACCCTGCTGGACACCGGGCTGCGCCGGGTGTTCATCTCCCTGGGGAGCGAGGGGGTCTACGCCGCCGACCACTGGGGAGGCCTGCGTCTCCCCTGCTATCCCGCCCATGCGGTCAACGCTACCGGCGCGGGAGACGCCTTTATGGCGGCTCTGGCCTGGGCCTATCTGGAGGGCAACGACCTGGAAGGCTCCGCCCGTCGGGCGCAGGCCGCCGCCGCCATCTCCATTGAGGGAGCGGAGACCATCAACCCCCAGCTCTCCGGCGAGGCCATCCTGGAGCGGATGGCGCAGTAAACCTGTGTCCCTGCCGCTGCGCGGCTTTTCATAAAAAGACTGACTCACAAACTATTATCATATCACAGGAGGTACTGCATCATGTCTCTCACCAAGTATCTGGACGTGGCCCCTGAGGTGGCCCAGGCTCTGAAGGATAACCGGCCCGTGGTGGCGCTGGAGTCCACCATCATCTCCCACGGCATGCCCTACCCGCAGAACGTGGAGACCGCCCTCAAGGTGGAGGAGATCATCCGCTCCTGCGGAGCTGTCCCCGCCACCATCGCCATCATCGGCGGCCGCCTCAAGGCGGGCTGCACCCATGAGGAGATCGAGCGTCTGGGCAAAAAGGGCCAGGAGGTCACCAAGGTCTCCCGCCGTGACCTGCCGGTCATCGTCGCCAAGGGGATGGACGGGGCCACCACCGTCACCACCACTATGATCATCGCCAACCTGGCTGGCATCTCCGTCTTTGCCACCGGCGGCATCGGCGGCGTCCACCGGGGAGCGGAGACCACTATGGACATCTCCGCCGACCTGGAGGAGCTGGCCCAGACCCCGGTCATGGTCATCTGTGCCGGGGCCAAGTCCATCCTAGACCTGGGGCTGACCCTGGAGTACCTGGAGACCAAGGGCGTCCCCGTCGTCGGCTACGGCACCAGCGAGCTGCCCGCCTTCTACACCCGGAAGAGCGGCTTCGGCGTGGATTACGAGCTGGACACCCCCGCCGAGGTGGCCGCTGCGTTTAAGGCCCAGCGGGAGATGGGGCTCAAGGGCGGTATGCTGGTGACCAACCCCATCCCGGAGGAGTACTCCATGGATGCGGACGTCATCAACAAGGCCATCGACGAGGCAGTGGCCGAGGCCAACGCCCTGGGCATCCACGGCAAGCAGACCACCCCCTTCCTGCTGACCAAGATCAAGGACCTGACCGGCGGCGACAGTCTGGATTCCAACATTCAGCTGGTGTTCAACAACGCCCGCCTGGCCTCCGCCGTGGCCACGGAGCTGTGCAAGTAAACCACATATCGCCTGTTTGCAGACCGGGCCTCCCTTCGGAGGTTCGGTTTGCTTTTTTCATCCGGGTAGGGTACAATAGGCGCAGGAAAACACAGGAAAGGAAGTAACGCCAATGAGCACCACCCTTCGCAAGGATGTCCCCGTCGCCGAGACCTGGGACCTGTCCCTCATCTACCCCACCGAGGAGGCCATGTATCAGGACGCCCGTCGGCTCCGGGCGCTGGCCGAGCGCATGGTACAGCAGTACCAGGGCAAGCTGACCTCTCCTGAGACAGTCAACGCCTGCCTGGACGATTTCCGGGAGGCCATTCGGCTGCTGACCCTCACCTCCAACTACTGCCACCTGGCAGTGGAGGTGGACTACACCGACGCACACAACCAGGAGCGCAACGGGGAGCAGAACCGCCTGGCCGCCCAGGTGATGAGCCAGCTCAGCTTCGTGACCAGTGAGCTGTCCCAGGCGGACGAGGCCCTGCTGGCGGAGGCAGCCGCCCAGTCCGAGGCCAACTGTCATTTCCTCCGGGATATCCTCCGGGAGAAGCCCCACCGCCTCCACCCGGAGACGGAGCGTGCCCTGGCCGCCCTGTCCCAGACGGTGAATGCGCCCTACCAGATTTACAACATGGCAAAGCTGGCGGACATGAAGTTCCCGCCCTTCACGGTGGACGGGAAGGAGTACCCCCTGGGCTACTCCCTGTTCGAGGACGACTACGAGTATGAGACGGATACCGCCGTCCGGCGGAGCGCCTTCTCCGCCTTCTCCGCCAAGCTCCGGGAGTATGAGAACGTCACCGCCGCCGCCTACAACGCCCAGGTGCAGACGGAAAAGACTATGGCCGACCTCCGGGGCTACGATTCCGTATTTGACAGCCTCCTCTTTGGGCAGAAGGTGGACCAGTCCCTCTATCACCGGCAGATCGACCTCATCATGGAGCGGCTGGCCCCCCATATGCAGCGGTATGCCCGGCTGCTGAAAAAGATCCACGGCCTGGACCGGATGACCTTTGCCGACCTGAAAATCGCCGTTGACCCGGAGTATGACCCCAAGGTCACCATCCAGGGCTCCCGGGAGTACATCGAAAAGGGCCTTTCCATCATGGGAGAGGACTATGTGGCCATGGTGCGGGAGGCCTATGACAAGCGGTGGATCGACTTTGCCCGGAACCAGGGCAAGTCCACCGGCGGTTTCTGCTCCAGCCCCTATGGGAAGAACTCCTATATCCTGCTGGCCTGGAACGAGCGGATGTCGGACGTGTTCACCCTGGCCCACGAATTGGGTCACGCCGGACATTTCAAGGCCTGCAACAGCGCTCAGTCCATTTTTGACACCGACGTTTCCACCTACTTTGTAGAGGCCCCCTCCACCATGAACGAGCTGCTCATGGCCCACTATCTCCTCAAAACCAGCGACGACCCCCGGTTCCGCCGCTGGGTGCTCTCCTGCATGATACGCAACACCTATTATCACAACTTTGTCACCCATCTGCTGGAGGCCGCCTATCAGCGGGAGGTCTATCGCATCGTAGACCGGGGCGGTAGCGTCAACGCCGGTACCCTCAGCCGTATTATGAAGGAGACGCTACAGACCTTCTGGGGCGACGCCGTGGATATCGACGACGACGCAGCCCTGACCTGGATGCGCCAGCCCCACTATTACATGGGTCTGTACTCCTACACCTACAGCGCCGGACTGACGGTGGCCACCCAGGTCTCCATGCGCATTGAGACGGAGGGCCAGCCCGCCGTGGACGACTGGAAGCGGGTGCTAAAGGCGGGCAGCACCCTGGACCCGGTGGGCCTGGCGGCCCTGGCGGGGGTGGACATCACCACCGACGCCCCCCTGCTGGACACCATCGACACCATCGGCGGTATCATCTCCGAAATCGAGGAGCTGACTGCCCAGATTGAAGGCGTGTGATCCGTTACGGCAGACCAGACCAATCATGAGGTGAGGCAACATCAGTTCACTCCATCGGATGAGAATCGCCGCAGAGCGTCTGCTCCGCGGCGATTGGTCTGCGAAAAAGTCAATCTGTGCAAACAAAAACAGTCGGTCCGAAGACTGACTGTTTCTGTTGTGTTGGCACTACC
>JAJBUB010000031.1 GCA_020860575.1 Clostridiales bacterium | reverse complement strand
TGGCAGAAATTCTGACACATGCGGCATTTTATGCAGGCTGGCCGAATGCATGGGCGGCTTTCCGCATGGCGAAAGAGGTATATGCGGACAGCATGGAAGGTGCTTCTGCTGACAATGCTAAAGCGGCCCATGCGTCGGAAATGGTCTTCCCCATCGGCGAGCCAAATGACGCTTTTGCGCAGTATTTTATCGGCCAGAGCTATCTCGCTCCTGTATCTACAAGTCAGGTTGGCATTTTCAATGTGACCTTTGAGCCGGGCTGCCGCAACAACTGGCATATCCATCACGCAGACAAGGGCGGCGGACAGATTTTAATTTGTGTGGCCGGGCGTGGATACTACCAGGAGTGGGGCAAGGACGCGGTGGAAATGAAACCAGGCGACTGCATCAACATTCCGGTTGGCGTGAAGCACTGGCACGGCGCTGCACCTGACAGCTGGTTCTCTCATCTGGCGGTCGAGGTACCAGGAGAAAATGGTTCTAATGAGTGGCTGGAAGCTGTTACAGATGATGTATATGAAAAACTGAAGTAGTGCTGATGAATGCGATAAGCAGAAAATATCAGTCTGCGCAATACTTAAGCCGCAGACTGGTATTTTTTACGCTTTGGGTTGATTCTTTGCCCGGTACTCGCTCGGCGAGCAGCCGCAGTTCTTTCTGAATGCCTCCGCAAAATAGCTTGCTCCTCTGAACCCTGTATCAAACGCAATCTCCGTAATGGAAAGATCGCTTTTTTGCAATAATTCCATTGCTTTTTTCAGCCGGTACCTGATCAGATAATTTGCCGGTGTATCCCGCAGATATTTCTTAAATATTGCAAGACAGGTACTGCTGCTTACATTTCCCGCAGCCGCAATGTCATTGAGCGTCACCTTGCTGTTGCAGTTGTCCTGAATGTAAGACAGCATATCTTTCAGGATGGACAGGCGGCGGTCGTTTACGCCAGTTTTCCTTTTGACATTTTGAACGTTTTCACTCATCAGTCCCCAGATCTGGTAGAACAGACTCTGGATGTGCAGCGGCGCAAAAGGGGATTCCCGGCATTCATAAATGAACTGGATCGCTTCCAGTATCTGTTCCTGCCAGAGAGTTTGACTATCAAGCAGGATATAAGGAAGGGACTCATCCGAGACGATCGGTGAAATAAAGTCGCGGTCTATCTGCTGTGAAGCGCAAAGAAGCGTGGGGTGCAGCAGCACACAGTAAAAATCGCACTCCGTATGCTCCGGTGAAAAGCCGTAATGAAGCTGTCTGGCATTTACCCATATTCCCTGTCCTGCGCCGAGATGTACAATTTCGCCATTGACATTGTAATGCATATCGCCTGATAGAACAGATATAAACTCCAGGTCGTCATGCCAGTGGCTGTCAGCCGCAAACCCGGGATAAGATGACAGCAGACCTCTGCGCACATACGCAAAATAGCCGTCATAATCATATTTTACATTTTCTGCTCCGTCCTTCCGGATGTCTACTCGTACCATGTTTTTCCTTTCTAATATATAATTCTGATATGTAATTATTCAGAACAGCAGGCCGCAGGTCTACGCTCCGTTTCGGTCGTTGCTAAGCGGTCCTGCGTGCCAGTGGCACGCGTTCAGGACCGACCGAGACGAAGTGTAGACGTCCAGTGACTTTTCATTTCGATGCTGTTCCGAACTGTTACCTAAATTCAACGATATTGTTTTATTATTTTGCGAAATTATGAAAGTGTTACCTAATTGGTTCCTATATAATTATACAAAGAAACCGGCAGGGGTCAACATGGAGAAAGAAACATTGCGGAAATTATTTGCGGTATTTGAAGATCAGGAATTTAATCAGAAGCTCGCATCGCTTGTGATGCCCATAGCGCTGCAGCAGTTCATGCTCGCCGTGGTAAGTGCTTCGGATGCCATAATGCTTAAGGGAGCTTCTTGGGGATTTCTCGGAAACACTTTCGATATCGAGGTGACAGGCTGCACATAAATCATAGTCCGTCATGCCTCCATCTTTATCTGACAGGGCATACATCCTGCCCAGCATCCCGACCGCCCGCAGTGATAAATCCAAATTCCGGAACGGTGCTGCCGGGACATTCATTAATGAAGTCCTCTTATCCAATCATTTTCCGCCGCAGCGCAGAAAAAAAGGAGCCTGCATGAGGCTCCTTAAGACATCTGTTCCTGTTTCTTTTTCTCCTGATGACAGCGGTACCATTCCCGTTTCTTTTTCCTGCTCAGCCTGGCAGCTTCTTCTGCTGCCTGTTCTTCGGGAGACAGTTCGGGGGCAGGAACATCAAATTTTCCGATATACTTCAGATAAATTTCAATTTCCTGTACCCGTTCGCCATCAATTCTTTCCGGTTTGTGTACCAGTATCTTATCCACGAATTCATAGAGCATGGGTGTGGTCAGCTCTGAGAAATCCGTGTATTTTTTGGCCAGAGCCAGGAACTGATCTGCCTTTTCGGTATCTTCGTTGAAAGCGTCCAGTTCCTTCTGTTCAGCGGCGATGACTTCTTCAAGCTCGGCCTGCTCCTTTTCGTATTCTGCGGACAGGGTTTCATACCGTTTTTCCGGGATCTTTTCCAGGGCATAGGACTCGTACAGCTTTTTCAGAAGTGTATCCAGATCCCTGCTTCTTTTCTGGTCGCGCCGGAGCTTTTTCTTCAACTCCTTTGCTGCATTTTCCTGTTGAAGATGGGAAAGATCTCTTAATCTTTTTACAAAATCTTCTTCATTTGTCAGCGCATATTTGCTGACGCGCTGGATTGTTTCCAGCACAAGCGCCCGTTTTGCTTTTGAGTTGACATAGTGGGAGCAGCATGTCTGATCGACACGCTCGATTCCCATTTTGAAGGCACAGCATTCGTAGGAATCGACCAGGCACTCCGTTCCGTTTTTGTTCATTTTCTTAAAACGGTGATTATACATTTTGGCTCCGCAGTCCGCGCAAAACAGAAAGCCGGTCAGGGGATTGGCTTCTCCTGTGGTGTCCACCCGATGAACCGTCTTTTTGACCTGCTGGGCAAGCTGCCAGGTTTCCGGATCAACAATGGCTTCATGGGTATTTTCAAAAATCAGCCAGTCTTCCTGCGGATAATTGACCCGCTTGTCTTTATAGGACTTTTTACCGCTGCGGAAATTGACGGTATGCCCCTTGTATTCTGGTTTTGAAAGAAGATTGCCGACACTGCAGCCGTTCCAGTCATAGGGGCGGTTCTCCTCATAGTGAGCTTTGCTTGATCCTCTCCCGTGACAGGTCAGATAATAACTTGGTGTTTCAACCTTTTCCTCACGTAGAATAGATGCGATCTGATAGGGACCTTTTCCGGAGGCCGCGAGCCGGAATATATGACGGATCACTTCAGCGGCTTCCTCGTCCACGAGCCAGTGGTCTTTGTCCTCTGGGTCTTTCTTATAGCCGTAAATACAGCCGCCTGTGACAGGCTTACCAGAGGTTCCCTTAACTTTATAGGCCGCCATTACTTTGCGCGAACAGTCCCGGAGGTACCATTCGTTCATGATATTAAGCATTGGCGCAAACTCACTGCTGTTCTGGTCATCGCTGTCGATATTGTTGGCGATTGCAATAAAATGAACCCCATGCTGCCTGAACATTACCTCCGTGTAGAAGCCCGTTTCGAGATAATTCCTCCCGATTCGGGACATGTCCTTACTGAGTAGGATTGCCACCTTTCCTGCCTCTATATCTGCGACAAGCTGTTTCCAGGCGGGCCGATCAAAGTTGCCACCGCTGTAGCCGTCGTCCGTATAGTGGACAAGGTTTGTGTAGCCATGCTGCTCAGCATAGGTTTCGAGATAACGTTTTTGGTTAACAATGGAGTTCGAGTCCCCAGCGATCTCATCGTCGCGGGATAGACGCTCGTAAAGAGCTGTGATTTTTTCTTCCGTCGGTCTGATAGCCATAATTATGCGCTCCTTTCAGACTGACGGCTCGTCTGTGGCAAATCCAGTATACCACAATCCGCAGCCGATTCCAACATATTAATCTGGATCAGCCGTAAAATTTTGTCCTCTACTGTGCCTTCGCCGTTTTCCGCCATGTGAACCCTCACCTTATAGGTGGTGGAGCCGATATGGCGGGTCAGGTCAAAAGAGTTTCGTCCTTTGTTGATGATACCAGTCCTCCTTCCGTGTACGGCAGAATTTGCCGTACCCCAATACAAAACAAATTAAAACGCAACATTTTTTACATATCCTCCTTCCGAAATATGTATGTTCAGGTCTGGACTGGCTTATAGGGAAATATTGATTTTCTTGATATGTTGTTAATGAAGAACTGTCGCTTAAAGAGCAGAATCTGCCCCTGGATCGCTGACTAATGTTCTGTATGATTTTCGGTAGCCGCTACCGAAATAGATTTACCTGATATGACGCTGCCCATGCAGAAAGCCTCTCTGCTTTGAGCCTGGGCTGTATGTTTATATTTATGTTAGTCTATGCTATGGTCAAAGGCAGCGATCTCCCTGACCGCCGCCGGTATCCATAACAAACCATTCTCATTCTTTTAAGGATTTGGTAAGTGGACATTTTGTCCACTGTCCCTTATCCCCGCCGGTTTACACTCCCAGACTCTGACAGGCAAGCCCTGCTCGGCCGCTGTGCCGTTTGGTTTCCGTTGTGCACGCTCGCAGATTGGTCATCGCACACTCCTTCGGAAATATCTGTTCGTCGCGATCATTCAGTTTTTACTCTAATCCCGATAGGTTAGAGCTATTATATCACCTATAGAAGTATATGTCAATCACTGCACAGTAAATTTTCTAACCTAAATGGATTAGAATTCGTTGACTTTATGAAAAAAATCCGTTATACTGTGACCATCAATCAGAATGGAGTGAACAGATATGGCAATCGGAGAACGAATCCATTTTTTCCGCGACCTGCGGGGACTGACTCTGAACGAACTGGGAATGGCGGTTGGATTTCCTAAAGATAATGCCAATATACGCATAGCACAGTACCAGTCCGGCTCCAAGATGCCAAGGGAAGACGTGATAAAGCGGATTGCGGATGCCGTAGATGTTTCACCGGCGGCGCTGAAGGTCCCGGATATCGACAGCTACACCGGGTTGATGCACACGTTATTTACACTGGAAGATTTGTACGGACTGAAAGTAACAGAAACAGAGGTCGGCGTTTGCCTACGTGTTGATGTTCGCCAGGGGAAGGATGCTGCCGAGCTTCACCGGATGATCTGTGTCTGGAGACAGGAGGCGGCAAAGCTGGAAGCCGGGGAGATTACAAAAGAAGAATATGATCGATGGCGCTACCATTACCCGGAACTGGACGCAAGCCGGATCAGGGCGGCTGTGCTGCCACAGGAATTGAGCGATATGATTGTGGAAAATCTGAACGATGATGAATAAGCGGGCGAAAAAGTGGTCCTGTTCAAAATGAGCAGGACCAAAAGCCGGAAGCCTATGACCTGGTAAATCCCCCTAAGGGGGATTTAGCTCCGGCGTCGATTTGCGTGTCCCCCTAAAGGGGACACGCAGATTTGCCGTTTTTATAAATTGCATGGATGTCCTCTACAGATGGCGATTTTTCCGATTCGCTGCTCAATGCGTTTTTTGATGGAACGATGTAATCCTTCATTATTCCACGCAGACACATTATGGAATAATGAAGCGCGGCACAGTGAATGCAGTTCGTATTAAATACATAAAATTCGCTGAATTGCGAACATCCATTAAAACAGCACTTAAAACGGCCGCTTTGAGATTACCTCAAGTTCCCCGAGGGAGAACTTGAGGTGAAGAAAATCAATCCGCATAGACCAGCTCAGCCAGAATAACTTCTTCTGCGCGAGCCTTGATGTTGTTCATCCGGCGTGTCCACTCCATCGAGTCGGCTCTTTTCAATGCGGCGTCCACGCCTTCACGCTCGGCCATCGCCGGGATCATGACATCCAGGCGTTGATGACAGGTTTCATCAATCTCAGCCAGAAGAGGGAACAGCTTTTCGGTCAATACCAGGTCCGAGTAAATGATTGGGCGGTGTTCTTTCAAAAATGTCCTGCGCATTCGTCCATATTTACCGATCTGGTAATGGGTATTGTCAGAGAGTACAATGTCGGGGAGATAGTAGTCCCCACACTTTGTGTAGGTGATTTCCATAAAAGGCTCCTTTCGTGTCGGAATTGTCTACAGTTACGTTATTTCGGGTTTTATCACCCCCAATCTTCATAACTGTTGTCCATCCGCCACAGACGAGCCGCAGTCATGAGTTATTTTTATTGGGCAGTTTCCAAACTACCCTTTATAAAATAACTCTGATGTGCTCTTCGGCGAGAACTGGAACAATCCCGATATCGACCACAAGACCCGCTGTATCATCACCGTGGTGGCCCTGATGTCCTCCGGCGTCACCGATTCCTCTCTGAAATACCATCTGGAGAACGCCAAAAAGGCCGGGGTGACAAGAGCGGAGATCGCAGCGATCATCACCCATGCCGCCTTCTATGTGGGCTGGCCCAAGGGCTGGGCGGTGTTCTATATGGCGAAAGAGGTCTGGGCGGAGGACGCCGGACCGGCGGATGCCAATGCCGCACACGCCGCGCAGATGGTGTGCCCGATCGGCGCGCCCAACGACGCGTTTGCCCGGTATTTCATCGGTCAGAGCTACCTCGCCCCGATATCCACCAGTCAGGTGGGCATCTTTAATGTGACCTTCGAGCCGGGATGCCGGAACAACTGGCACATCCACCACGCCGACCAGGGCGGCGGGCAAATTTTGGTCTGCGTGGCCGGTCGGGGCTACTACCAGGAGTGGGGCAAGGAGGCCGTGGAGCTGAATCCCGGCGACTGCGTCAACATCCCGGTGGGGGTCAAGCACTGGCACGGGGCCGCCCCGGACAGCTGGTTCTCCCATCTGGCGGTGGAGGTACCCGGCGAGAACGCCTCCAACGAGTGGCTGGAGCCGGTGGACGACAGCCAGTATGGCATTTTGAAGTAAAGGCATTTGTCCTGCGGTGTAAAAAACGAAGCCCGGCAGGCTGTCCATGGAGCTTCCATGGCGGTCTGCCGGGTTTTTGACTTTTTGGGCGTGTCAGCTTCTCTTCAATTTTCCCGCTCTCTGGTCCTCCGCCGCCTGAGCCTTCATGACGTTGTGCTGCTTCTTCCCCGTGGCGGTGTAGGGCAGCTTGTCCACAATGCGGTAGAACCGGGGCTTTTTGTAGGCGGAGAGCATATCGTTCTCTGCGGCGAACTCCACCAGGTCCCGAACGGTCAGCTCAGGGTCGGAGGCCTTGACATAGGCCACCACTGCCTGGCCCCGGACGGGGTCAGGTACTGCCGTGACCACCGTATCCTCTACCCCGGGGCAGCCACTGAACACCTCCTCCACCTGGGAGGGATAGATGTTCTCACCGGAGGAGATGATCATGTCGTCCTTCCTGCCGCTGACGGTGACAAAGCTGTCCTTGTCCCAGGTCCCCAGGTCGCCGGTGTACATCCAGCCCCGATAGAACTTCTCCCGCTCCATATCCGGGTTGTCGTAGTAGCTGTAGGTGCTCTTGGCCGGGGACCAGAGGATGATCTCCCCCACCGTCTCCCCGTCCTGGGGCACCGTGTCCTCCGGCTCTGCACGGCCGTTTTCCACGAGACGGACCACCCGCACCTCGTCGTCGATGCAGCTCCGTCCCGCCGTCCCCGCGTGGTCCGGCAGGTCATAGGGGCGGAGGAAGGTGTTCCACAGCGTCTCGGTGGTGCCGTAGCCGTTGAAGATGTTGGGGGTCAGTATCTTCAAATATTCCATACAGGCATCCTTTTCCAGAGGCGCGCCCATAGTGACCAGGCCCTTCACATGGCTCAGGTCCACCGGGTTCTTTTCCTGGGTGCGGGCCAGCATCTCCAGGGAGGAGGGCGCCCCCATCAGGAAGGTGACCCTGTACCGCTCGGCCCACTGGAGGGCCTGCCTGGGCATAAACACCCGCATGGTCAGCACCGTCGCCCCCACATAGAAGGCCGGACAGGGGCCGCCCACATGGCAGCCGCCCCGGTGGAACCAGGGGGTCATGTTCAGACAGACGTCGTAGGCGTTCAGGGGATAGTGCATAATGATGTCGTGGGCGGAGAGGGCCTCGTTGATATCGTTCACCGGCACGCACTTGGGCAGCGCCGTGGTCCCGGAGGTGCAGAGCCGCACCGCCTCGTCATAGATATGGGGCCGTACCGCCATCACCGGGTCCGTCTCCGGCTGTCCGTCCAGATAGTCCCGATAGTCCACATGACCGGGAGGGGGCGTCTCGTCCTTCAAATTGTCCGCCATGATGAACCGGGCGGGTTTCCAGGAGGACAGCTCCTCCGCCTTCTCCACCGTCCGCCGCACCTCGGCGGAGTAGATCACCGCTCTGGGCCGGTTGTGCTCCAGCAGCAGGGCGATCTCCCCCGGAGACAGGTTGTAGTTCACCGGGTTGAGGATGGCCCCCACCTTCCGGGGGGCCACATAGCTCACTCCAAACTCCGGGGAATTGAGCAGCACGCACATGACCACGTCGTTCTTCCCCACCCCGTCCGACGCCAGGGCATGGGCGAACCGGTTGGCCTCCCGGTTCAGCTCGTCGTAGGTCCAGGTGCGTTGGGTCAGAGGGTCGATCATGGCCTCCTTGCCGCCGTAACGCCGCACATTGCGGAGAAAGCCGTTGAGCCAGGTGTATTCATGCTCAAAGGTGTCGATAAACATCTCGTCATTGTAGGTCCGCTGCACAGACATGGTTGATCCCTTCCTACTTTATTTGTACCCATTTTGCCCACAAACTGTACCTCTCCATCCCTTATTCTCCGCGACAAGCGTTATTATACTCCAACTTTCTCCGCTGTCACGGGGGGGTGCGTCGGGTTTTGTCTTTTCATTCTCTCCGATATCTGGTTTTTAAAATTATATTATCACGTTTCTATATTTGTGTCAAGTAGTTCGTTGCCATATACCAAAGGCTCCCCCGAACCGTCAAACGGTTCAGGGGAGCCTTTTTTCAGATACAGCTGTCTCAGAGCAAAACGTCCACCGCCACGCTGGCGCAGGACACCTCGCCCATGTACTTTTTCACCACCCCGGCGTGGTAGGGGTCGTTCTGGTACTCGTCCAGCACCTCCGGGCCGTCTAGCAGGACCTCCAGGATGATGTCATAGGAGCGGGGCGAGTGGAGAAAGTCCACCCCCACCGAGAGGCCCCGGATGGTGGGGACCTTCCCCTCCATGGAGAGGATCAGCTCCCTCGCCCGTTCCACATTCTCCGGGCGGTTGTCTGCCAGCTTAAAGCAGACGACGTGCTTCATCATGTCGGCGCACTCTCCTTTGCCGCTTAGTAGTTCTCCGCCCGGACCTCAAAATAGCTCTGGGGATGTCCGCAGACAGGGCAGACCTTGGGGGCCTTTTTGCCCACCACCAGGTGGCCGCAGTTGCGGCACTCCCACATGGTCAGCTCGCCCTTTTCGAACACCTGCTGCATCTCCACATTGTGGAGCAGGGCCAGGTAGCGCTCCTCATGGGTCTTCTCGATGGCGGCCACCATGCGGAATTTGGCGGCCAACTGCTTGAAGCCCTCCTCCTCTGCCACCTTGGCAAATTCGGCGTACATGGTGGTCCACTCGTAGTTCTCGCCCTCGGCGGCGCTCTTCAGGTTCTCCGCCGTGTTTCCGATGCCGCCCAGCTCCTTGAACCACATCTTGGCGTGTTCCTTCTCGTTGTCCGCCGTCTTCTGGAAAATGGTGGCCAGCTGCTCATAGCCCTCTTTTTTCGCCACGGAGGCGAAATAGGTATACTTGTTCCGTGCCTCGCTCTCGCCGGCAAAGGCGGTTTTCAGATTCTGTTCCGTTCTGCTGCCCTTCAATTCCATTGCAGTTACCTCCCTGGCAGATGATAAGATGGATGGCTGTGCAGTTCATCTGCTGTCATGCACAGATTATCACCTTTCTCCCATTTTGTCAATGTTCTTGTCTTTTCTTTCCTCCGTCTCCTCTCCCCCCGGAAAATCCCCTTGCAATTTTCCCCGAATGAAATCATAATAGGGGGAAAGAACGTCACCCCCAGGAGGCTTCGCCATGTATCCCTATCAGGTCGTCCGCTCCCGGCGGAAAACCGTCTCCCTGGAGATCCGCCCGGATTGCTCCGTCCTCGTCCGCGCGCCTCTGAGAATGGGGGAGGCGGACATCCGGGACTTCGTCCTCCGCCACCAGGACTGGCTGGACCGACATATGCCCCAGATGCAGGCCCGCCAGCGTCCGGAGCCTACCCAGGAGCAGGCCGAGGCCCTCATCCGGCGGGCAAAGGAGATCCTTCCCGGCAAGGTGGCTCACTACGCCAAAATCATGGGGGTCTCCCCCACCGGCATCACCATCACCGGGGCAAAGACCCGGTTCGGCTCCTGCTCCCCGAAAAACCGGCTCTGCTTCTCCTGGCGGCTGATGGCCTACCCGGAGGCCGCCATCGACTATGTGGTGGTCCACGAGCTGGCCCATATCCGCCATAAAGACCACAGCCCCGCCTTTCACGGGTTCGTAGCCTCCGTCCTCCCCGACCACCTGGAGCGGCGGCAGCTGCTCAAGCAGCCGCCCGACCTTTCCCCATTTTCCCCAAAGGAGTGAGCAACCATGATCATCGCCGTCTCTGCCGTCCAGGGCACCTTCCTGGAGCATCAGAACCTGCTGACCCGTATCGGTGTAGAGTCCTTCCCCCTCCGGGAGCAGGCGGACCTGGAGCGCCCCTTTGACGGACTCATCCTCCCCGGCGGCGACTGCGACAAACAGAGCAAGCTCCTCCGCCAGCGGGGGCTGATGGAGCCCATCCGGGAGCGCATCAGCCAGGGGATGCCGGTGCTGGGCACCTGCTCCGGCATGATCCTCCTGGCCCGGCAGGTGGAAAACAACAAAGCCCCCTACTATCTGGGCACCATGCCCATCACCGTCCGCCGCCGTCATCTCCCCTCCTTCCAGGTGAACGGGGCCTTTGCCGCCATCCGGAGCATCCCCATGCGGTTCCTCAACGCCCCGGTGGTCACGGAGATGGACGACGAGGTAGAGATCCTCTCCCTGACCCGTGGGGAGGTCACCGCCGCCCGATACGAAAACCAGCTTGTCACCTCCTTCCACCCGGAGATGACCACCGACCCCTCCGTCCACCACTATTTCAAAATCATGGTGGACCAGTCCATCAAACGCCGGGAGCGGGGGGAGTAGGGCAAAAGGGAGAGAGGGGCTACCGAAACGCAAACAGCTCCCGGCGAATCCGTACCGACTTCAAGCGAATCCCCTCGTCATTTCCCCGTTTACTTTCCCTTCCAAATATGATATAACTTTGTCGAGAAACATTCCCTTTTATCAGGAGGTATGAGCCATGTCTGTTCCCAGTGTCTCCCCCGCTGTCCGTTACATCGGCTGCGACGATAAGACCATCGACCTGTTCGAAAGCCAATACCTTGTCCCCAACGGCATCAGCTACAATTCCTACGTCATCCTCGACGACAAGATCGCCATTATGGACACCGCCGACCGCCGGGTGACGGAGCAGTGGCTGGCCAACCTGGACGCCGCCCTGGAGGGCCGCACCCCGGACTATCTGGTGGTGCATCATCTGGAGCCGGACCATGCCGCCAACATTCAGCGGGTCTGTGAGCGCTATCCCTCTCTGCGCGTCGTCGCCTCCGCCAAGGCGGTGAGCATGCTGCCCCAGTTCTTCACCCTGGATCTCACCGACCGGGTCATCCCCGTCAAGGAGGGGGATACCCTCTCCCTGGGCAGCCACATCCTCACCTTCGTTATGGCCCCCATGGTGCACTGGCCGGAGGTCATGGTCAGCTATGAGTCCAGCGAAAAGGCCCTGTTCTCCGCCGACGCCTTTGGCAAGTTTGGCACCCTGGACACGGACGAGGACTGGGACTGCGAGGCCCGGCGGTACTACTTCAACATCGTGGGCAAGTACGGCGGCCCTGTGCAGACCCTGCTGAAAAAGGCCGCCAAGCTGGACATTCAGACCATCTATCCCCTCCACGGCCCCATCCTCACCGAAAATCTGGGCCACTATCTGGAGAAGTATCAGATCTGGTCCAGCTATCAGCCGGAGGACGACGGCGTCACCATTGCCTATGCCTCTATCCACGGCAACACCGCCCAGGTGGCCAAACAGTTGGCGGAGATTCTCACCGCCAAGGGTGCCAAAAAAGTCAGCCTGTTCGACCTGAGCCGGGACGACAAGGCGGAGGCCGTGGAGGACGCCTTCCGCTACAGCCGTCTGGTGCTGGCCGCTGCCTCCTATGACGGCGGGGTGTTCCCGCCCATGGAGAATTTCCTGTGTACTCTTACCGCCAAGGCCTATCAGAACCGGAAGGTCGCCCTGGTGGAGAACGGCTCCTGGGCGCCCTCTGCCGGCCGGGTGATGAAGGGCTATGTGGAGAAGATGAAGAACATCACCCTCTGCCCCACCGTCGTCACCGTCAGGTCCACCCTGAAGGAGGCCGATCTCCCCAAGCTGGAACAGCTGGCGGAGGAGCTGCTGGCCTGAACCTTTCGAACCCCTTCCCGCCGTCCCGTGTCACGCCGGGGCGGCGGTTTTTCGGTCATTTTCCTGTGGTCCGGTCCCAGCTGCGCCGCCGGGAGCGTTCCCGGGAGACCGGTTCTCCCTCCACTAAAATCACGTCCGGGCCGAACCGCTTCACCTGCCCCCAGGGGACCAGTCGTATCTCCCGGCTGCCCAGCAGACCGAAGAAATACCGCCGTTGCCCCGGCACCACCAGGGACAGGATACGCCCGGTGTCCAGGTCGATGTTCAGGTCCCCCACATATCCGAACCGGCTCCCGTCGGTCACGGAGATGACCTCCTTGAACCGCAGCTCCTCCAGATTGCTCTCCATCGTCCCGCCTCCCTATGGGAGACGATATGCAGAGGCGGGGATGTCCTATGCCCCGCCTGTCAGAAAGGAACCACACCATGACGCCGGAACAGGCACTCAAACAATATTTTGGCTATGACCGGTTCCGGCCCTATCAGGAACAGGTGGTCCGGGCCATCCTCAGCCGCCGGGACGTGCTGGCGGTGATGCCCACCGGAGCGGGAAAGTCCGTCTGCTATCAGCTCCCCGCCGTCATGCAGGAGGGCATCACCCTGGTCATCTCTCCCCTCATCTCCCTGATGCAGGACCAGGTGCAGGCGCTCATCCAGTCGGGCATCCGTGCCGCCTGGCTCAACAGCACCCTGACTCCCCGGCAACAGCAGCTGGCCCTGGAGCGGGCCGGCCAGGGGGCCTATCAGATCATCTACGTCGCCCCGGAGCGGCTGAGCCTGCCCGCCTTTCGGCGCTTCGCCCAACAGTCTCCTATCTCCCTGGTGACGGTGGATGAGGCCCACTGCATCTCCCAGTGGGGCCACGATTTCCGCCCCAGCTATCTGGAGATCGCCGATTTTCTGGAGAGCCTGCCCCAGCGGCCCCCTGTGGCCGCCTTTACCGCCACCGCCACCCAGTCCGTCCGGGAGGATATCATCCGCTCTCTGGGACTGGAAAATCCCCTCACCTTTGTCTCCGGCTTTGACCGTCCCAACCTGTATTTTGAGGTGCGGGAATCCTCTCACCGGGACCAGGATGTGCTGGAGACGCTGGCCCGTTTCCCCGACCGCTCCGGCATCATCTACTGTCTCTCCCGGAAGAAGGTGGAGGAGCTGTGCCAGCTCCTGTGTGACAACGGCTATCCCGCCACCCGGTACCACGCCGGTCTGGACCCCCAGGAGCGAAAGCAGAACCAGGAGGACTTTCTCTACGACCGGCGCACCGTTATGGTGGCCACCAACGCCTTTGGTATGGGCATCGACAAGTCCAACGTGGGCTTTGTCATCCACTGCGGGATGCCCGGCAACCCGGAGAGCTACTACCAGGAGGCGGGCCGGGCCGGCCGGGACGGCAGCCCCGCCCAGTGCATCCTGCTCTTCCAGCGCCGGGACATCGCCACCAACCGCTACTTCATCGAGCAGGGAGAGGAGAACAGCGACCTCACCCCGGAGCAGAGCCGGATGCTCCGGCAGCACGACCTCCAGCGTCTCCAGCAGATGGTGCATTACTGCTCCACCCCGGGCTGCCTCCGCCACGCCCTGCTCTCTTACTTTGGGGAGCAGTCCCCCGACCGGTGTGGCAACTGCTCCAACTGTCTGGGGGGCCAGGCCCCGGAGGACGTGACTGCGGAGGGACGGCAGTTTGTCTACTGCGTGGCCCTTCTCTCCCGGGAGGGGCGGGCCTTTGGCTCCGGAGCGATCACCAAAATATTACTCGGCACGGAGGACCCCGCCATCGACTGGCTCCGGCCCCGGCGGCTGGACTGCTGGGGGGCGCTGGCGGGGACCTCCCCGGCAAAGCTCCGCCGGGTGGCCGCCGCTCTGGAGGACCAGGGCTTTCTCCGCCGGACAGAGGGGGAGCGCCCGGTGCTGGAGCTGACCCGGCAGGCCCCCTCCCTGGTCTCCGGCAAGGCCCATCTCATCATCAAGGCCCAGGCCACCAAAAAGGAGCGCCGCCAGGCACAGGCTCAGGCCTCCGGCAGTCCGGACAGTCCCCTGTTCCCCATTCTCCGGGAGGTGCGTATGCGGCTTGCCAGGGCGGAGTCCGTCCCCGCCTTTATCATCTTCAACGACGCCACCCTCCGGGAGCTGTGCCGGGTGCAGCCCCGAACCCGGGACGAATTTCTCCAAGTCAAGGGAGTGGGGGCGAAAAAGGCGGAGCGGTATGCCGCCCCCTTTCTGGAGGCTATCCGCGCCTATCTGAAACATCCCTCTAAGGAGTGAGAAGCATGAAAAACACCACCCTCTGTTACATCCAGTGGGAGGACGAATACCTGATGCTCCACCGCGTCAAAAAGGCCAACGACCTGAACCATGACAAGTGGATCGGCGTGGGCGGCAAGTGCGAGGAGAACGAAAGCCCGGAGGAGTGTCTGCTCCGGGAGTGCTGGGAGGAGACGGGACTGACCCTCACCGACTACCGCTACCGGGGGCTGGTCACCTTCGTCTCCGACGAGTGGGAGGGGGAGTATATGCACCTGTTCACCGCCGAGGGCTTCACCGGGACGGTGGGCCCCTGCAACGAGGGGGTGCTGGAGTGGATCGGCAAGGACGACCTCCGCGCCCTCCCCATGTGGGAGGGGGACCACATTTTTCTCGATCTGCTGGAGACGGAGGCCCCCTTCTTCTCCCTGAAGCTGGAATACCGGGGGGACAGCCTGGCCTACGCCGCCCTGGACGGCGAGGCCCTGGAGCTTCCCTATCAGGGGGAGTTCCGGCTGGGGTGAGCCTTCGGCGCATCCGTAACGGTTCCTGCGAATTCGCCTGGATGCCTGTCTTGTCGTAGGTGCGTGCGGCACTCCCTCCGTCACGGCTTCGCCGTGCCACCTCTACCGCCAAAGGCGGCACTTCGCCTCAAAGAGGGAGCCAAGGGGTTGCGCCAGACCCTTGGCCCCCTCCGTGAGGGGGCTGTCAGCGGAGCTGACTGGGGGAGTGCGGCAAGAGCTATCGAGGTGCTGAAAACTCCCGGCGAATTCGTACTACCTCTCAGACACACCAAAGCCGCCGTCCTCCCAATCGGAGAACGGCGGCTCTGTTTTGTCTTTTGGCTTTTGGCGCATCAGCCCGGAGGCCAGGTCATGTCCCGGCCTGCCAGCACATGGAAGTGGAGGTGAGGCACCGACTGCCCCGCCTGGAGGCCGCAGTTGGAGACCACCCGGAAATCGGTGATGCCCAGCTCCTTGGTCACCTGGGCGATGACCTCAAAGCAGTGGGCCACCACTGCGGAGTTTTCCGGCGTCACCGCCCCGGCGGAGGGGATATGCTCCTTGGGGATGACCAGGAAGTGTACCGGGGCCTGGGGGTCGATGTCGTAAAAGGCATAGACCAGCTCGTCCTCGTACACCTTGTTGGAGGGGACGTCCCCGCTGACGATGGAACAAAACAGACAGCTCATATGGTTTCAGCTCCTTTCAGATCAAATGGACCGTTTCTTCTCCAGGGCCACCTGGGCGGTAAAGGTCCCGTCCTCCGCCCGGGTGATAAAGGAACCCTGGTATTTCTTTGCAACCGACCGGATAATATTCATTCCCAGGCCGTGGCCCTCGCCCTTGCTGGAGCCTGATGCTCCGGTCTCCGGACCGCAGGTGTTGACCACCTTCACCAGATAGAAGCCCTGCCGCTCCCCGGCGACAATGCGGATAAACGGGTCGGACCGGCCGCTGCGCTGACAGCCCTCAATGGCGTTGTCCAGCAGGTTGGCGAACAGACTGGTGAGGTCCGCCGCCTCCATGCCCCAGCCGTTTACCGCAGTCTGTGCGTCGAAGCGGATTCCCTCCTTCGCCGCCTGGTCCGCCTTCACCGTCAGGATGACGTTAACGGCGGGGTCGTCACAGTAGTGGATGGGGCGAATGGCGTCCAGCCGCTCCTCCAGCTCGCCCAGTAAAGAAGTGGCCCGATTGGGGTCGTCCCGGGCCAGGCCGTAGGCCACCTGGAGCTGATTTCTGAAGTCGTGCCGGAACCTGGACATCTGCTCCACGCTGGCCTGCGCCAGCTGATAGTATTTTTCCGATTGCTCCTGCTGCATCTGGAGCTGCTCCAGCTCCTGCTGGGCCTTTGCCGCCTCTGCGGTGCTGACGATGACCTGATAGGCGTAGTACTGGGTCAGGATAGAGGTCAGAGACACCAGGGCGCTGAGCCAGAAACGGTTTGCCATCCAGGCCTCTCCCCCTCCGGCAACGTAGATCGTCACCAAGAGGATGTTCTGGTTCACCGCCAAAGCCAGGGTCAGGCCAATGGTTTTCCCCCGGACCGCCCGCTCCAGACGGTTGTAAAAGGTCAGGCAGCCGGTGCCCAGGGCCATGAACTCCACGGTATACAGCAGCGTACCCAGCAGGATGCCCGGCTCATATCCCTGGCCCACGATATCTCCCAGCCCGATCCCGGCAGCCAGCGCGCCCATGGCCGACGCGATGGTATCCGCCGCCATCATACAGGCCAGCAGGATGCCGAACAGGCCCAGCTTCCGCCGGGGCGGCTCCAGGGAGCAGACCCAGATAACGAGGAAATAATAGAGGAGGTAGAAAACGGCCCGCCAGGGCTGTAGCTCATACCAGGCGTCTCCCAGCAGCAGGAACGGCACACAGCCCAGGAGGACTGCCACCCAGAGCAGCCACCTTCTCCTCACCTTTCCGGCGCACAGCAGGAACAGGCCCACGCTGATCTGCTGGACGGAGTACAGGGCGACGGTGCCCAGGTCGATCAGCCCGCCTGCATCATACCGGCTCAGGTCGAACAGCTTGCTCCAGTATTCGATGATCTCTTCCAATCCGCTCTCCCAGTCCGGCTCACAGCCCCAGCTTTTCCGCCACGAAGTCGTCCACCGAGGCCAGGGCGTCGTCCAGCTTGAGGATGTCCTTGCCGCCGCCCATGGCGGAGTCGGGCTTGCCGCCGCCGGAGCCGCCGCAGATGCCGGTGACCTTTTTCACCAGCTCTCCGGCCTTGACCCCGGCCCGGACCGCGCCCTTGCCGCAGACAGCCAGGATGGAGATCTTCTCCCCGTTGACGGCGGAGAGGACGGCCACCACGTTTTCGTCCCGGTCACGGAGGACGTCGCCCATCTTGCGCAGCTCGGGCACCTCCACGCTGCCCAGGTTGGCGGTGAGCACATGGAGACTGCCCACATGCTTGGAGGCGGCCAGGAACTGCTTGGCCTCGGCCGCAGCCTCCCGGTCACGGAACTGGGCGATGGTCTTGCGCAGCTCCTTCATCTCGTTCATCTGGGCGGTGATGCGCTGGGCCAGGCTCTCCGGCTTGGTCTTGAGGACGGAGGCAGCCTCGTTGAACCGCTGCTGCATGGTCAGCCGGTCGGCCACGTTCCGCTTGCCGGTGGTGGCCTCAATACGGCGGACGCCGGAGGCGATGGAGCTTTCCGAGAGGATGTGGAAGGAGCCGACCAGGGCCGTGTTGGTCAGGTGGGTGCCGCCGCACAGCTCCACGGAGTAGTCGCTCATGTTCACCACCCGGACCACGTCGCCGTACTTCTCGGAGAACAGCGCCATAGCCCCCATGGCCTTGGCCTCCTCGATGGGCATCTCCTTCGTCTCGATGTCCATGCCGTCCAGGATGGAGTCGTTGACCAGCTGCTCGATCTTCAGCAGCTCGCTGGGCTTGACCGCATCAAAGTGGGTGAAGTCGAAGCGGAGGAAGTCCGGCTCCACCAGAGAGCCGGCCTGCTGGACGTGGTCGCCCAGGACGGTCTGGAGGGCCTTCTGCATCAGGTGGGTGGCGGAGTGGGCGCGGGCGATGGCTCTCCGGCGCTCCCGGTCCACCGAGGCGGTGACCTGCTGCTCCACGGAGAAGCGCCCGGCGGTCATGACGCCGTAATGGAGGTATTTCCCCGCCTTGGTCTTTTGGGTGTCCGTGACCATAAAGACGGCCTCGCCGCAGGTGATGGTCCCGTGGTCGCCCACCTGGCCGCCCATCTCGGCGTAGAAGGGGGTCCGGTCCAGCACCAGGATGCCCTTTTTGCCGGTGTTGATGCTGCCGGACAGCTCGTCGTCCTCGATGATGGCCTGGATGTGGCCGGTGGCCTCCAGCTGGTCATAGCCCAGGAAGGCGGTGGGGGTCTTGTCGATGTCGCCCAGGTCGATGTGTGCCCAGCCCAGGTCGCCCAGGGCCTTCCGGGCCTCTCTGGCCCGGACCTTCTGGGCCTCCATCTCCGCCTGGAAGCCCTCCTGGTCCACGGTGATGCCCTCGTCCTGGCACATCTCGATGGTCAGGTCGATGGGGAAGCCGTAGGTGTCGTACAGCTTGAAGGCGTCCGCCCCGGAGAACACATTCTCCCCCTTGGCCTTGTGGGCCGCCAGCAGATCGGCGAAGATCTTCAGGCCGCCGTCGATGGTCTTGGAGAAATTCTCCTCCTCGGACCGGATGACCCGGGTGATATACCCCTGGCGCTCCACCAGCTCGGGATAGGCGGTCTGGTTCTCGTGGATGACGGTGTCGCAGACTTTATAGAGGAAGGGGTCGGTGACGCCCAGGAGACGCCCGTGCCGGGCCGCCCGGCGGAGGAGCCGGCGGAGGACGTAGCCCCGGCCCTCGTTGGAGGGCAGCACCCCGTCGCAGATCATCATGGTGGCGGAGCGGATGTGGTCGGTGATGATGCGCAGGGAGACATCGGTCTTGTCGCTGTCCCCGTAGTGGGCGCCGGTGATCTCGCTGACCTTGTGGGTGATGTTCATCACCGTGTCCACGTCAAAGAGGGAGTCCACCTCCTGGCAGACGCAGGCCAGCCGCTCCAGGCCCATGCCGGTGTCGATGTTCTTCTGGGCCAGGTCGGTGTAGTGGCCGTGACCGTCGTTGTTGAACTGGGAGAACACGTTGTTCCAGACCTCGATATACCGGTCGCAGTCGCAGCCCACGGTGCAGGTGGGCTTGCCGCAGCCCTTCTCCGGGCCACGGTCGTAGTAAATTTCAGAGCAGGGGCCGCAGGGGCCGGAGCCGTGCTCCCAGAAGTTGTCCTCCTTGCCGAAGCGGAAGATGCGCTCGGCGGGGATGCCGATCTCCTTGTTCCAGATCTCAAACGCCTCGTCGTCGTCCACATAGATGGAGGGATACAGCCGGTCCGGGTCCAGGCCCACCCACTCCGGGCTGGTGAGGAACTCCCAGGACCAGGCGATGGCCTCGTGCTTGAAGTAGTCGCCGAAGGAGAAGTTGCCCAGCATCTCGAAATAGGTGCCGTGGCGGGCGGTCTTGCCGATGTTCTCAATGTCGCCGGTGCGGATGCACTTCTGGCAGGTGGTGACCCGGCGGCGGGGCGGCACCTGCTCTCCGGTGAACCAGGGCTTCATGGGCGCCATGCCGGAGTTGATGAGCAGCAGGGACGCGTCGTTTTGGGGGATCAGGGAAAAGCTGGGCAGGCGGAGGTGTCCCTTGCTCTCAAAGAAGCGCAGGAACATCTCTCTCAGTTCGTTCACACCATAGGGTTTCATTGTCATCTTACCTCCAAAAAACTGATCTCAATTCTCAATTTGCGGTCGTTTTCGCCGCTTTCCCACCAGGAACGGGGCCTTCCGGTTGATAAACTCGGTCACGCCGAAGTCCATCAGCAGGATCAGGGCGAATATCCCCAGCGTCTCTGCAAAGTAGAGAGCGCCGCACTCCTCCTCCCGCCGGAAGACGCCCTCCCAGGCCGCCGTCGCCAGGTTGATGAGCAGCAGGCTCCTTTGGGAGGCCATCAAAATCAGGGAGTTCTCCCCGAAATAAGTGAACAGCTCCAGCCTGAAGTATTTCTCCAGGAACTCAAAAATCAGCATCGCCCCGAAGGAGCCGGTCACGCCGCCCAGGAAGAACGCCGTGGGGTTGTCCCCGATCTGCATGCCATTGAAATCGATGTGGGGAGCGTGGAAGGACAGCCACACGGTAAACAGGGACAGCGCCAGCCCCAGCCCCGGCCCCACAAAGCGGTAGGACGGCAGCGCCCGCAGCTTTTCCAGGACAAAATAGCCCAGATAGCCCACCTGCATGAACCAGACGGCCACCAGCCCCTTGGCGATCGCCAGGCAGGGATAGCTCACCGCCAGAGGGACCGTCTCCGGCAGGGGGTACAGCAGCTTTTGGGCCACCACGGCCACCACGATGGGCCAGACAAGGGTGGCCCCCATCAGCAGGCGGCTCCTGCTCTTGACGATGGCGAAAAAGATCAGGCCCCCAATGAGAAAACCGGGCAAAAACCACAGCGGACCGATGCCCTTGAGGGTGACTGTCAGGAACAGGTTCTCCGTGACGTTCGCCATCACGTCTCTGCCCTTCATCGCCGTGTAGACGGCGCGGATGACGATGGTGATACCGCTGAAGCTGAGATAGGGGACCAGAATGCTCCGCAGCTGCTTGCGGGCATACTGGCCGAAGGAGGTCTTGTCCGCCGTCCCCTTCATGGCGAGGAGATAGCCCGACACCACATAGAATATCGCGATTTTGAACAGCGAACCCCAGTTTTTCACGGGATTACCCATCTGAATGTGTCCCAGTGTGATCAGAAAGATGCCCAACCCCTTGGTCATGTCCAGGTAGCGCAGCCGCTTCGGCCGGGCGCCGATCGTCTCCATCCGTCCACTCTCCTCTCTCTGCATAAAAAAACGCCCCTGACTGCTCAGGGGCGGACGAACCACGGTACCACCCTGATGATCCAGCCCGAAGCCGAACCGCTCAGTTCATCCGATAACGGGGATGAGGCGTGCCGCTCGTCGCGGCCGGCTTGGAAGTGGCTGTCCGGGACGGCCTCCGCAGGGCTTGCACTCTCCCCCGCTCGCTCTGGACGCCGCGCCCCCGGCTGGTTTCCGCATTGCCGTTTTGCACGTTTTGTTCGGCTTTCATTTTAAACGGGACGGGGGAGGATGTCAAGGAAATTTTGTGGGAGCGCCGCAGTTTTGGTGCTGTGTCTCTCTCTGACACAATGCTTTTTCCTATACTCGTTCTTTACAACAATCAGCTTCATTTGTTTCTCCAGACATTGAAAATAAAGCAGAAATACGATATAATTACTATATGTTACTTTAGATTTGTATTATCAATGGTACAGTGGCAATGAAAGCTCAATTTCAGGAGGTATCTTTATGTCTGGCTACACCGTAACCTTTTCTATCAGCGCGATCGACGAATTTTGCGACAATCCAACAGAGTATAAAACATGGCAGATTCGTGAAGCGCTCAATGACGCCAGGGTTCACTATGAGTATGGAAATGCCTCAAAAAACTGGTATGATTACGTTGTTATGAAGCTCACACCTTATTCTTCTTATACTTAAATATCCTTGGGAGCGTTGCAGTTTTTTGGTTCTGCAACGCTCCCGTTGTTGTGCGTCAAAGCTCCTTTAGCTTCTGGTAGACCCGCTCGCAGTTGTTGTGGTCATTGAAGGCAAAGAACCTGTCCATCCGCTCCCGGTACATTGGTTTGAGCCGGCAGCCGTTCTTCATGTAGTCGATGATGACGTCCACCAGAGCGTCCAGATCATAGGTCACCTCGCCGAAGCCGTCCCGCTCGTAGTCAAAGTAGCCCTCTGTATAAACCTGTCCATCGTAAAATTCTTCCCGGTCAAACTGACAATAGGCCACAGGCTTGCGGAGATAGGCGAAATCCATGACGGTGGAGGAATAGTCTGTTATGACCAGATTGCTCTCTGCAAAAATCTCCCGGTATGGCAGTTCACGCTCCATAAACTTGACCCGGCTGTCATGATCGAATCGATCTAATCCATCCATGAATGCCGGATGGAGTTTGAAGCACACAGTATACCCATATGTCTCCGCCGCTGCGAGCAACCGTTTATCGTTGAGCAAGCCGTTGTAGAACCGGAAGAACAAGCTATCCGTAAATGAATCCCGCAAGTGAAACTCACCCCGGTTTTCTTTTTCTTCTTTCGTGAGGTTTCTTCTCCAGGTAGGCATAATGGTGATATAGTTCTTTTCATCCCGGTACAGCCTGTCATGTCTCGGCAGCCCGGTCAACCATACCTCCCGCTCAGTATAGTAATACTTATATTGTAAAATCGACTGATATTCCGGTGCAGCAGATGTGATAAAGCCCCTGATGTTCTTGTTATACCGGTTCAGCCAGTCGCTTATATCGTCCTTGATAATACCATGCTGGAGAAATACAAAGGGTCGGTCCGCCAGCAGGTCCCGAAATACGTCCGTCATCCTGTCCGGGTGAAACGGATTGAAAATATACTCGTCTCCCTGGGAGGAGATGATACAGTCCGCCATCAGGTGCAGCTTCAGGTACTCCCTGGAGTTTCTGGCCACCACATGGCCCACCTGGCGCAGCCGCTCATAGTCCGGGCTGTCGTCGTTGACCGTAAACCAGGCGTCCACCTCCGAGGCATGATGCTCCGTCAGGTACAGGAACAGGGCCTCTCCATTGTCTCCGGCCGCAGTAGACCTGTCAGAGAGCAGCCACAGCTTTTTGTGGGGCGTCCGCCGGCGCTCCTCCAGCACCGGGAGCATTTCCCTGCGCAGCGCAAGGGCGTCCCGCAGGGCCGCCGTGTTCTTCGCCAGTCTGTCCTTCTCCGGGCCTTCGTCCGCTGCCGCCAGCTTTGCCTCCTGCCCCTGCAGTTTCTGCTCGACCTGCACCAGAAACGCCTTTTCATACCGATTCAGCGCCGTCCCCTCGTCCGGGTCAATGCAGGCCACGTTCTGCACCTTCAGCTCGCACTTTTTCATGCGCACGAACCAGCCGTCCTTCCGATAGTAGGAGTTGCTGAACGCCTTGCTCAGGGGCATGGTCTTGTGGTAGCGGATGTCGTTCTTTTTGATATACTGACCGTCGATTTTTTCATAGAATGCCACAGAATACTGGGACACAGAGGAATCGAGGGGAATACTGCACCGGAAGGCAGTGGCAAACAAAATCGTGTCTCCCAGCGTATAGACGTTTTTGTCCCGCTCCAACGGTCGCAGCGGCAGGAAATCATTCCCATTGACACAGAGATACAACGCCGCGTTCCGATTCAAGGACATGGCGTAGCCCTCCAGGCAGAGCTGCCGGTCGGCGATTGTCAGAAATTCCAATTTGACCTGGAAGGAAGATGCCTTGCTAACAAGATTGTCACCGCAAAAATACAGCATATCGCCGCCGCTGGCGATTTGCCTGAACGGCTCTCCCTTCTGTTCGGAGAGAATATAGGCCTTGTGTTCCTGGAAGATTTTCTTCTGCCGAAGAATCACAGCGTCATCAATGCAGTTCCAAATCTCCGCCAGATTCCGTTTATACTGCACAAACTGTGCCTCATCCAATACGCTGCAGGCAACTTCGGCTTTTTCGTCCTGACAGTACCTCCACTGCAGCTGTTGCGCCAGCATCGCCTGGAGATAACCTGGAACAAAACCATATTTCTCCCGGCTCGTCATAATCAGCCATTTCATCATACCGGAGAGTACAGTCGTATAAAAGTTTATATTCTGTTTTGATTCCTGAATTGCAGAGAACTCGCCTGCATTGCGTCTTCTGTACCAGTAGGTACACTCACTTACCACGCCGATCTGTGCGTTTCCATTCAGCAGCAGCGTATAGATGAATTTGATGTCCTCTGCCGTTTTTAACGACTCATCGAACCAAAACTTTCCTTTAACAGTTTCCGCCTTGAACATACTCGCGTTGACAAAGACCAACGAGGAATCACTTTCTCTCCAAAGGTCAATGATGCGACTGCCACGCGAAAACTTATCGTTCAGCCAATGGTCCCCTTCCGCTGCTCCGAAGAACCGGGACGGGAAGGTGATGACATCTGTTCTGTCACACCATCCCTCAAAGCTCTTGAAGCAGCTCTCCATGACGTTGTCCGAAAACTTATCGTCCGAGTCCATGAAATTCAGATACTTCCCCGTCGCCGCCCGGATGCCCTCGTTTCTGGCGGAGGAGACACCGCCGTTGGGCTTGTGGATGACCTTGACCTGTTTGTATCGGGCGGCGAATTTGTCGCAGATCTTCCCGGAGCCGTCGGTGGAGCCGTCGTCCACCAAGATCAGCTCGTAGAAATCTCCGTAGACCCGCTCCCGGCAGCGTTTGCTCTTTCCGCCAACAACGAATTTGGTCAGGCCGGACAGCTTCTGGGCCAGCACGCTTTTGATCGCCTCGCTCAGAAAGCGCTTTGTGTTGTAGACCGCCATGACGACAGAGATCATATACGGGTAGATCCGCTCCGCCACCTGTATTTCCGGCTGGTTCTTTTCATTTGGGCGTATACAGACGTCAAATTCGCTCCCGTGCTTCATATGGATGATCTCAGAGAGCGCGCCGGACCGGTCCGAAAAGCCCCGGGCAAACGCCGCCTTGATCCTGATCCCCCGATAGGTGCGGACCAACCAGTATGCGTCAAAATCCCAGTCCGTAATGTGGTCGAATGTAAGGGTCACTTCCACCTCTACGCCCTGTCCGGTCGCAGTCTGTGGGCCTACTGCCACAGAGACCCCTCTGGCTGCCTTTTGCGTCGTCAGGGAGATCAGGTCGAACCGGACATCCTCCTCGTCCCGCTGGGGCATCGCCACCGCCATGACGATCCGGTTTCCCGCATATCGGATTGCCCGGACCTTTGCGCCTCCGCATTTCCGCAAATATTTCTCTGTATCGATGCTCTCAGCGATCTGCGTCCCATTTGGCTCGTTTTTGCTCGCAGCATCGTTTTGATATGGTTCCATCTGCTCCAGTTTCCTCCCGTCCCTGCAGTCCACGGGAAAATGCTCCCGATCACCGCGTTCTTCTGAGATCGTGTGATTCTTCTTTTATGGTAAGCTATTATACGATATCGGGGAGAAGAAGTAAAGCAGAGCGGCGGAAAAATAAGATATCGCCCTTTCGCGCCGCCCCAGCCTCCCCTTGACAGCGCCGGGAAATCGTGCTATATTCATCCTGTGATTTGGCGATGAAGGGGACGAATCCGCAGAGGTCGGCCAGAGAGAAGCGCCCTGTGCTGCAAGCGCTTTCCGCCCGAACCGGTGACACCGCCCCGGAGCCGCAGGTGACAAAGCCTGCCGTGCGCCGCCCGTTACCGCGGCCAATGAGCGGGTCTGTCCTTTATCCGGACAGGCCAAGCAGGGTGGAACCGTGAGATGATTCTTCATCCCACCCCTGATTCTGTCAGGGGTGGGATTTTTTGTTCCCCGCCCCAAAATATGAGGAGGTATTTTCCATGGCGGACAATCAATTTACCTTTGAAAACGAGCAGTATCGCCGCACCTACTGGCACACCTGCTCCCACATTCTGGCCCAGGCGGTGAAGCGTCTGTATCCCGAGGTGAAGCTGGCCATCGGCCCCTCCATCGAGAACGGCTTTTACTACGACCTGGACGCCCCCTTCTCCTTCACCCCGGAGATTTTGGAGCAGCTCGAGGCGGAGATGCGGAAGATCTGCAAGGAGAAGCTGAAGCTGGAGCGGTTCGAGCTGCCCCGGGCCGAGGCCCTGGAGTTCATGAAGGACGAGCCGTACAAGGTGGAGCTGATCAACGATCTGCCGGAGGACGAGGTCATCTCCTTCTACCGTCAGGGGGAGTTCACCGACCTGTGCGCCGGCCCCCATCTGGACTCCACCGGCCGGGTGAAGGGCAACGCCATCAAGCTCACCGCCTGCAACGCCGCCTACTGGCGGGGCGACTCCAACCGGGAGACCCTCCAGCGCATCTACGGCATCGCCTTCCCCAAGAAGGACCAGCTGGACGAGTACCTCAAGCAGCAGGAGGAGGCCAAGCGCCGGGACCATCGGAAGCTGGGCAAGGAGCTGGGCCTGTATATGCTCACCGATGAAGGACCGGGTTTCCCCTTCTTCCTGCCCAAGGGCATGGTGCTGCGCAACACCCTCATCGACTACTGGCGTGAGGTACACAAGCGGTACGGCTATGTGGAAATTTCCACCCCCATGATCCTGAACCGCAGCCTGTGGGAGCGCTCCGGCCACTGGGACCACTACAAGGAGAATATGTACACCACCGTCATCGACGGCGAGGACTACGCCATCAAGCCCATGAACTGCCCCGGCGGGATGCTGGTCTACAAGTCCGAGCCTCGCTCCTACCGGGACCTGCCCCTGCGCATGGGCGAGCTGGGCCTGGTGCATCGGCACGAGCTGTCCGGCGCCCTCCACGGCCTGTTCCGGGTACGCTGCTTCACCCAGGACGACGCCCACATCTTCATGACCTGGGACCAGATGAAGGACGAGATCAAAAACGTGGTCAAGCTGTTTGACGAGGTGTACTCCGTCTTTGGCCTGACCTACCAGATCGAGGTCTCCACCATGCCGGAGGACCACATGGGCGACGAGAAGGACTGGGACTTCGCCACCGAGACGCTGAAGCAGGCCGTCACCGAGATGGGCAAGGACTTCTCCATCAACGAGGGCGATGGGGCCTTCTACGGTCCCAAGCTGGACTTCCATCTGGCGGACTCTCTGGGCCGTACCTGGCAGTGCGGCACCATCCAGCTGGATATGCAGCTGCCGGAGCGGTTCGAGCTGGAGTACACCGGCCCGGACGGGGAGAAGCACCGCCCTGTCATGATCCATCGCGTTGTCCTCGGCTCCATCGAGCGGTTCATCGGCGTCATCACCGAGCACTTCGCCGGGGCCTTCCCCGCCTGGCTGGCTCCCGTCCAGGTGAAGGTGCTGCCCGTCACCGACCGGGCCGCCGACTACGCCGACCAGGTGGAGCACAAGCTCACCGCCGCCGGGTACCGGGTGGAGGTGGACCACCGCTCCGAAAAGCTGGGCTACAAGATCCGGGAGGCCCAGGGGCAGAAGATCCCCTATATGATCGTGGTGGGCGACAAGGATATGGAGAACCAGACCGTCTCCATCCGTCACCGCTCCGGCAAGGACCTGGGCGCCATGAGCCAGGAGGACTTCCTGACCCTGCTCAAGGACGTAGTGGACAACAAGACCATCGACTGAGCCGTTCAAAGCTTTCAATGAGGCCCGCCCCGCCCGGGGCGGGCCATTCTTTGATTGACAGATTGACAGATTCCGACATTCTGTGTTATACTACTCGCAGTTTGAAAGAACACGGGTTTTTCAGTCTCTTTCAGCAATCATTCGGACCACTCCTTCGGGGGTCAAGGCCATACGGACAGCCGGGTCCACTGCCGGACGGCGGGGTCTCCCGCCTTATTGATTGAGTGTGAGCGCTCAAATTTTATAAGAGGCGCTGGTGCGCAAGCTTGTGAAACGGTCAATAAGAGCAGTAAAAGCAGATTGTTGCTATATAGACTCTGAACACCCCGTCTGACGCAATCGTTGCTCCTTTCGTCCCCTCGTGCCGGGGCAGGAGAGAGCATCGCTGTATCGACTCTACCGCAAGACGCGCCCAAAGCGTGTCCTGCGGTTTTTTTCGCAATACGAGGGAGTGTTGGCGGTGCAGTCGAGACGATACCATTATGATCAGCAGCGTGCCCCCATCTACGAGGCGCTGGAGCGCTTTCGTCAGATGCGGGTAGTACCCTTTGACGTGCCGGGACACAAGCGGGGACGGGGCAACCCGGAGCTGACCGCTTTCCTGGGAGAGAAGTGCGTCGGAGTGGACGTGAACAGCATGAAGCCCTTGGACAACCTGTGTCACCCGGTATCGGTCATCCGGGAGGCGGAGGATCTGGCGGCGGACGCCTTTGGCGCAGAGCACGCCTTTTTGATGGTGGGCGGCACCACCAGCGCCGTCCAGAGCATGGTGCTCACCGCCTGCAAGCAGGGGGACGAGATCATCCTCCCCCGGAATGTCCACCGGAGCGTCATCAACGCCCTGGTGCTCTGTGGAGCGGTTCCGGTTTATGTCAACCCGGAGGTGGACCAGCGGCTGGGCATTTCCCTGGGCATGAGCCGGGATCAGGTGCAGCGGGCCATCCGGGAACATCCCAGGGCGGTGGCGGTGCTGGTGAACAACCCCACCTACTACGGCATCTGCTCCGACCTCCGGGCCATCGTCCGCATGGCCCATGAGGCGGGGATGCTGTGCCTGGCCGACGAGGCCCACGGCACCCACTTCTATTTTGGGGGCGGCCTTCCGGTGTCGGCCATGGCGGCGGGGGCGGATATGGCCGCCGTCTCCATGCACAAGAGCGGCGGCAGCCTGACCCAGTCCAGCTTTCTCCTCACCGGCCCCGGCGTCCACGCAGGCTATGTGCGGCAGATCATCAACCTGACCCAGACCACCTCCGGCAGCTACCTGCTCATGTCCAGCCTGGACATCAGCCGCCGGAACCTGGCCCTCCGGGGGCGGCAGGTCTTTCATCAGGTGGCGGACATGGCGGAGTACGCCCGGGAGGAGATCAACGCCATCGGCGGGTACTACGCCTTTGGCAAGGAGCTGATCAACGGCAACTCCATCTTTGACTTTGACACCACCAAGCTCAGTGTCCACACTCTGGACATCGGCCTGGCCGGCATCGAGGTATATGACATTCTCCGGGACGAGTACGACATCCAGATCGAGTTCGGCGACATCGGCAATATCCTGGCCTACCTCTCCATGGGCGACCGGCCCCAGGAGCTGGAGCGGCTGGTCAGTGCCCTGGCGGAGATCAGGCGGCGCTATCACACCGACGGCACCGGTCTGCTCAGCCAGGAGTATATCGACCCGGACGTGGTCATCACTCCCCAGGAGGCGTTCTATGCCGACAAGGAGAGCCTTCCCCTCCGGGAGACGGAGGGCCGGGTCTGCTCCGAGTTCGTCATGTGCTATCCCCCCGGCATCCCCATCCTGGCCCCCGGCGAGCGCATCACCGGGGATATCCTGGATTATATCGAGTACGCTAAATGCAAGGGTTGCAGCATGACCGGCCCCGAGGACCCGGAGATCAATTACTTGAATGTGGTGAAGTGAAGTGCTTTACCCTTGGCTCCCTCGAAGAGGGAGCCAAGATAAATAAAAGAAAGGAGCCACCTGCCATGGATCTCTGGTTCAGCGAATTTCACACCCCGGACGTAAAGCACAGCATCCGGGTCAACCGGCATCTCTACTCCAAACGGAGCAGCTATCAGCAGATCGACATCTTCGAGACCCCGGAGTATGGCCGGGTGCTCACCCTGGACGGCAGCGTCATGCTCACCGAGCGGGACGAGTTCATCTACGACGAGATGATCACCCACGTCCCCATGGCCGTCCATCAGGGCATCCGGGACATTCTGGTCATCGGAGCCGGAGACGGCGGCGTCGTCCGGGAGCTGACCCGGTATGACCGGGTCAGGCGCATCGACCTGGTGGAGATGGACCCCCAGGTGGTGGAGGCCTGCCGGGAGTTTCTGCCGGGCAACGCCTGCCGGATGGACGACCGGCGGGTAAAGATCTATTTCGGTAACGCCCTGAAATTCATCCGCCGCCGGGAGGCCAGCTATGACCTGATCATCGTGGACTCCACCGACCCCTTTGGTCCCTCCGAGGGCTTCTTCACCCGGGAGTTTTACGGCAGCTGCTACACCGCCCTCCGGGAGGACGGCATTATGGTAAACCAGCAGGGCAGCCCCTTCTACGCCGAGGACGCCGAGGCTATGAAGCGCAGCCACAAGCGGATCGTCAGCACCTTCCCCATCAGCCGGGTGTATCAGGCCCACATCCCCACCTATGCGGCGGGCTACTGGCTGTTTGGCTTTGCCAGCAAAAAGTATCACCCGGTAGACGATCTGGACGCCGCCGCCTGGAACGCCCTGAACCTCCGTACCCGGTACTACACCACCCGGCTCCATGTGGGTGCCTTCTGCCTTCCCGCCTTTTTGGAGGAGATGCTCCAGGAAGTGGAGGAGTGAGCCATGCTGGAGCGGAATGTAGAGACCTTTCTGGCCTGCGACAGCGACTATGACCCGGCGGGCATCGTCCTCTTTGGGGCGCCCTTCGATTCCACCACCAGCTTCCGTCCGGGGGCCCGGTTTGGCCCCTCCGCCATCCGGCACGAGAGCTTCGGCCTGGAGACCTACAGCCCCTATCAGGACAGGGATTTGGCGGACTGCGCCGTTTTCGACTCCGGCGACCTGGAGCTGCCCTTCGGCTCCCCGGAGGCCGCCCTTGCGGACATCCAGGCCCGGACGGAGACGATCCTCTCTGACGGCAAGCTGCCCCTGCTGCTGGGGGGCGAGCATCTGGTGACGCTGGGGGCTGTCCGGGCGGTGGTTCGGCGGTATCCCGATCTCCACATCGTCCACTTTGACGCCCACGCCGACCTCCGGGACGACTATCTGGGGGTTCCGCTGAGCCACGCCTGCGTCATGCGCCGGTGCTGGGAGCTGACGGGAGACGGGCGCATCCACCAGTTTGCCATCCGCAGCGGCGACCGGGAGGAGTTCCGCTTCGCCCGGCAGCACACCGACCTCCACCCCTTCTGTCTGGATGGGGTGACAGAGCTGGCGGAACGGCTTCGGGCGCAGCAAACGCCGGTGTATCTCACTGTCGACCTGGACTGTCTCGACCCCGGCGTGTTCCCCGGAACAGGCACCCCGGAGGCGGGGGGCGTGTTCTTCCCCCAGCTGTTAAATGCCATCACCGCCCTGTCCGGCTGTCGCATTGTGGCCGCCGACGTGAACGAGCTGGCCCCCATGCTGGACCCCACAGGAGCCTCCACCGCCACCGCCTGCAAGGTGGTACGGGAGCTGCTGCTGGCTTTGAGCCATTGAACCGAGATCTGAGTGATTGAACGGAGAAAGGAGCCTTTCCTATGAGCAGAGTGTTAGTCATCGGCTGCGGCGGCGTGGCCTCCGTCGCCATCCACAAGTGCTGTCAGGTCAGCGAGGTGTTTACCGAGCTGTGCATCGCCAGCCGCACCAAGGCCAAATGCGACCGCCTGGCCGCAGAGCTGGCCCCCAAGACGGCCACGAAGCTGACCACCGCTCAGGTGGACGCTGACGACGTGGAGCAGGTCATCGCCCTCATCCGCTCCTATCAGCCCGACCTGGTGATGAACATCGCCCTCCCCTATCAGGACCTGACCATTATGGACGCCTGCCTCGCCTGCGGGGTGAACTATATGGACACCGCCAACTATGAGCCGGAGGACACCGACGACCCCGCCTGGCGGGAGGTCTATGAGCGGCGGTGTCAGGAGAAGGGCTTCTCCGCCTACTTTGACTACTCCTGGCAGTGGGCCTACCGGAAAAAGTTTGAGGACGCCGGGCTGATCGCCCTGCTGGGCTGCGGCTTCGACCCCGGCGTCAGCCAGGCCTATTGCGCCTACGCCAAAAAGCACGAGTTCGACACCATTGACACCATCGACATCCTGGACTGCAACGGCGGCGACCACGGCTACGCCTTTGCCACCAACTTCAACCCAGAGGTCAATCTCCGGGAGGTCTCCGCTCCCGGCAGCTACTGGGAGGACGGACATTGGGTGGAGATCCCCCCCATGAGCATCAAGCGGGAGTACGACTTTGACCAGGTGGGCCACAAGGATATGTACCTCCTCCACCATGAGGAGATCGAGTCTTTGGGAGAGAATCTCCCGGAGGTGAAGCGCATCCGGTTCTTTATGACCTTCGGCCAGAGCTATCTGGACCATATGCGCTGTCTTCAGGACGTGGGGATGCTGTCCACCACTCCGGTGAACTTTGAGGGTCATGAGATCGTCCCCATCAAGTTCCTCAAGGCCCTGCTCCCCGACCCGGCCAGCCTTGGTCCCCGGACCCACGGCAAGACCAACATCGGCTGCATCTTCACCGGAAAGCAGGACGGCCAGGACAAGACCTATTATATCTACAATGTCTGCGACCATCAGGCGTGCTATCGGGAGGTGGGTTCCCAGGCGGTGAGCTATACCACCGGTGTCCCCGCCATGTGCGGGGCTCTCATGCTGCTCACCGGCAAATGGAACACCGTGGGCGTCCACACCGTAGAGGAGTTTGACCCCGATCCCTTCCTGGACGCCCTGGACCGGTACGGCCTGCCCCGGAGCGAGAGCCACAGCCCGGTGCTGGTGGACTGATGGCCACCCCTGTGAGGGACGACCGCCCCCCCTTTGCCTCTCTGGCCGGGGTGGAGCTGGAAGCGCTGTTCCAGACTCTCCCCTCCCCCTGCTATCTGCTGGACGAGGGCGCCCTCCGCCGGAACGGTGAAGCCATGGCCCGGCTGGCCCAGCGGAC
This sequence comes from Clostridiales bacterium, assembly GCA_020860575.1. Classification (GTDB taxonomy): domain Bacteria; phylum Bacillota; class Clostridia; order Oscillospirales; family Oscillospiraceae; genus Onthomonas. The sequence continues at coordinate 5,201 of JAJBUB010000031.1, read as the reverse complement.
GGGCTGTAAGCTGCTGCTGGCACAGAAGGCCTTTTCCAACTATGACCTGTACCCTACCCTTGCCCCCTATCTCGCCGGGACAGAGGCCAGCGGCCTGTATGAGGCCCGGCTGGGCCGGGAGGAGCTGCCCGGCAAGGAGGTTCACGTCTTTTGCGGGGCCTACCGGGAGGACGAGTTTGAGCAGCTGCTGAACTATGCCGACCACATCGTCTTTAACTCCCCCCGGCAGCTGGCCAAATTTGGCCCCAGAGCAAAAAGAGTGGGCAAGAGCCTGGGCCTGCGCATCAATCCGGAGTGCTCCACCCAGGAGGGCCACGCCATCTACGACCCCTGCGCCCCCGGCAGCCGCCTGGGTACCACCCGGAGCCAGTGGGATGCCCAGATGACCCCGGAGCTGGTGGACCTGCTGGACGGGCTTCACTTCCACACTCTCTGCGAGCAGGATTCCGACGCCCTGGAGACCACTCTTCGGGCGGTGGAGGCCCGGTTCGGGGACGTGCTGCCCCGGATGTCCTGGCTGAACTTCGGCGGAGGGCACCACACCACCCGCCCCGGCTACGCCCTGCCCCGGCTGGAGGTGTGCATCCGCCATGCACAGGAGCGCTGGGGGGGGGAGGTCAATCTCGAGCCGGGGGAGGCCTGGGCGCTCAACGCCGGGTATCTCCGGGCCACGGTGCTGGACGTGCTGCAAAACGGAGAGACGAGCATCGCCATCCTGGACGCCAGCGCCGCCTGCCATATGCCGGACGTGCTGGAGATGCCCTACCGCCCGCCACTGCTGGGGGGCGGCGAGCCGGGAGAGCGGCCATACACCTGCCGGCTGGGCGGCCCCACCTGTCTGGCGGGGGACGTCATCGGAGATTTCAGCTTCTCCGCCCCGCTGGAGGAGGGGGATTCCCTCCTGTTTGGGGATATGGCCATCTACACCACCTGCAAGAATAACACCTTCAACGGGATGCCCCTCCCCGCCATCTGGGTGCGCCGGGAGGACGGCGGGCTGGAGGAGCTTGTCTCCTTCGGTTACGAAGATTTCAAGGGCCGTCTGGGGCGGCGTTCGACAAATACCGATATCCCGGACGCATTATAATTCTCTCTGCACCAAAAAGGGAGGGACTCAACTATGCACGACCAACTGACCGCCAACGACCTGGAGCAGATGCGCAAGGAGCTGGACTACCGGCGCATCACCCTGCGCCCTCAGCTTCTGGAGGAGGTCAAGACCGCCCGCGCCTTCGGCGATTTGAGCGAGAACTTTGAGTACAAGGCCGCCAAGCGGGACAAGAACAAAAACGAGAGCCGTATCCGCTATCTGGAGCGGATGATCGAGACTGCCCATGTAATCGAGGACCGCTCCGCCGATGACGAGGTGGGGCTGTTCGACAAGGTGACAGTCTGGTTTGACGAGGACGAGGAGGAGGACGTGTTTCAAATCGTCACCACCGTCAAGGAGGACGCCCTGCGCAACCGGATCAGCAACGTCTCCCCGGCGGGAAAGGCCCTGCTGGGCCACCGGGTGGGGGACACCGTCACCGTCCGGGTCAACGACAGCTACAGCTATCCCCTGACCATCCGGGCCATCGAAAAGCAGTCCGACGACGGCTCCATCCAGATCAGCGAATATTGACCGCATTTGCCCCGGCAGCCGCCGGGGCTTTTTTGTGTCCGCTCCCCTACGATCCGCTTCTTTTTACCGTTTTGTCATTTAATTTAAGAATCTGACAAGGACATATTCCTTGACTGTTTCGACGAGATAAGGTAAAATACCTACATAACACGCAAAGGGAGGGATTTCCGTGAAACGGATCATTGCATTTTTCCTGACAGTAATGCTTCTTCTCTGCCTGGCCGCCTGCGGCAGCAGCAGTACCGAAGGCAGTGGCGATACCTCGACAGACATTGTCTCAACGACAGAGGATGATTCCCAGGCGACCGCGGACAACGCCGCCGCAGACGCCGCGGCAAACAGCGCGGTGGACAGCGCGGATAAGGCAGCCAATGCAGGCGCAGAGGAGACGGTGGACACCACAGACTGGGAGGGGCTGAACCCCCTGACCGGCGAGGCCACGGAGACGGACGTGAGCGCCAACCGCCCCGTCATGGTCATGCTGAACAACCTGAAGCAGGCGCTGCCCCAGTCGGGCAATGGCCAGGCGGACATCATCTATGAGATGCTGGAGGAGGGCGGCATCACCCGCATGCTGGCGGTCTACCAGGATATCTCCTCTGTGGAGGGAAACCTGGGCACCATCCGCAGCACCCGGCCCTATTACGTGGATCTGGTCGCCGGTCTGGACGGTATTCTGGTCCACGCCGGGGGCAGCAACGCCGCCTATGAGGAGATCGAATCCCTGGGCGTCACCGATCTGGACGCGCTCAGCGGAGGGGCCTCCACCCTGTTCTGGCGGGACAAGACCCGTCTGGCTGCCGGTATCGCCACCGAGCACACCATGTACATCACCGCCTCTGATATTGCGGACTATCTGGCCAGCAGCAGCCTTCGCACAGAGCATCAGGACGGCTTTTCCATGCAGCAGTCCTTTGTGGAGGACGGCACCCCCTCTGACGGCAGCGCCGCCACCGTTATCACCGTCCCCTTCTCCGGCTACAAGACCGGCGAGTTCACCTATGACGCCACCACCGGCAAGTACCTCGTCTCGGAATACGGCTCCGCCTACGTGGACGGGACCACCGGCGAGCAGGTCAGCGTCACCAACGTCATCATCATTATGACCAACATCTCTACCATCGCGGGCGACAGCAAGGGCCGCATCAGCGTCACCATGACCGGCAGCGGCATCGGCTATTACGCCTGCGGCGGCAAGTACATCCCCATCAACTGGAGCCGGGCCAGCGTGGACAGCCAGTATCAGTTCACCACCATGTCCGGTGAACAGCTCCAGCTGGGGGTGGGCAAGAGCTATATCAACGTCGTCCCCACCACCTGCGCGGTCAGCTTTGTGGGCTGACGCTCTGCCAGGTCCCACAGGTCAGCGAAAATCGATACGGAACATAAACCACGCTCCGGAAGTCGCCTTCCGGAGTGTGGTTTTCTCAAAAACCCTTTGCCAACTCCTTTTCCTGTGATATAATGGCCTCACGCTAACACAAGGGAGGCAAATCCGCCCATGGATTCCCCGATGCTCAACCTCATCCGCCGCAACGACTGGGGCCAGGATCAGCCCCGGATGGACGCCCTCTCCCGCTGGGAGGGCTGGTCCCTGTTTCTGGAGACGCTCACCGGCATGGACCGCGCCGCCCTGTACGAAAGCCCCATCCACGGGCCGGGACACATCGAGCGGGTGCTGCTCCACGGGGCCTTCTGCGCCATGGAGGAGCCGCTGGGGATGGAGGACACCGCCCTGCTGCTGGAGTGCTGCGCCTATCATGACGTGGGCCGGGTGGACGACACCTATGACACCCTCCACGGCTGGCGCTCCGCCCAGCGGCTGGCCGCCCTCACCGGGCGGAAGGGTGAGGAATTAAAGATGATGCAGGCCGCCGTAGACGCCCACTCCCGGCCGGAAAAGGAGCTGATTTCCACCCTGGAGAGGTATCAGCCCGAGGACTTCCACCGCTGCCTCGTCCTGACCCAGCTGCTCAAGGACGCCGACGGCCTGGACCGGGTGCGCATCTGGGATCTGGCCGTGCGCCATCTCCGCCGGGAGAGCAGCCGTCGGCGGGAGGACTTCGCCCAGCGGCTGTTTGAGGCATACCAGGCGGAGGCCCACGCCTCCACTACGCCCCCCTTTCCCCCGGAGCTGCTGGCAGAGCTGGCGGAAAAACGCGCCCGGCGGCAGGCGGAGCGTGAAAAAGAATAACCCGATTTACGAGATTGGAAGAAGGAGAACAGAGACATGAACCAGTCCACTCACACCGACGCCGTCCCCGCGCAGGAGATGTTCCTGCTGAAAATGGGGGAGATCGTACTCAAGGGCCTGAACCGGAAGCGGTTCGAGCAGCGGCTGATGGGCAACCTCCAGCGGCGGCTGAATCCCTACGGCAAATTCCGGGCCTATTCCCGGCAGTCCACCATCTATGTGGAGCCCATGGAGGCCGACTGCGACCTGGACGGAGCCTGGGAGGGGCTGAAAAAGGTGTTCGGCATCTCCGGCCTGTCCCGTTCCCGGGCCTGTGAGAAGGACAAGGACGCCTTCTTCCGGGCCGCCGCCACCTATCTGGACGACCAGCTCCGGGCGGCGAAATCCTTTAAGGTGGAGACGAAGCGGGCAGACAAATCCTTTCCCATGACCTCTATCCAGCTGAGTCAGTATGTGGGCGGTCTGCTGGCAGAGGCCTATCCCCATCTGGAGGTAGACGTTCACCACCCGGAGCTGACCGTCCATCTGGAGGTGCGGGACTTCGCCGGATACGTCCACGCCGACCCGGAGCCGGGAGCGGGAGGACTGCCCGTAGGCACCGGCGGCCGGGCGGTGGCCCTGCTCTCTGGGGGGCTGGACTCCCCGGTGGCCTGCTATATGATGGCGAAGCGGGGCCTGGCCCTGGAGCTGGTCCACTTCTTCTCCTATCCCTACACCTCCGAGGAGGCCAAGGAGAAGGTGCTGGAGCTGGCCCGGCTCATCAGCCCCTACTGCGGGCGGATGACGGTCAACATCGTCCCCTTCACCAAAATTCAGGAGGATCTCCGGCGGAACTGCCCGGAGCCGTACTTTACGCTCGCCATGCGCCGGTACATGATGCGCATTGCCGACATGGTGGCCCAGCGGGTAGGGGCCAACGCCATCGTCACCGGGGAGAGCTTGGGCCAGGTGGCCAGCCAGACCATGGACGCCCTGGCGGTCACAGAGGACGCCTGCGTCCGCCCGGTGTTCCGCCCGGTCATCGGCATGGACAAGGAGGAGATCATTCGCATCGCCCGGCAGATTGGCACCTTTGAGACCTCCATCCTCCCCTATGAGGACTGCTGCACCGTCTTTACCCCCCGTCACCCCAAGACCCATCCCACCGTGGCCGAGCTGGTGGAGATCGAGCAGAACTACGACTATGAGGCTCTGTGCAAAGAGGCGTTCGAGGGCATCGAGCGCATCCAGGTGCGGCCGGAGCAGCTGGGGTAAGCTGTTCCTTAACTGCTGTGCGAATTCGCCGGGGGATTTTGTTTCGACGATAGCCCCTGCCGCCCTCCCTCAGTCTGCCCTTCGGGCAGCCAGCTCCGCCGTCAAGCGGCACTTCCGCTTCGCTCCCTG
>JAJBUB010000071.1 GCA_020860575.1 Clostridiales bacterium | reverse complement strand
AGCCAGGTGGGGGCCGGTATTCGCAACGAGCCGATACGGACCTATCACTTCCCGAAGGTTCGGGTGACCGACCACCGCATCGGCGTGACCCTGTACCAGCTCGGCAGCGTCATGGACGGGGACCTGGACGGCATCATCGACGCCCTGGCCGCCGCCCGGCAGGCGGAGCTGCTGGCCGAGCTGGGAAGGTAAATCCTTCCCCCGATTTTCCCCCGACGGGGCTATCACAGAGAAAGAAGACCTGCTCATGCAGACAAAACTGTTTTCCATCCCCTCCACGGAGGGGCATGAGGCGGAGATCGCCCAGGCGGCAAAGCTGCTCCGGGACGGACAGCTGGTGGGTCTGCCCACCGAGACGGTCTACGGCCTGGGGGCGGACGCCCTGAACGCCAACGCCGTGGCCGCCATCTACCGGGCCAAGGGCCGTCCCTCGGACAACCCGCTCATCATCCATGTGGTCAATGACATCGCCTGGCTGGACCGGTACTGCCGGGACATCCCGCCCCTGGCCTATGAGCTGGCCCAGACCTTCTGGCCCGGACCGCTGACCATGATCTTAAAGCGGAATCCCATCGTCCCCGACCGGACCACCGGCGGACTGGACACGGTGGGCATCCGCTGCCCGGACCATCCCGTGACCCAGGCCATCATCCGGGCGGTGGACCGGCCCATCGCCGCTCCCTCCGCCAACACCTCCGGCCGACCCAGCTGCACCACCGCCGCCCAGGTGCTGGAGGACGTGGGGGGAAAGATCGCCGGCGTGGTGGACGGCGGCCCCTGCCAGGTGGGGGTGGAATCCACCATCCTGGACCTGACCGTCACCCCGCCCCGGCTGCTCCGCCCCGGCGGAATGCCTCTGGAGGCCTTGGAGGAGGTCTGTGGGGAGATACAGATCGCCCCCGCCGTTCAGCGCCAGATGGGGGCCACCGAACGCCCCAGAGCGCCGGGAATGAAGTACCGGCACTACGCCCCCAAGGCCCCCGTCACCGTCTACGAGGGGACCCCGGATGCTACGGCTGCCGCCATCGCCCGGGCCGCGGGGCCGGGTACGGGGGTCATCTGCTTCGAGGAGTACCGGGACCGGTTCCCCCGGTCCGTGACCGCCTCCCTGGGTCCCGTGGGGGACAAGCGGGAGCAGGCCCGGCGGGTGTTCTCCGCCCTCCGCTCCTTTGACCGGACCAACGTGAAGGAGATTCTGGCCCAGTGTCCCGACCGGCGGGGTCTGGGTCTGGCGGTGGGGAACCGGCTGAAAAAGGCGGCAGGCTTTCACACCGTCCCGGTAGGCAGCGGCCAGACCCGGGTCATCGGCGTCACCGGCCCCACCGGGGCGGGCAAGACCACCGCCCTCCGGGAGCTGGAGCGGCTGGGGGCCAGGGTACTCAACTGCGACGAGATCTATCACCGGCTGCTGACGGAGAACGCCACCCTCCGCCGGGAGATCACCGCCCGGTTTGGTCCGGTGTTCGACGGCGTGAACCTGGACCGGAAAAAGCTGGGGAGCATGGTCTGGCAGGACCCCAAGGCCTTCCGGGACCTGAACGGCATCTGCCACAAATACATCCTCTCCCGGCTGGGGCTGGAGATCGCCGACGCCAGGGATGACGGAATGATCGGGGTGGCCATCGACGCCGTGGCCCTGTTTGAGTCCGGGGGCGAGCTGCTCTGCGATACCACCGTGGCCATCGTCGCCCCGGAGGAGGAGCGGGTCCGCCGCATTATGAAGCGGGAGGGCATCACCCGGGAGTACGCCCTGGCCCGGGTCCACGCCCAGAAGCCGGACGAGTGGTTTTCCGACCACTGCGCGCATACTCTGGTCAACGACAGCACCCAGGAGGCGTTCCGCGCCAAATGTCAGGACCTGTTCTGGGAGCTGCTGTTTGAATAATCGAATCAACATTTTCAGGAAGGAAGCGTAAACCATGTCTGAACAGAAGAAGCTGAGAGAGGAACTGCTGCTGAACGGGAAGAACGGCTATGACCGCATCTCCCCAGAGGAGCTGTCCGACATCAACGGGTACTGTGAGAGCTACAAGGATTTCCTCAACCACGGACGCACCGAGCGGGAGTGCGTGGAGACCGCCGTCGCCCAGGCGGAGGCGGCGGGCTTCCGGGCCTATACCCCGGGCCAGAGCCTCCGGCCGGGAGAGCGGGTCTATTGGAACAACCGGGGCAAGGCCCTGATGCTGGCGGTCATCGGCCAGGAGAAGCTGGACCAGGGCGTTGTCATCGGCGCGGCCCACATCGACTCCCCCCGTCTGGACTTAAAGCCCCGCCCGGTGACGGAGGACTCCGGCCTCTGTACCCTCAAGACCCACTACTACGGCGGCATCCGGAAGTATCAGTGGGTGTCCATCCCCCTGCTGCTCACCGGCGTGGTGGAGCGGGCGGACGGGACCCAGGTGAAGGTCTCCATCGGCAGGGACCCCGGCGACCCGGTGCTGACCATCCCAGACCTGCTGCCCCATCTGGCGGATAAGCAGTCCCACAAGCCTCTGTTCCAGGGCATCGAGGGGGAGCAGCTCAATCTGCTCATCGGCTCCAAGCCCCTGCCGGACGACGACGGCAGCGACCGGGTGAAGCTGGCGGTGCTCAAGCTGCTCAACGAGAAGTACGGCATCACCGAGGCGGACTTCATCTCCGCCGAGCTGTGCGCCGTCCCCGCCTTTGACGCCGTGGACGTGGGGCTGGACCGCTCCATGATCGGGGCCTACGGCCAGGACGACCGGGTGTGCGGCTATGCAGCCCTCGCCGCTCTGCTGGAGCTGGGCACTCCCCGCCGCACCTGCATCGCCATGCTGGCGGACAAGGAGGAGATCGGCTCCATCGGCGTCAGCGGCATGGAGTCCCAGGCCTTCGACACCTTCGTGGCCCGTCTCTGCGCCGCCCAGGGGGTGGAGCTGCGGGACTGCTACGAGAAGTCCTTCTGCCTCTCCACCGACGTCACCGTGGCCTACGACCCCAACTTCGCCGAGGTGTTTGACAAGAGCAACGCCTCCTTCCTGAACCAGGGTGTCGGCCTGTGCAAGTACACCGGCTCCCGGGGCAAGAGCGGCTCCTCCGACGCCTCCGCCGAGCTGGTGGGTCAGGTCCGCCGTACCCTGGACAAGGCCGGGGTCATCTGGCAGATGGCCGAGCTGGGCAAGGTGGACGAGGGCGGCGGCGGCACCGTCGCCATGTTCATGGCCAACCGCAACATCGACACCATCGACGCCGGTACCCCGGTGCTGGCCATGCACTCTCCCTTTGAGGTCACCTCCAAGCTGGACTGCTATATGACCTACAAGGCCATGAAGGCCGTTTTTGAGGCATAACTGACCCGGTTCATGCCCGCCCGCTCCCCTGAAAGGAGGCACATTTATGAACTTTCTCACATCCATCCTTCTGGGCCTGGTCCAGGGCCTTGCGGAGTTCCTGCCCATCTCCAGCTCGGGCCATCTGTCCCTGTTCCAAAACTTCTTCGGCCTCCAGACGGCGGAGCAGAGCAGCCTGTTCTTCGACGTGCTGCTCCACTTGGGCACCCTCATCGCCGTCTTTGTCTACTACTGGGACGACATCCGGGGGATGGCGGTGGAGTTCGGCGATATGTGCCTGGAGCTGGCGGGCCAGCGCAGGTCCCGGCCCAACGCCCAGTCCCTGTCCCTGCGGCGGATGCTCCTGCTCATCGTGGTAGGGACCCTGCCCCTGCTGCTCGTCCTGCCTGTCAAGAGCCGGATCGAGAGCCGCAACGACAACACCTGGTTCGTGGGCGGGGCGCGTATCATCACCGGACTGCTGCGCTTTCTCTCTGACCGTCTGGCCAAGGGGAGAAAGGCGGTGCGCTCGGCCACCTTGGTAGACGCGCTGCTGGTGGGCTGCGCCCAGGCGGTGGCCACCGTCCCCGGCCTCTCCCGCTCCGGAGCCACCATCTCCGCGGGGCTGCTGCTGGGCTTTGACCGGAAGTTCGCCGTGCGCTACTCCTTCCTGCTGAGCATCCCGGCGGTCATTGGGGCCAACCTCCTGTCACTGGTGGAGGCCTTCCAGGCGGGCATCGACTGGTCCCTGCTGCCGGTGTACATCGTGGGGGTCTGCGTGGCCGCCATGAGCGGCTACTTCGCCATCGGCGTGGTGAAAAAGCTCACCGACCAGGGCCGGTTCGGCAACTTCGCCTACTACTGCTGGGGCGTGGGGGCCTTGACCATCCTCCTGTCTGCCATCTTCTTTTTCCTGAACAAGTAAAGCAATCACCGCACCGGCACCTCGGAAGGGGTGCCGATGTCGCGTCTGAACACAATGGGGAGGTACACAACATGAACCTGAACGACTTCCGTTGGACCAGAGCGCCAAAGGAGTATACCGTCGGGACAGACCGGGTGGAGATCGTCACCGAGCCTCACACCGATCTGTGGCAGCGGACCTATTACCACTTCCAGAACGACAACGCCCCCGTCCTCCAGGCGGAGACGGCGGAGACCTATTTCAGCTTCACCGTCAAAACGGACTTCACCGGCAGCCACCACCGGTTCGACCAGTGCGGCGTCGCCATGTACCTGGACAGCGAGAACTGGCTGAAAGGCTCGGTGGAGTACGAAAATGAGCGTTTCCAGCGGCTGGGCAGCGTGGTCACCAACCTGGGCTATTCCGACTGGGCCACCACCGATATCCCCGCCACGGTGAAGGTCATGTGGTACCGTCTCAGCCGGAGAGAGGACGACTTCTGCATCGAGTGCTCGGAGGACGGCGTGACCTTCCGGCAAATGCGCATCTGCCATCTGCACCGGGGAGGCGGGACGGTCCGCTTCGGGGTCTACGCCTGCTCCCCGGAGGATTCCTCCTTCCGGGCGGTGTTCTCCGACTTCCGGCTGACGGAGTGCCAGTGGCTGGCCCACGACGGACAGCAGCCGGACGGGGAGTAAGCCCCTCCCGGCGGGAATCAGGGACTGTTTGCAAAACGAAGGAAAGTGTGATAGGATAGGGAGTAGTAGCGGCCCTCTCTTGGCTCCCTCTTTGAGAAAGCCAAGAGGGATTGCGCAGACCCTTGGCTCCCTCTTTGAGGGAGCTGTCAGCGAAGCTGACTGAGGGAGAGCGGCACGCACTCTCGACGAGCACAATATTACGGCGAATACGCAGAAAGTTAGTACGGATTCGCCGAAAGTTTTCTGCTGGACGACAGCCCCTACCGCACTCCCTCAGTCTGGCCTTACGGCCAGCCAGCTCCCTCTGAGAGGGAGCCAAGAGGGGGTGTGCAGACCCTTGCCTCCCTCTTTGAGGGAGGTGGCACGGCGTAAGCCGTGACGGAGGGAGTGCAGCACGCACTTACGATACCGTAAAATCCTTCGGCGAATCCGCAGAGGACCGCCCCTCCCCACCAAATAACCATCACCCTTTCTGTGAGAGGACATATACCTATGGCAACGACCACAAAGAAAAAATCCACATCCGCCGCCTCCGGCAAAAAGAGGACGTCCACGGCGAAGGGCAAATCCGCCTCCACCAAAAAGACCGCCTCCAAAAAGACCGCCGGCAAGCGGAACGCCAAGCGCCGCCCGGACTATCGTCCCCGGCTGGTGGGGGGAGCAATTTGCTTCGCCCTGGCGGTGTTCTCCGCCTTCGGGTACTTCAACATCCAGGCGGTGGTCATCGACCTGCTGGTTCAGCTGGAGCGGGGACTGTTTGGCTACGGCTACTGGGTGACGCCCATTATGCTGCTTTGGGCGGCGGTGGTCCTCATCCTCCACAACGGGATGCCGGTGCGCCTGCGGGCCTTCTCCGCCCTGGTGACCCCCACCATTGTGGGCGCTCTGGTGCAGTGCATCACCTGGAGCGGCGGTTATACCCTCCAGTGGAGTATGTTCCCCGAGCTGTGGAGCCGGGGGCTGGAGATGACCTCCGGCGGGGCGCTGGGTGGAGCCTTGGCCAATCTGCTGGTGACGGCGTTCAGCCGGTTCGGGGCCATCCCCATCTGCATCCTGGCCCTGTTCTCTATTGTACTCATTCTGACCCGGACCACCCCCGCCGACCTGCTCCGGAGCATCCGGGCGGCCAACGACCGCATGAGAGAGCGCCGGGAGCAGCGCATCGTGGAGGAGGAGGCCTATCAGGCGGATTTGGCGGAGGAGTACGGCTACGACGACGAGCCGGAGGCTCCGCCTCAGCCCCGCCGCACCCGGCAGACCGCCCCCCAGACCCGACGGGCCAGACGTTCCCAAATCGACATCCCTGTGGACAACACAGACACGCCGGAGAAGGAGGCTCCCGCCCCCGTCCAGGAGGTCCCGGAGGTCCGGGAGGCCCCGGCTGCCGAGCCTGCCCCCACCTATGAGGACCAGGGGACCGGACGTATGCCCATCTTCCGGAAGAAGGAGGACGCCCCTCTCATGGAGGAGCAGAAGGAGAGCTTTATCGACAAATTCTTCTCCTCCAAGACCCCGGAGGTGGAGGAGCCTGCGGGAGACTACCGGGCCAAGAGCAGCCCTGACGTGGCCTCCCCGGAGGTGCCGGTAGAGAAGCCCGCCGACATTCTCCTCGACCAGAAGAAGAACGGGGCCAAGGAGCGCGCCCAGGCCGCCGCCCAGGTGGCGCAGGAGCTGGACGAGAGCATGGAGCAGCACCCCGTCCAGGAATATGTCTATCCCCCGGTGGAGCTGCTGGGGATGGGCAAGGCCGCTCCCCAGGCCGCTGCCGCCCAGAACGAGCTGCGGGACGTGCAGGAAAAGCTCAGCGGCACCATCCAGGACTTCGGGGTGGACGCCCATGTGGTGGGGGCCGTCCGGGGTCCCACCGTCACCCGGTATGAGCTGGAGCTGGAGCGGGGGGTCAAGCTGAGCAAGGTCACCAACCTGGCCGATGACATCGCCCTGACCCTGGGGGTCCAGTCGGTGCGTATTGCCCCCATCCCCGGCAAGAGCCTGGTGGTGGGGGTGGAGGTCCCAAACCGGCTGGTCACTCCCGTCCCCATCCGTCAGGTCATCGACTCCCCGGAGTTCCGCAACCACAAGTCCAACGTGGCCTTTGCCGTGGGCAAGGACATCTCCGGCCGGAACGTGGTGGGCAACATCTCCAAGCTGCCCCATATGCTCATCGCAGGCACCACCGGCTCCGGCAAATCGGTCTGCACCAACTCTATCATCTGCTCCCTGCTGTACAAGTCCAGCCCGGACCAGGTGCGGCTCATTATGATCGACCCCAAGATGGTGGAGCTGAGCGTCTACAACGGCATCCCCCATCTGCTCATCCCCGTGGTCACCGACCCGAAGAAGGCCGCAGGCTCCCTCCAGTGGGCGGTCACGGAGATGCTCAAGCGCTACCGCCTGTTCTCCGAGCGCCATGTCCGTGACCTGGAGAGCTATAACCTCCAGGTGTCCAGCGACCCGGACGCCGCCGAGGAGGAGCATCCCCTGCCCCAGATCGTCATCTTCATCGACGAGCTGGCGGATTTGATGCTGGTCTCCGCCAAGGAGGTGGAGGAATCCATCTGCCGCATCGCCCAGATGGGACGTGCCGCCGGGATGCACCTGATCATCGCCACCCAGCGGCCCTCCACCGACGTCATCACCGGACTGATGAAGGCCAACATCCCCTCCCGTATCGCCCTGTCCGTGGCCTCCGGTCTGGAGTCCCGTATCATTCTGGACGTCACCGGCGCGGAAAAGCTGGTGGGCAACGGCGATATGCTGTTCAGCCCCGTCGGCTCCGGCAAGCCCCAGCGGGTCCAGGGCTGCTTTATCTCCGAGGAGGAGATCTCCCAGATCGTGGAGTTCATCAAGGAGCGCTGCGGCAGCGACTATGACCAGCAGGTTACCGAGGAGATCGAACACAACGCCGAGAGCATCGGCAAGGGCAGCAAGAAGGGGGGAAGCACCCTCCCGGACAGCACCATCCCCGAGCCTGCCCCCGCCAATGGCCCCT
>JAJBUB010000122.1 GCA_020860575.1 Clostridiales bacterium | reverse complement strand
CGTAGATGACCTCCCGCTGGGTGTTCATCACGTCGTCGTAGTCCAGCACGTTCTTCCGGATCTGGAAGTTCCGGGACTCCACCTTCTTCTGGGCGTTCTCAATGGCATTGGAGAGCATCTTGGCGTCGATGGGGGTATCCTCGTCGATTTTCAGGGTGTCCATCATGTTGGAGATGCGGTCAGAGCCGAACAGACGAAGGATGTCATCCTCCAGGGAGAGGAAGAAGCGGCTTTCGCCGGGGTCGCCCTGACGGCCGGAACGGCCACGGAGCTGGTTATCGATACGCCGTGCCTCGTGGCGCTCAGTACCCAGGATATAGAGGCCGCCCGCCGCCCGGACCTGCTCGGCCTCCTGGGCGATGCTCTCCTTGTACTCTGCCATCTTCTCGGCAAAAATGGCCCGGGCCTCCAGAATCTCTTCATTGTCCGTGTCGGCGTAGCCGGTGGCCTCGGCGATGACCTCGTCATCATAGCCCTTCCGGCGCAGCTCCGCCTTGGCCAGATACTCGGCGTTGCCGCCCAGTATAATGTCGGTGCCACGTCCGGCCATGTTGGTGGCCACCGTCACGGCCCCCAACTTGCCCGCCTGGGCGATGATCTCCGCCTCACGCTCGTGGTTCTTGGCGTTGAGGACATTGTGGGGGATGCCCTTGGCCCGGAGCATCCGGCTCAGCTTCTCCGACTTCTCGATGGAGACAGTGCCCACCAGCACCGGCTGGCCCTTCTCGTGGCAGGCCACAATCTGGTTCACGATGGCCCGGTACTTCCCGGCCTCGGTCTTGTAGACGCAGTCCGGCTGGTCGATGCGGATCACCTTGCGGTTGGTGGGAATCTCCACGATGTCCAGGCTGTAGATGGAGTTGAACTCTTCCTCCTCGGTCATGGCGGTGCCCGTCATGCCGGAGAGCTTTTTGTACAGCCGGAACAGGTTCTGGAAGGTGATGGTGGCCAGGGTCTTGGACTCCCGGGCAACCTCCAGACCCTCCTTTGCCTCGATGGCTTGGTGCAGGCCTTCGTTATACCGGCGGCCGTACATCAGACGACCGGTGAACTCGTCCACGATGATGACCTGGTTGTCCTTGACCACATAGTCCACGTCCCGGCGCATGACACCGTGGGCCCGGATGGCCTGGTTGATGTGGTGGTTCAGGGTGGTGTTCTCCTCGTCGGCCAGGTTCTCCAGATTGAAGTAGGCCTCCGCCTTGGCGATGCCCCGAGCGGTGAGGGTACACTGCTTCCGCTTCTCCTCCACCACATAGTCGTAATTCTCGTTGATCTCGTCGTCGATCTCCTTGTCGTCGCTCTCGGCGATGACGTACCGCTTCAGGGTGGAGACGAACTGATCCGCCATCTGGTAGAGCTGGGTGGACTCGTCCCCGCGGCCGGAGATGATCAGGGGGGTACGGGCCTCGTCGATGAGGATGGAGTCCACCTCGTCCACAATGGCGAAGTTCTGCCCCCGCTGAACCAGGTCCCGGTCATAGATGGCCATGTTGTCCCGGAGGTAGTCGAAGCCAATCTCATTGTTGGTGCCGTAGGTGATGTCGGCGGCATAGGCGTCCCGGCGCTCCTTCCGGGTCAGGCCGTGGACGATGAGGCCCACGGAGAGGCCCATAAAGCGGTAGACCTTTCCCATCCACTCGGAGTCACGCTTGGCCAGGTAGTCGTTGACGGTGACGATATGGACGCCCTCCCCGGAGATGGCATTCAGATAGGCGGGGAGGGTTGCCACCAGGGTCTTGCCCTCGCCGGTCTTCATCTCGGCGATGCGGCCCTGGTGGAGAATGATGCCGCCGATGAGCTGCACCCGATAGGGACGCATCCCCAGCACGCGGTCGGACGCCTCCCGGACAGCGGCAAAGGCCTCCGGGAGCAGATCGTCCAGGCTCTCGCCGTTGGCATAGCGCTCCTTAAATTCCGGCGTCTTGGCCTTGAGCTGCTCGTCGGTCAGGGCCTTGTATTCGTCGCTGAGGGCTTCGATTTTATCTACGATCGGGGTGATCTTCTTGACCTCCCGTGCGGAGGTGGTGCCGAAGATTGCCTGTAACAGTCCCACAATAATGCTTCCTTTCCATGGAGGATTGCTGCGGAACGGGAAAAGGCCCCTCCGCAGGGTGGCCGGACCGGTAAAAGAACGCTCTCCCCCCGCTCAGGCCACAGTTCAACAGATAGCATTATAGCATAACATTCTCTCCTGCGAAAGTGGCAAAAGCATGTTTTTTCTCTTTTATGGAGGGAGTGATGTACCGCGAAAGGCCTGGGCGGCGGGTCAGCCTCTCCCCTTCCGTCTCAGCCAGAACAGCTTCCACGCCCCGTAGCCATGCTCCGGGTCGCTGTCCAGCTCCTGGGTGCGGACATACCGCTGCCAGCGGTCGTCGAATTTCAGGGCGGCGCCGTCCTCCTGGATATCGGTGAGCTGCTTGGGCAGAGCGTCCCGGTGTCCCTGCCAGGTGGGTTCCTCTCCCCAGAGGAGGACCCCCTTCTCGTCAAAGCCGGAGGCCCAGGACTGAAAGACCAGGCCCGCCGCCTCTCCGTAGCAGTAGCGCTCAAAGAGCACCCGGCCGTCGATGTAGAAGGTCAGGCAGTCCCGGACGCTGTGCTCCTTTTCCCGCTCATAGCGGCAGCCGCAGCGACTACCTGCGAAATCTCTGCTGTCTGTTGTCATGGGTTTGCCTCCTGTTTTCTGTGACGGTACGCTCTCCCGGAGCAGCCGTGATTTCGTTTTCAAGGGGCGGCACGTTCCATGCCGCCCCCTGATTATACCATATCTTTGACCGGATGTGTGAACTCAATCACAGCTCCGCCAGAAAATCCTCCACCACGTCCCCTGCCGTGACGGCGGTGACGGTCCCCGCCGCCATCCGGTCCAGCAGGAGCAGGATCTGCTCCCGGCGGGTGGTGATGTGGCGGATGATTTCCTCTCCCCCGCCGCTGTCCGTGACCGCAAGGCCGTAGCTGTCTCCCCAGCAGGTCTCCTCCGTCAGCAGCCAATAATCCGTCTCCATTGTCCGCCCATCCTCCAGACGGATGCTGCGCTCCTCTCTCCACTCCCGTTTCAACTTGCTCCCTCCCCTGGGCGAAAACGGCTGTTTTCGCCCGTTTGTGGGGACTATTATAGCGAATTCCCCCTGTTTTTCCAGGAAAAAGTATCGCACGGTTCGACGGTTTCCCACCGAAGACCCGCTCCCCTGCCCCGGTTCTCTCTGTTTCCACCCATTTTGCGCCGGTTTTGTCGAACGATTTTTCAGAGCGCAGAGAGAGGGAGCGTTGCAGCTTTGTTCTGCAACGCTCCCCCTCTCCATTCTTCTGAATGCTTGCGCTCACACCACCAGATAACCGATCACCATGATATAATGGCAGACAGTGCCTGCCAGGACAAAAAGGTGGAACAGCTCGTGGGCGCCAAAACCGGGAATGCGCTTTTCCAGGCCGGGGAGCTTCAGGGCATAGATCACACCGCCCACAGTGTAGAGCACCCCGCCCACTGCCAGCCAGATCACTGCTCCCAGAGGCATATGCTCCAGCATCTGCGGCAGCGCCAGCACGGACACCCAGCCCAGGGCAATATAAATCGCTGAGGAGAGCCATTTTGGGCAGGTCACCCAGAACATAGTGAACAGGATCCCAGCAGAGCGATCACCGTAACTGTCGCTGCCAGCACCTTGCCGCCGCAATCCCACAGGCCAAACACGCATACCGGCAGATAGGACCCGACGATGAGCAGATAGATCATGGAGTGATCCAGCCGTTTGAGCCGGAGATAGCCGGTCCGGTTCAGCCGGAAGGTGTGGTAAGCGGTGCTGGCCCCATAGAGGGCGATTGCGCCCCCTGAAAAAGCACACAGGGACAGGGTCTCTGCCATCGAGCAGCCCACACAGGACGCCTTTACCAGCAACGGAAAGGTCCCGATTACCGCCAGCAGGAATCCGATGAAATGGCTCAGCGCACTGTATGGGTCTTTTGCCCGAAAGTAATAGGCGGATTGTGGAGCGCCTGTGGTCCCTGCTACCGCTGTCATCTGTATCTGTACCATATGATTCGCCTTTCAAAAACAGTTTATATGGTTTCTGATATTAGATTATACCATCTTGTCATATTTGTCAAGTGTTATTCTGCAACTTGACAAATTGTTCATCTCTGCTATACTGTTGGAAGGAGAAATCATCAGATGCCGTTTTTCTGCTCAAGGCTGGTCGTATTCCCATCTCTGGGATAGCATTTCAGGTCTGTTGTCAATTGGATGTCTGGAAGATGTTGGAAGGAGTTTGATGCCAATATGAACCCACTGGAACAGCTTGTCACCTACCGCTGCCCGCCCTTTTCGGAGTATCCGGCCATTCCACTGTACATGGACCAGGTCATCTCCCTGCTCAACCAGGCGGTCAGCCCCTTCTATCCGGACACCGACGCCCCGGTGACAGCCTCCATGATCAACAACTATGTGAAGCTAAAGGTACTCCCCGCTCCGGTGCAGAAGAAGTACAGCCGGAACCAGGTGGTGACGCTGTATGTGATCTTCCTGCTCAAGCAGGTGCTGAGCATGGAGGAGATACGGCTGCTGTTGCGGCGGGAATTCGACCCGGAGGACATGGAGCCGTCCTACCGCTGCTTCTGCGCTCAGCTGGAGGGGGCGCTGTCCGAGCTGGCCGGAGATCCGATAGAGGCTCTCCCCGGCACCCATCCCCTGATGGAAGCCGCCATCCGGTCCCTGGTCTACCGGCGGTATGTGGCGGTGCTTTTGCGGGAGCCGACAGATCAGACAGAGCAAGAGGAGTGAGCCGAGGCTCACTCCTCTTCACCATTTCTGTCGGTTGTTTAGATCATTGTTCCCGCCTCCAGATACAGGAGGAAATGCCCCGCAAAGAGCAAGCCCACCGTCCTCTCCGGTCCCATGGGCCAGACCAGCTCCTGCTCCCGCTTCCAGCCGGTGAGCCGGGCGAACAGCCGGAACAGTCCCCAGCCTGCCACGGCTCCCAGGGTGTTCATCATCAGGTCGTCCACGTCACTGGCCCGGAAGTTGACCAGCTGGCTCACCTCCACCAGCAGAGAGCAGCCAAGCCCGCCCAACAGCGCAGCACAGAATTTGTCCCGCCTGTCCCACAACAGCGGGGTGAGAAAGCCCAGGGGCACAAAGAGCAGCACGTTGAGTGCATATCCCACCGGGTCGATGCCCTGGGAGAAGGGGGCGAGATTCACCTCATTGCAGCCCCAGCAGAGGCCGTTTTGCAGCGCCTCGGCCAACGTACCCGCCCCGGTGACTGTCCAGATACCGGCGATGTAGAGAACATACAGGGCCATCCACAGCCAACGGGTCCCCTCCATCTGCCGGACGCCCCGCGCTCTCTGCCGGCGGCGGAGAAGGGCGGTGACGGCCAGCCAGGGCAGGACGGCGGAGGACAGCTCATAGAGCAGCTGCAAAAATGTCCCGCCGTCGTGAGAGAACACGGCGCAGGTCAGCAGAAACAGCCCGGCGCACGCCAGGGCCGGGATGAGCAGCAGCATGGTGGCCTCCTTTCCGGGGGATTCTGTTTTCTGCGGATTCGCTGATAAGTAGTCTGAGCGGCTTTCGGTCTCCCCTCCGTCACGGCTTACGCTGTGACGGAGGGAGAGCAGCGCGCACGCACAACACACTATGCACTTTCAGCGAATCCGGATATCCTTTTCTCACCATCCCCCAGAGGCCTCCCGACCCCTGGGGTCTATTCTTATTCCATATTCACCGGTTTAGAATCCTCCGGCTCTGTCCCGTCCGCCGTCTCGTCCTCCTTTGGCGGCTCCGGGGACGGTTCGGCTTTTTCTTCCTCCGCCGATTCTGTCTCAGGGGGCATGGTAGGCGGCTCGGACAGGGGCGGGGCCGTGGGGGTCTTTGGCTCCTCTGTTTTTTCCGGCTCCTCCGGCTGCGGAGGCGCGGCCGGGAAGGTGATGATGGCCTTGAACAGATCGCCGTCCACCACCAGGTCGAACTGCCCGCCCTGGACGTTGGTGAGGTTCCGGGCGATGGACAGGCCCAGGCCGCTGCCCTCGGTGGTGCGGGAGGCGTCGCCCCGGACGAACCGCTTCATCAGCTCCTCCGCTGGGACGTTCAGGGGGTCGGCGGAGATGTTCTTCAGCGTCACCACATAGTCGTTCTCCCGACCGGTCACGTCCAGATAGACCCGGGTCCCCGGCATGGCGTATTTCGTGCAGTTGCCCAGCAGATTGTCCAGCACCCGCCACAGGTGATGTCCGTCCGCCAGGATGGGGCATGGCTCCTCCGGGGCGGTGAGGATGGGCGTCAGCCGGGCGGCCTCCAGACGGTCGCTGTACTCCGCCGCTGCCTGCTCCACCAGCTGCATCAGGTCCAGCCGCTCCAGCCGGACGGCCACCGTGCCGCTGGCAGCCTTGGAGGCCTCCACCAAGTCCTCCGTCAGCGTCTTGAGCCGTTGGCTCTTCCGGTCCAGCACGTCGATATAGCCCCGGACCGTCTCGTCCTGGATGTCCGCCTTTTTCAGCAGATACACATAGTTGATGATGGAGGTGAGGGGAGTTTTCAGGTCGTGGGAGACGTTGGTGATCAGCTCGGTCTTGAACCGCTGGCCCTTGACCTCCTCCTCCACCGCCTTTTTCAGCCCCTGGGAGAGACTGCCCAGGTCGTTGGCGTGGTCCTTCAGGTCGGGGAGCATATGGCGGCTGTCCACCGTGGCGTCCAGCTTGCCGTCCACCATCTCCTTGACGGTTTTCCGCAGCCTGGCCCAGTCCACCGACCACTTGCAGGCCAAAGCCACCGGGGGTGCCATCAGCAGCAGGAAGAGCAGCAGCGCCGGGACAGGTTCAAAGAAGACCAGCCGGTTGCAGCCGAGGACGAAGAACAAACCCACTACCAGATAGTACACGGCGCACCCCGCCAGCACCTTCCAGTAGAGCGCCCACTGAGAGACGAGCTGTTTGCACCCGTCCAGCGCCCTCCTGCCCAGCTTTCCGCACCGGCGCAGCAGGCGGCAAATCAGGCTCTGCTGGCCTACCGTCCTGGTCTTGATCTGGGCGGCGATGACCACCCAGGCAATGAGACAGCCCAGCGCCCCCGCCATTCCGGCCAGGCCCCAGACCATGGCGATATAGGTCAGGGTCTTGTCGTTCCAGTAGAAGCCGGAAAAGATACAGGCAGCTCCTATGAGGGCCAGACCGACCACGGCGACGATGGCCTCGATGGGTAGCCTGTTCAGCCCCCGGAGGGCCAGCTCCCCCTCCCGGTTCCAGCCCCAGGCCCAGGTCATCTCCGCCAGCAGCGCCAGGAAGAGCAGCAGACAGATGCCGGTGATCCACGCCGCCGGAGTGATATACTGGTCAAATTGCTGCCGGGCGACGAGTGCGTCTTTATAGCCCTGGGCGTAAGCGTCCGCCACCGGGTAGTCCTGGTCTACCCAGGTATAGACGGTGTAAAATGTCTCCGTCCCGGTGTAGACGTAGTAGTAATAGGACTCGTCCTCGTAGTAGTCGGCCTCGTCCACCGCCTCGGTGGCGTCGGTGTCGGTGCTGGCGGACTCTGTGGCCGTCTCCCCATCGTAGGCGTAGTCGTAATCATAGCCGTAGTCCTCGTTCACATAGAGGGACCCGTCGGCGGCGTTGGACAGGACGGCCCTCCAGCTGACGTTGGCGTCGGCCAGAAACTCCGTCAGGGAATCCCCCTCGTAATAGTAGCTGGAGGCGTAGGTGGTCAGGCTCCACTCCTCCTCGGTGCCCCGGACCAGCACCCAGTCGTCGGTGGCGGTGAGGTCCAGATAGTAGCCCACGTTCTCCTCGATGCCCAGCTCGTAGGAGCTGTACATATAAAAGCCCCGATACACCTCGTTGGCCTCCTCCACGGTGGCGTCGTTGTTGGCCAAGAGAATCTCCCCTTCCTCATCGACGATCACATAGCGGAAGTTGGTCTCGTCGGCGGAGAGGTACTCGCCCAGCTCGGCGTACCACTCCTCACCGGCGGCGGTCAGCTCGTCGGCATACAGCGAGAGGAACAGATATTCCTTTGTGTACTCCCGCTGACTGTCATAGGTGTACTCGTCCACGGGGTCGTAGTCCGTGTTGTATCTGGCCGCCAGGATGATCAGCACCCCCGCCCCGGCACAGACGACCCCCGCCAGCACCCAGGCCCGCAGAAATG
>JAJBUB010000125.1 GCA_020860575.1 Clostridiales bacterium | reverse complement strand
TGTGCTTCTGAACCTCCTCGGTCATGCCGTCTCCGTCGTCCGCCACAGACACCGGCACCCAGTCGGCGTCGTTCTGCAAGCCCACCCGGATGACCCCGCCCTCCGTGGAGTGCTTGATGGCGTTGTCCAGGAGGTTGAGCCACACCTGATCTAAGAGCGGCTCGTTTCCGTAAAAGCGCAGATTGGGAAGCTGAATGTCAAACTCCAACCTTTTTGCCGACCACTTGCTCTCCAGCAGCAACACGACCCGGCGAAGCTGCTCATCCAGGCGGTACTCCGCCCGGTGCAGGACAGTCTCCTGATTTTCCAGCTTGGACAGGGTCAGCACATTGCTGGACAGGTCGCTGAGCCTCCGGGAGTTGGCGATGATTTTGTCCAGGTAATAGTCCCGCCGCTCGGGGGAGAGATTCCTGTCCTGGAGCAGCGTGGCGTAGCCCTCGATAGCGGCGATAGGGGTCTTGAACTCATGGGAGACGTTGACCACGAAATCGTTGCGCAGGGTCTCGATGTGGGACAGGTCGTAGACCATGGCGTTGAACCGCTCCGACGTCTCCCGTATCTCGTTCACCCTGCTGTCCGTAGGCACCCGCACGGAAAAATCCCCCTTGGAGAGTCGGTCAAAGGCATGGGTGATGCTCTTGACCGGGCGGATGATAAACCGTCCCACCAGCAGAGTGATAGAGGTGCCGATGAAAATGCTGATGGGGATAATGACCAGAAAGGGGAGATGGAGATCGGTGGGGTCGATGGAAACCACCTGAAAGCGGTATAGAAGATACCAGTGCAGCAGCATAAGCAGCACGCCCACCAGAATGGTCCCAAATACACAGCCGGTCAGACAGACCCACAGCTGCCCGGAGAACGGTTTTTTATTCATCTGTGCATTTCACCGCCTTATAGCCCAGTCCCCGGACGGTCACGATTTCAAAGTCCTTGCAGTCGGAAAACCGTTCTCTCAGCCGATTGATATGGGTGTTAATGGTGCGCTCATCCGATTCGGAGAACATTCCCCAGATCTCGTCCATCAGCTGCTGCCGGGTGAAAATTTTACCCGGGTAGGACAGCAGCTTGTAGAGCAGGTAGAACTCCTTCTGAGGGAGGGTGGTCGCCTTCCCGTTGCGGGTCACGGACAGGGCGTCATAGTCCAGGACCGTGTCTCCCACCACGATTTTTTTCTCGCTGGAAATCCTCGCCCGGCGGAGCAGGGCCTCCACCCGGAGCACCAGTTCCCGGACGTTGATGGGCTTGGCCATATAGTCGTCCGTGCCCGACCGGAACCCCCGCTGCATATCCTCAAACTGGTCCTTTGCGGTGACCATCAGGATGGGGAGATCGTACCCCGCCTCCCGGAGAGAACGGGTCAGCTCATAGCCGTCCATGCGGGGCATCATAATGTCCGCCACGATCAGGTCGATGTACTCCCGCTCCATCACCTCCAGAGCCTCCGCCCCGTCGGCGGCGGGAACGGACTGATATCCGCTCTCGTCCAACACGGTGCAGAACAGCTCCCGCATATCCGGGTTGTCCTCTACCACCAGAATGTGAAACATACTGATACACCACCCTGTCCCCCTCCGCTCCTGCCGAGGGTCTACGTCTTATATTTATATATTATAGCATGGAAACGACACGCGGAGATAAACAAATCCGGGAAAGTGTGGAAAAGCTGTTTACACTTCGTTCATCTTTCCTTGTTCCAAAGTTTATCTTGATATGCTAGAATATGCCAAAACTGAAATAAAGGAGAAACAGCTATGCTCCAATTGAAGGGTATCAACAAGACGTACCGGACAGGCGACCTGGTGCAGACCGCTCTGGACAACGTCAGTCTGAACCTCCGGGACAACGAGTTTGTGGCCATTCTCGGACCCAGTGGGTCGGGCAAGACCACTCTGCTGAACATCATCGGCGGCCTGGACCGGTACGACAGCGGTGACCTGATCATCAACGGCATCTCTACGAAAAAGTACACCGACCGGGACTGGGACTCCTACCGGAACCATACCATTGGCTTCGTGTTCCAGAGCTACAACCTCATTCCCCACCAGACCATCCTGGCCAACGTAGAGCTGGCCCTGACCATCTCCGGTGTCTCCAAATCCGAGCGCAGGAAACGGGCGGTGGAGGCCCTGAAAAAGGTGGGCCTGGGGGACCAGCTCCACAAAAAGCCCAACCAGATGTCCGGCGGGCAGATGCAGCGGGTAGCCCTGGCCCGGGCGCTCATCAACAATCCGGACATCCTCCTGGCCGACGAACCCACCGGCGCTCTGGACTCGGACACCAGCATCCAGGTCATGGAGCTGCTGAAAGAGGTGGCGAAGGACCGGCTGGTGGTCATGGTGACCCACAACCCTGAGCTGGCGGAGAAATACGCCACCCGTATTGTCCGCCTCCGGGACGGCAAAATCCAGAGCGACACCTCACCCTATACGGTGAACGCCGCAGCGATGGTTCCCCCTGTCCACAAAAACATGGGGAAGTCCTCCATGTCCTTTTTCACCTCTCTGGCTCTCTCCTTCAACAACCTGGGCACGAAAAGGGCCAGAACGCTGCTGACCGCATTTGCCGGCTCCATCGGCATTATCGGCATCGCCCTGATCCTGGCCATCTCCACCGGCGTCAACGACTATATCGGCTCTATTGAGGAGGAGACCCTGTCGGAATATCCCGTTCAGGTGACGACCAGTGCGATAGACCTCTCTTCCATGATGGAGGTCGGCACCGGCCTCGCCTCCAGTATTACGGAGGAGAACGACTCGGACACTATTACCGTCACTGAGCTGGTTTCCAGCCTGGTTTCCATTATGGGTAGCAACAACCTGCCACCTCTGAAGGAGTACCTGGAGAGCGGTGAAAGCGACATCTGGGATTATGTCAAGGCCATCGAGTACATCTATGGCGTAGAGCCTCAGATTTATTCGTTGGAGGATGACGAGTACCGCCAGGTACACCCGGGTACCACCATCACCTCGCTCATGGGGATGGGCTCCACTATCATGTCCAGCACCATGATGGCCTCCATGACCGGCGTAAATGTGTTCTATCAGATGCCGGAGAATGAGAGTCTGTATATCGACCAGTACGAGGTCAAGGCAGGGCGCTGGCCGGAGAGTTATGACGAGTGCGTCCTGGTACTCTCCTCCAACGGGAGCATCAGCGACATCGTGATGTACACCCTCGGCCTGGCAGACTACTCCATTCTGGAGGATCTTCTGGATCAGTTCGTCAATGGCGGGGATGCCGTCACCACAGAGGAATATGACTCCTTCTCCTATGATGAGGTGCTGGGTCTGACCTTCAAACTGGTCAGCGCCGCAGACTACTACCAGTACGACAGTGAGTACGAGCTGTGGGTGGACAAAACGGACGACGACGACTACATGTTGAACCTAGTGTCTAATGGGGAGGACCTGACCATCGTGGGCATCGTCCAGCCCGCAGAGGACGCCGTCAGCGCAGCCCTGTCCTCCGGTATCAACTACCTCCCCTCCCTGGTAACACACGTCTCCGAGCTGGCAGAGGACAGCGAGATCGTTCAGGCACAGATGGCCGACCCGGACACCAACGTGTTGACCGGTGAGCCCTTCGGGGAGGACAGCGATGCCGACTTTGACCTGGAGAGCCTGTTCGATATCGACACGGACGCCCTTCAGGACGCTTTTGACATCAGCAGCATCACCGACTCCCTTGACCTGTCAGACTCCTTCAGCCTGGATGCGGACTCCCTGGATCTGTCCGACGCAGTGGACTTTAGCGACATGGACCTGAACCTGGATCTGTCCGGCTTGGACCTGTCCAGCATCGACATGAGTGACATTGACCTGTCCGGGATGGAGCTTGACTTTGACCTGGACCTGTCCAGCATCGACCTGTCCAGCATTGATCTGTCCAGCGTAGACCTCTCCGAACTGGGCGACCTGGATATGAGCAGCCTGATGAGTACAGTGTCCATTGACGTCTCCACAGAGTCCGTGACGGCCCTGGCCTCCAGCATCCTGTCAGATTACACAGATTATGCCGAGGCCAACAATCTGACAAGTTATTCTGATTTGGCCGAGGATTTTTCCTCTTATCTGACCAGCGATGCGGCCAGGAGCACCCTCTCCGATTTACTCGTCGAGATCATGGAGGAAAACGGCGATGTCTCCATCTCCAGCGACGGTTTGGACGAAATGCTCAGCAGCATCGTCTCCGACTATGAGAGCTATGTGGCCGAGCAGGTAGGTTCCGTCGACAGCGAGGAGGACAGCGACACAACGGTTTCCGTCTCGACGGCGGATTATCTGGCCACCGGCCGGGCGCAGGACATTTTTGACAGCTGGGCTGAGAGCCATATCACCGTCAGCAGCGACATTACCATCACCGAGGAGCAGATGGAGGAGATCGCCTCTGCCCTGTCGGACGGATATGCCAGCTATGCCTCAGAGAACGGCCTGACCACCGTGGAGAGCGTCCAGGAGGGCTTTTCGGAATACCTGGCCTCGGACGAGGCCACGGCGACCATGACCTCCGGGCTCATGAGTATGCTGGACCTCTCCGGCCTGGAGGAACAGATGACCACCATCGTCCAGAGCTACACCCAGTCGGTCATGACTGCCTATACCCAGACGCTCACCGAAGCGGTCACTGAGGCCATCACCAGCCAGATGGCAGGGCTGGAGGAGCAGATGACCGAAGCCATGGCCAGCCAGATGGCCGCCTTACAGGACCAAATCGCCTCCGCCATGGAGAGCCAGATGGCCGACCTGGAGAGCCAGATCACCTCTGCTCTGTCCTCCGCCATGGAATCCGCCATGAGTGAAATCATGGATCAGCTCTCCGACAGCATGGAGACCGCCATGAACGACATGATGGATGAGCTGGCGGACAGCATGGAGGATGCCCTGCAGATCGACGAGGACACCTTCGCAGACGCCTTTGAGTTCAATCTGGACAGCGACGAGCTGATGGAGATCATGACCTCTATGAGCACCTCCGGTTCGGCCTCTTATGACAGCACTCTGGAGAGTCTGGGTTATGTGGACGAGAATGGTCTCGATGAGATCGACCTCTACCCCAAGGACTTTGACAGCAAGGACGAGGTCCTGGCTATTCTGGACAACTACAATGAGCTGAAGCGGGCAGAAGGTGACGAGGACGATGTGATCGCCTACACAGACACCGTGGGTACCATGATGTCCTCTGTCACCACTATTATGGACGTCATCTCCTATGTGCTTATCGCCTTTGTCTCCATCTCCCTCATCGTCTCCTCCATTATGATCGGCGTCATCACCTATATCTCCGTCCTGGAGCGCACCAGGGAGATCGGCATCCTCCGTGCCATTGGCGCCTCCAAGGGGAACATCTCCCAGATCTTCAACGCAGAGACCCTTATCATCGGCCTGTGCGCCGGACTGCTGGGCGTGGGCCTGTCGGAGCTGCTACTGATCCCCATCAACGCAGTGGTCCACTCCGTGGCCGGCTCCACCGACATCAATGCCGTCCTGACTGTCTCCAACGCCGCTATTCTGGTGGCCCTGAGCATGGTCCTGACCTTCATCGGCGGACTAATCCCCTCGGGACAGGCGGCCAAGAAGGACCCGGTAACGGCCCTGCGGACAGAGTAACCGCTCTCTCCTGGCAGGCAATCAGCAGAGCCTGCCATATCACCGAAGCAAAAGGCCCGGCGTCACATTTCTGTGGCGCCGGGCCTTTGTCGGTTCTCTCCATGCTGTATTCTGTCGGGCTGTCTCAGACGCCCACCGTCTCTTTCCGGTCAGGCTTGGCATTCTCCGTCTTGCGGTAGTTGGGAACGATCTCCTCCACCATCTCCCAGACGCTGCCGTCCTCCGCGTAGGCGGACTTTTTCAGCCGCTGGAGCTGTTCGGCAAATACCTCTTCATCGAAGGAGATGGGCTTGCCGATGTAGATCAGGTCGTTGCCTGTCTTGGTCAGGCCCCCCTCATCCAGGAGCAGCTCCTCATAGAGCTTTTCTCCCGGTCGGAGTCCGGTGTACTCGATTTTGATGTCCTCATCCGGGGTCAGGCCGGAAAGCTCAATGAGCTTGCGGGCCATGTCCGCGATTTTGACCGGCTCTCCCATATCCAGGACGAATATCTCCCCGCCCTGGGCGGTCGCCCCCGCTTGTAACACCAGGGAGACGGCCTCCGGGATGGTCATAAAGTACCGGGTCACATCCGGGTGGGTCACCGTCACCGGGCCGCCCTCGGCGATCTGCTTGCGGAACAGGGGCACTACGCTGCCATTGCTCCCCAGTACATTGCCAAAGCGCACCGCCACATAGTCGGTCTCGGAGTGGGCGTTGTAGCTCTGGATGATCATCTCACAGATGCGTTTGGTGGCTCCCATCAGACTGGTGGGATTCACCGCTTTGTCTGTGGAAATGAGGACAAACCGCTCCACATGGTACTTGTCCGCTGTGACCACCGTTTTGAGGGTGCCAAAGACGTTGTTCTTTACCGCCTCATTGGGACTTTCCTCCATCAGGGGGACGTGCTTGTGGGCGGCGGCGTGATAGACCAGCTGAGGACGGAAGCGGTTAAAAATGTCGTTCAGTCGTCCCTCGTCCCGGACGGAGCCGATCTCCACATACAGCTCCAGATTGGGATAGCGCTTGATCAGCTCCTGCTGGATATCGTAGGCGTTGTTCTCGTAGATATCGAAGATGACCAGCATCTCCGGGCTGTGGGAGGCAATCTGGCGACACAGCTCACTGCCAATGGAGCCGCCGCCGCCGGTGACCAGCACCCGCTTGCCCCGTACATAGTCCCCAATGGTCTTCACATCCACCTGAATGGTATCCCGTCCCAGCAGATCCTCCAGATCCACCGGGCGCAGCTGGCCTACAAAATACTCTCCCTGGATGAGCTGGGCCATGCCGGGGAGAATTTTCACCTCACAATGGGTACTGCGGCACAGATCGACGATCTCCTTCCGCTGCCGCTTGCTCATGGAGGGCAGGGCGATCATGATCACATCGATCCCCATGTTTCGGGCCGTGCGTTTGATCCGATCCCGGCCCCCCACGATTTTTACATTCTGGATGTACCGTCCCCACTGGCGCTCGTCGTCGTCGATGATGCACACCGGACGATAGTGCAGGTTAGGGGTGTCCTGAAGCTCCCGGAGCAGCATCTGCCCCGCCTCGCCTGCGCCGATGATCATAACCCGGTGCTCCGCCCTGCCCTGGTTTCGCCAACGGCGGAGGAACCGGTAGGAATACCGCTCCACCGTGACGAGAATGATGAGGAAAATGGGCTGGAGGATGTAATAGCTCCGGGGCACCGGCCAGTCCAGCACTGGCAACGCCACCAGCTGTACTAGAGCGGAGGACAGACAGGCCAGGACAATATTCCCCAGCTCGGTGATGCTGGCATAGCGCCAAAGGCTGTGATACAGCCGGAAGGCCCAGAACAGCCCCAGAGTCACCAGGGTATTGATAGGGGCGTATTTCAGCACAGAGGCGATAAAGGTCGGCTCGATATTGGCAAAAACCAGCTCATATCGAATCACCAGCGTCAGGAAAGCAGAGAGCTGGATCATGACAATATCTACCAGCACCAGCTCCAGCTGCCTCACTGCCATTTTTTTATCCTTGATAAAATCAAACATACCCTGCAAACGCACTCCCTTAACCCGTCTGCGCGCTCTCCCCTGCGCAGACTATCGCACAGCCCCGCGCGCTCCGCGCCGGGACGCTGTAATCTTTTCAGCAATGTCTATTCTAGCATCCAAAATACTGTTTTGCAACCGGTTATCCATCATTTTCCTGTTTTTTTACAAACAGCACAATTTTGGCCCTTCCACCGTTCCTTTTCTTCCGTGTTTTTGCATCCGGCAGCTCTTCGTCCTTACGTTCTTCCTTTTGGCTGTCTCTTTTGGCAATATAAGGAATATTTTCTCAGAATAAGGGGGGGGTTTTTCTCATTTCGGGCCCTTTGCCCGCGAAAAAGCCGCCCTCAGGCGGCTTTTCAGGCTCAGTCGTCAGGAATCACCTGTTTTCGTTTCCTTCTCCGGGCGGACGGACAGGACGGTGTAGCCCAGGGCGTTCACCGTTTTGCGGATGGCCGCCTCGTCCGGCGGCTGCTTCAGCCGCAGGACTGCCTGCCGATCGCCCAGGTCCACCTCCGCCCAGGTACCCTCCATGGCGTTGAGGGCGTTCTGCACCCGGCTGGCGCAGTTGCTGCACGTCATGCCCTCGATGCGTGCCACCGCCCGATAGGGGTAATGAGACCTGTCCCGATCGGCCACGCGGACCTTTTTCACCGTCTCCTCATGCTCTCCACAGCAGCCACCCCCCTTTTTCAGCTTTTTCACATAGCTGTATATGCCATAGGCGCAGGCGGCGACCAGGATGACGACGACAATGGCAGTTCCCATAGAACCTTTCCCCTTTCGGTTTGATTTAGGGCTTAGATATAATCGGTGGACAGGCCCTTCCCGGCGGTCTGCTGCACCAGCTGCTCCAGGGTGATGCCGGAGAGATAGTCCCGAATGACCTGATTCAGCCCCTGCCAGATGGGCAGCACCAGGCACTTATCCGACCGGGGACACGGCTCCTCCCCCTCCAGGCAGGTGACCGGGGCCAAGGATTCCTCCGCCAGCTCCAGCACCTCCAGCACGGTATAGGCCGAGGCGGGTCGGGTCAGGCGATAGCCGCCGTTCTTCCCCCGCAGGCTGGCCACCAGTCCGGCGCTTACCAGCCGCTTGACGATAGACTCCAGGTATTTCTCCGAGATCTCCTGCCGCTGGGCGATCTCTTTCAGGGACATACAGTCCTCCCCGGGATGGAGGGCCAGCTCTACCATAATACGCAGGGCATACCGGCCCCTGGTGGAGATCATCATGGCTCGTTCCCTCCTTGTCGCATTTCTGCTCTGTCAGTGGCTCTATTATACTATTCGGCGGATGGGTTTTCAAGGGGCGGATTTTGGCAGCCTGTCCTGTTGCTTTTCCAATCCCTGTTCTTGCCTCTGCCGCTAAAAAACGGTATACTAGGGACAATGACACAGAGAGGAGGGGTCGCCATGGCCTCCAGAAAACCGGCAGCCCCCAGCGGACTGCCCCAGCTCAAGGCTGCCCTCAAACAGGGCCAACCTGCCGGGCTGTTTATCTTCTACGGTCCTGAGGACTATCTCCGGGACTACTATCTGGAGCAGCTCAAGGGGAAGGTGCTGACCGAGGGGATGGAGTCCTTCAACCTCCACGTCTTTCAGGGGAAGGATCTGACCCTCCAGGAGCTGACCCAGGCGGCGGAGGCCATGCCCATGATGAGCGAGCGGAGCATGGTGCTGGCCTACGACTGGGACCTGTTCAAAAACGAGGAGCGTCGGAACGGGCTGATGGCCCTCATCGACGACCTGCCGGAGTACCTGTGTCTGGTGTTCCTCTACGACACCATGGAGTGGAAGGGCAACGCCAACACCAAGCTGGGCAAGCTCATCAAGTCCAAGGGCCTTGTCGTGGAGTTCCGCCAGCAGGAGCAGAGCGATCTGAACGACTGGCTCCGGCGGCGGCTCAAGCAGACCTGGGGCAAGGAGATCGACACCCCCACGGCGGAGTATCTCACCTTCCTCTGCGGCGGCCTTATGACCAATCTGGCCGGGGAGGTGGACAAGCTGGGAGCCTACGCCCGGGGCAGGGCCGTCACCAAGCAGGACATCGACGCCGTGTGCGACCCGGTGCTGGACGCAAGGGCCTTCCAGATGACCGACGCCATCGGGGAGGGCAATTACGACCGGGCCATGTCCCTGTTGGGGGAGCTGCTCCGCATGGGGGAGGAACCCATCTATATCATGGCCGCCGTAGGACGGCAGCTGCGCCAGATCTGGAGCGCCCGCCTGGCCCTGGAAAACGGGCGGGGAGAGAGCTATGTGGCCCAGCTCTGGGGGATGCGCAGCGACTGGCAGGCAAGGAAACTGATGCAGTCCGCCCGGCGGTACTCCCTCCCCTGGTGCCGGGAGGCGGTCTCCCTGTGTCAGCAGGCGGACTGGGAGAT
The DNA here is from genome assembly GCA_020860575.1 of Clostridiales bacterium. Taxonomy (GTDB): domain Bacteria; phylum Bacillota; class Clostridia; order Oscillospirales; family Oscillospiraceae; genus Onthomonas. The sequence goes on along the minus strand of JAJBUB010000125.1, from coordinate 29,590 downwards.
GAAGCTGGGCCGGGACGGGGCGGATGTGCTCACCGAGCTGCTCCTGCGCCTGGCCGCCCAGGACAGGGGGCGGTGAAATGTTGAAGATTCGGGAGGCCATCGTGGTGGAGGGCCGCTACGACAAGAACACCCTCTCCCAGGTGGTGGACGCCCTCATCATCCCTACCGACGGCTTTGGCATTTTCAAGGACGGGGAGAAGACCCGTTTTCTCCGCCGCATCGCCCGGGAGCGGGGGCTGATCGTCCTCACCGACAGCGACGGGGCGGGGTTCGTCATCCGGAACCACCTGAAAGGGGTCATCCCAAAGGACCAGCTCAAGCAGGCCTATATCCCGGACATCCCCGGCAAGGAGCGCCGGAAGGCAAAGCCCGGCAAGGAGGGTAAGCTGGGGGTGGAGGGGATGCGCCCGGAGGTGCTGGAGGCCGCCCTTCGCCGGGCAGGGGCCACCATCCTGGACGAAGACAGCGCCGCCCCCCTCCCCCGCCGGGAGATCACCAAGGCGGACTTCTTCCGGGACGGCCTCACCGGTCGGCCGGACAGCGCCGCCCGCCGGGAGCGGCTGAAGGCTCAGCTGGAGCTGCCCCAGCGGCTGACCGCCAACGGCCTGCTGGAGGTGCTCAATGTGCTGTACAGCTATGAGGCCTACGAGCAGGTGATTTTTCAAATGGAAAGCAAGCCTTAGGTCTGCGCGTCAAAATAGGCGTTGATGGCCGCCTCGTCCACCCGCATGGCCTCGATGGTCCGCCGCTGCAGCTCTGCCAGGTCCCAGCCCAGGAGAGCGGCTCCGTCCTCGATGGCCTTCCGGGAGCAGCCAGCGGCAAACTTCTTGTCCTTATACTTCTTTTTCAGGCTTTTGACCTCCATATCCTGGACGCTCTTGGAGGGGCGCATCAGGCAGGCGGCGTAGATCAGGCCGGTGAGCTCATCGGCGGCGTAGAGCACCTTTTCCATCTCGTGCTCCGGCTTGATGTCCACCGTCAGGTTCCAGCCGTGGCTGGCGGTGGCGTGGATCAGCCGCTCGTCCAGCCCCCGCTGGCGCATGATCTCCTGGCTCTTGATGCAGTGCTGGTCGGGATACCGCTCGAAGTCCAGGTCGTGGAGCAGGCCCACGATGCCCCAGAAGTCCTCCTCGTCCCCGTAACCCAGCTCCCGGGCATACCAGCGCATGACCCCCTCCACCGTCAGGGCGTGGCGGATGTGGAACGGCTCCTGATTGTACTCTTTTAACAGGCGGAACGCCTCGTCTCTGGTGATCATATCTGTATTCGCTCCTTTTTGGCGGCAGGGCCACCGATTCTTTTTCTACTATACGCCCTTTGGGACAGGATTTCAACATATTTTTATAGTAGGTTGGTGGAGTTATCTTTTTGTCCCCACCCCTTCGATTTTCCTTGACAGCGTCCCCCGAATATCGTATGATGTTTTCCCGGAACGAACCACCGGTTCAGTCAGTGAATGGGAGGCAGCCAAACCATGAAGATCAGCCCCTCAATCCTGTCCGCAGACTTCACCCGCCTGGGGGAGCAGTGCCGGACAGCGTTGGACGCCGGAGCCGATATGATACATTTTGACGTGATGGACGGCCATTTTGTGGAGAACATCTCCTTTGGCCTGCCTGTGCTGCGCTCCCTCCGCAATGGGCTGGGTTCGGCGGTGCTGGACGTGCATCTGATGATCACCCATCCTCTGAAATACGCTCCCGCCTTTCTGGAGGCAGGGGCAGACCTGCTCACCTTCCATGTGGAGACGGAGGACAGCATCGATGCCGTCCTGGACGTCATCCACGCCGCCGGACGGGGGGCCGGGCTGTCTGTCAGCCCCAACACCCCGGCGGAGGCGGTGTTCCCCTGGCTGGACCGGCTGGCCCTGGTGCTGGTCATGGGGGTGGAGCCGGGTCAGGGAGGGCAGTCCTTCGACCCCCGGGCCCTGGACAAGCTCCGCGCCCTCCGGGCCGAGTGCGCCCGGCGGGGGATTCATCCCGACCTCTCGGTGGACGGGGGGGTAAAGCTGGACTCCACCGCCCCCCAGTGCGCCCAGGCCGGAGCCACCCTTCTGGTGGCAGGCAGCGCCGTGTTCTGCGCCCCTGACATCGCCCAGGCCGTGCAGGAGTTCCGGCGGCTCTAAGGTCTGTTTTCTCTATACAAATACAAAATCCCGTCGGTTTGGGACAAAAGCTCCAGGCCGACGGGATTTCTTTACTTTTTCCGGGTGAGCATCCTCCGGATGACGCCCCGGGAGTCTCTGACCAGGACGATGACCAGCCAGACCACCAGGGCCAGGGCGATGACGGACAGCCCCAGAAAGGCGTCGTTCACCATGTCCTCCAGGGCCGGAGCGAAGTAGTCCGCCCCCAGCTCGGCGTACTCAAAGACGGCGTCCACCAGCCACATCAGGGAGGCCCCCCACAGCATCAGGCACAGCGCCCCCAGGTGCATGGTGTCGTCTCTCCGGGTATACCACCGGACGGTGGCATACACGGCGGCAAGGACGGTGAGCAACAGGGTCATACCGTCTCCCTCACTCTGCGGCGGGGGTAGTCTCCCCGTCACGCTTGGCGATGCTCTCGGCAGCGACTACCATCGCCCCCCAGACCACCGTGACGCTCAGGGCCATGAGCACTCCCACCGAACCCATCTCCTGGAGCATCTCCGCCGTACTGGCCGGGTCGGAGGCCGCCGTCAGGAAGGGGAACCAGGGGACGATCTCCCCGTGCCACAGATGCTCAAAGGCCAGCAGCAGAGAGCCGCCCCACAGCAGCTCGGACAGCCAGCTCAGCTTCCGGCTCCAGGGGATGGCGGGACCATTGTGCCGCTCCTCCAGCCTTCTCTCCGTGCGGGGCCGGGCCGCCGCCTTCTTCTCGTGGTTGTTGATGACGTGGGTCGCCACCGTGATGACCACCGCCTCAGTGGTGGGTATCAAAAAACAGGCCATGGGTATTCTCTCCTTCTGTTGTCCTGCGCATGCTTGTCGCTTGCGCAGATCTTACGCGTTATTGTAACATGGGTCGGTGAAAAAGGCAAATTCTTTTTACAGCGCCGCTTTGAACCGCAAAAACGCTTCCCGGCCCTCATCGGTGTGCTTGTACACCCCGGCGTCCTCCAGGACGGCGGCAAAAACCTTGCCCACCTCCAGCCGGAGGATGTCGCCGCAGTTGTCGGCGTTCAGCTCTGGGTGTCCGCCCATCACGACCTCTCTGGCCCAGCTTGCATGGGGGGCGGTCCTGGGGTCGGCGTCCAAATCGCCGCCGGTGAGGATGGCCTGCTCCAGCACCGCCAGCTCCTCCTTCAATCGGGCGGGAAGCACCGCCAGGCCCATGACCTCGATAAGGCCGATGTTCTCCTTCTTGATGTGGTGCTTCTCCTGATGGGGGTGGAAGATGCCCAGGGGATACTCCTCGGTGGTGCGGTTGTTGCGCAGCACCAGGTCCATCTCGTAGTCCTCCCCCCTTCTGCGGCAGATGGGGGTAATGGTGTTGTGGGGGGCGTCCGTCTCCGCCAGGATGTCGGCTGCCGGGTCAGAGTAGCCCCGCCAGACGTTGAGAATATGCTCGCTGCAATCCGCCACCCGGACCGGGTCCGCTCCCCGGAGCCGGATGACTGACATGGGCCACCGGACGATACCGGCGGACAGGTCCTCATAGCCGGGAATGGAGATCTCCGTCTCCACCGGGGCGCGCTCCATGGCGAAGGTGTACCGTCCCCCCTGATAGTGGGCGTGGCTCAGGACGCTCCCCCCAACGATGGGGAGGTCCGCGTTGGAGCCGACGAAATAGTGGGGGAAGATGGTGACGAACTCCAGCAGATGGTCAAAGCACCGCCGGTCGATGGCCATGGGAATATGCTTCCGGTTAAAGACGATGCAGTGCTCGTTATAGTAGACATAGGGAGAATACTGGAGACAATAGTCCTCCCCCGCCAGCTTCAGAGGGATGACCCGGTGATTCTGGCGGGCGGGATGGTCCAGCCGTCCGGCGTAGCCCTCGTTCTCCACGCAGAGCTGGCACTTGGGGTACTTCACCGACACTGCCTTCCCGGCGGCGGCGATGGCCCGGGGGTCCTTCTCCGGCTTGGACAGGTTGATGGTGATGTCCAGGGTGCCGTACTCCGTCTCCGCCGGCCACTTCACGTCCTTTGCGATGCGGTCCCGGCGGATATAGTTGGTGTCTCCGGAGAAGGCATAGTACCAGCTGGTAGCCTCCTCCGGGCTGCGGGCGTAGGCCTCCCAGAACTGCCGCGCCGTCTCCGAGGGCCGGGGGGTCAGCAGCCCCATCAGGCCCGTGTCATACAGGTCGGTAAAGGAGGGGGTATCCCCCTGGATCAGCCCGTGTTCATAGGCGTACCGGTTCATGACGTCCAGAATGTCCTGGAGGGGCGGCAACTCCTCCACCGGGGTCAGGCCCTGAAATCCTTCCAGTCCCAGGGCCTCCAGCAGCCGGTTGGCGGCCCACACCCGGTCGCCCTCCTCGATCAGCCCGTGGCGGACGGCGTATTCCACCAGCTGAGAAATCGCAAGCTCCATGTTTCTCTCTCCTCTCACCCAAACAGCACGGCCCCGCCCACCGGGCGGATGGTCAGAATATGGCAGGAGCCCTGGCCCAGCAGGGCGTCCATGCCCAGCCGAAACCGCTCCAGGCAGTCCAGAGGGACAAAGGCCTGAATGGTCCCGGCAAAGCCGCCTCCGTGGACCCGGACGGCTCCCCGGCCTCCCAGCAGATGCTGGGCGACCGCCAGGGCCACCGCCACCGGCTGGTCGGCGGCATCACGGAAGGTAGCCACATTTTGCAGATACATAAAGGAGGACTGCCCGGACTGGTTAACCAGGTCCAGGAAGGTGTCGAAATCCCCCTTTTCCAGCGCCTGCACCTGCCGCTCCACCCGGTTCACGTCGTCGTAATAGTGGGTGGCCCGGAGTACCGCCCGGTCCCCCAGCCGCTCCCGGAGCCGGGGCAGCTGGGCATAGAACATCGCCGGGTCGGTCTCGCTGAGTACGGTTTTGCCCATCTGGGCCGCCACCGCCCCCATTTCCCGGGGAATGGCCCCATAGTCGGCGGTCAGGTCGGCGTGGTCCGCCCCGGTGTCGATGATGCACAGGGCGTGGCCCGCCGCCAAAAAGTCAAAGTCCACCTGATGGTACACCGGGTTTCCCTCCTCCCGGAAGTCGATGGCCACGATGCCCCCCAGGGCGCAGGCCATCTGGTCCATCAGACCGGATGGCTTGCCGAAGTAGACGTTTTCCGCATACTGGCCCATCATGGCGATCTGGGCCAGGGACAGCTCATCCCGGCAGTACAGGTGATTTGCCATGACCCCCACCAGCACCTCATAGCAGGCAGAGGAGGACAGGCCGGAGCCTCCCGGCACATCGGAGCGGATGTATGCGTCAAACCCGACAGGCTGATAGCCCAGCTGGGCCGTCCTGGCCAGGATGCCCCGGACCAGAGAGGGTGTGGTGTTCTCCTCGGCGTCCACCTTGTCCAGCTCGTCCACCCGGATCTCCACCATGCCATAGCCCTCGGACCACAGGCGAACGGTATCTGTCCCGTTAGGCGCGGCGCAGGCCACGGCGTCCAGGTCTACGCTGGCGGCCAACACCTTGCCCCGCTGGTGGTCGGTGTGGTTGCCCCCCACCTCGGTCCGGCCCGCTGCGGTGCAGATGGCCACCTCCGTATTCTCGTCCCGCTGAAAAGTCCTTTGAAAGCCGTTCATCAACTCCTCCAGACGGCAGCACACAGGGCCGACGGTGTTCTCTTGCAGGAAATAGATGCGGGAAAGCTCCCGGCGGCAGTCCTCGGTGAGCAATGCCGTCCGGATTGCCTTGATTGTTGTCATATGTGAATTCCTCCTGTGAATCCAGTGTACAGTCTCAGACTATGATATTCGACCCCTATTATACCGTTTTAGGCCGAAAGAGGCAATGTGTTTTTGTGAAAAGTTTGTTGCATTTTTCACGTTGTTCCCCTGTCCCGGCGTCTCTTATCATTTTATCGTTGCCACTTTTCGTCTTTTGTGCTATGCTGTGTCACAAGCAGGAAAACAAAAAGAGGCGATTCCCAATGAATATGATTATTGTCGGCTGCGGAAGGATCGGTTCCACCCTGGCGGAGGAGCTGAGCCAGGAGGACTGCGACATCACCGTCATCGACACCCGGCGGGACCGGGTCCAGCAGATCGCAGACAACTGCGACGTGATGGGCATGGTGGGCAACGGCACCAGCTTTCAGCTGCTGGAGGAGGCAGGCATCGCCACCTGCGACGTACTCATCGCCGTCACCGGATTGGACGAGGTGAATCTGCTCTGCTGCGTGATCGCCAAAAAGGCGGGCCACGGCATCACCACCATCGCCCGGGTCCGGGACTTCACCTATCACGAGGAGCGGACCTATCTTCAGCAGAGCCTGGGCATCTCCATGCTGCTCAACCCGGAGCTGACGGCGGCCACCGAGATCGCCCGCCGTCTCCGCACCCCTAAGGCCATCGACATCACCACCTTCGCCGAGGGCCGGGCGGAGCTGCTCACCTTTTCTCTGGAGGGAAAAAGCCCTCTCTCCAACCTTCCCATCAGCCGGATGAACCCGAAGCTCGGCACCGACATCCTGGTCTGCGCCGGGGAGCGGAACCGGAAGGCCATCATCCCCAAGGGCGACTTTGGGTTCCAGACGGGGGACAAGGTCTCCATCGTCGGCTCTCCCCAGAGCACCTCTCTGTTTTTCCAGCGCATTGGCATCGCCTCCGGCCAGGCCCGGGACACCATGATCGTGGGCGGCGGCAGGATCGCCTATTATCTGGCCAACCAGCTGGCCGGGATGAAGATCAACATCAAAATTCTGGAGGCGGATGAGGAGCGCTGTGCCTATCTCAGCGAGGCTCTTCCCTCCGCCATGGTCATCCACGCCAGCAGCCGGAACCGGGACGTGCTGCTGGAGGAGGGGCTGGAGAGCGCCCAGTCGGTGGTCGCCCTGACCAATGTGGACGAGGAGAACCTGATGCTCTCCATGCTGGCCTCCATCTACAATCCCAAGGGGAAGCGGGTGACCAAGGTCTCCGATATGCCCTTTGGAGAGGTGCTGGAGCGAATGGATCTGGGCAGCATTATCTGCCCCCGGGAGCTGGCTGCCCGGCAGATCGCCCAGTATATCCGGGCCATGCAGAATTCTGTGAACAGCAGCGTGGAGACCAACTACCCCATTTTGGACGGCAAGGCGGAGGTGCTCAGCTTCCGGCTGGAGGGCTCCTCCCCCCTGTTCAACGTCCCCCTGATGGAGCTGCCCCTCCGGGACGATCTGCTGGTCTCCGCCATTATCCGAAAGGGCCGAGTGTTCAACCCCCGGGGCAGCGACTGCCTCATGCGAGACGACACCATGATCGTGGTCACCAGTCACAAGGGCATCCGGGAGCTGACCGACATTCTCCGCCCCGGGGCTGCCCTCCGGGGCCGCCTGGGAAGGCCGGTGGAGGAGGATAGCAGAAGATGAATCTCGCCATGATCTGCTATATCCTCAGCTGGGCCGTCTGTCTCATCGGGCTGTTTCTGCTCCCCTCCTGTGTGGTGGCCCTGTTCTATCAGGAGACCGCCGGTCTGGTCTATCTGGCAGTGGCGGTGGTATACATCGCCGTCGGCCTGCTGCTCACCCGCAAAAAACCTGCCACCAGCCGGTTCTACGCCAAGGACGGCTATGTGACTGTGGCCCTGACCTGGATGCTGGCCAGTATCCTGGGTGCCGTACCCTTCACCCTGGCGGGGGACATCCCCAATTTTCTGGACGCCGTCTTTGAGACCGCCTCCGGCTTCACCACCACCGGCTCCACCATTCTGACGGATATCGAGGCCGTGTCCCACGCCAGCCTGTTCTGGCGGGCCTTTACCCAGTGGCTGGGCGGCATGGGCATTTTGGTCTTTCTCATGGCGATCCTGCCCCTCTCCAGCGGCCGGAATATCCACCTGATGCGGGCGGAGTCTACCGGGGCCTCGGTGGAGAAGATGGTGCCCAAAATCCGGGAATCCGCCACATTGCTCTATAAAATTTACGGCGTCCTCACCCTCTCGGAGATGGTGCTTCTGCTGTTTGGGGGGATGTCCTTCTTTGAGGCCATCACCACCAGCTTCACCAGCGGAGGCACCGGCGGCTTCGGCGTACTCAACACCAGTATGTCGGAGTACAGTCCTTACATCCAATATGTGGTCACCATCTTCCAGCTGCTCTTTGGCGTGAACTTCGGCGTCTACTTCCTGCTCCTGGCCCGGAAGTTCAAGGCCGGTCTGCTCTACGAGGAGCTTCGCTGGTATCTGCTGGTCATCGCCGTGGCCACTGCTCTGGTGATGTGGGACATCCGGAGCCTGTTTCCCACCCTGGAAGAGGTCTTCCGCCACAGCTTCTTCCAGGTAGTCACTATCATAACCACCACCGGCTATATGAGCACGGATTTCAGTCTCTGGCCCTCCCTCTCCCAGTCGGTGCTGGTGCTGCTCATGTTCATCGGCGCCTGCGCGGGCAGCACCGGCGGCGGCATGAAGATCTCCCGCTGGCTGCTCATGGGCAAGTATGTGAGATGCGAGGCCAAGCGGCTCCGCCATCCCCGGGTGGTATACAAGATCCGGCTCAACGGCTCCGCCGTCAGCGACGATATTCTCCGTCAGGTGCTGTTCTATCTGGTAGCCTATGTGCTCATCTTCGTGGTCTCCCTCATGCTCATCTCCCTGGAGGGCTATGACCTGGTGACCAGCTTCACCAGCGTCGCCACCACCTACAACAACGTGGGTCCCGGGCTGTCCCTGGTGGGTCCCACCTCCAACTTCGCCTTCTACTCCCCCCTGTCCAAGCTGGTGCTCATCTTCGACATGCTGGCCGGACGGCTGGAGGTGCTGCCTCTGGTGGTGCTGCTGTCCGCCATGGGAGAGAAGTGCGGCAGCGTACTGAAACGCACAAAGCGAAATCCGGCGTGACCACACCCTACAAACAGAACAAAACCCGGAGAGCCTCTTCATTGGCTCTCCGGGTTTGCTGTTTTCTGTGGGGCCGCTCTGTCAGAAGCCGTCTCCGTCCTCCCGGCAGGCAAAATAGTCCCGGGTCTGCTCTGCGTTGCGCAGCACCTCGTCGGTCAGGGCGGCGGCGCTGGGGAATTTTCGCTCTCCTCGGAGGCGGCGGTAGAAGGCCACCCGCACCTGCTGACCGTAGAGGTCGCCGTCATAGTCCAGGATGTAGCCCTCCACATTGACCTGTCCGTGTTCTTCCACCGTGGGGCGGACCCCCACATTGGTCACAGCAATGGCTCTCGTCCCGTCCTCCAGCTGCACCCGGGCGGTATAGACCCCATAGGCGGGGACGATGACCTCCGGGGGAATGGACAGGTTGACAGTGGGGAAGCCCAGGGTGTGGCCCAGATGCTTCCCCGGGGCCACCCGCTGGCTGAGAATATGGGGATGGCCCAGATAGTGCTCGGCCTCCTCCATCTCCCCCCGCGGAATGAGGTTGCGGATATAGGTGGATGAGATGCGGACGCCGTTGCGCTCGATGCGGCCGATGATGTCGCAGCCCACCCCAAGCTCCCGGCACACCTCCCGGAGCCGCTCCGGAGTCCCCTCCCCCCGGTAACCGAACCGGAAGTCATGGCCCGCCACCACATGGACAGCCCCGTGCTCCTTCACCAGGTAGTCGGTGATAAAGTCCCGCCAGTCCATCCGCATCATCTCCCGGAAGGGGGCCGGCAGCACCTCATGGATGCCGTGATATCGGCTCATGAGCCACTCCCGGTCCTCCAGGGTGTTCAGCAGCGGCTCCGGGTGGCCGGTGAGCAGAGCGGAAGGGTGCTGATCAAAGGTAAAGGCGCAGGGTACGGCGTCCAGCTCCGCCGCCCGCTGTCTGGCCCGGTCCAGCAGAACGCCGTGGGCCTGATGTACTCCGTCGAAAAAACCCAGAGCGATGACTCGTCTTGTCGTTGGCATGGTGTTTGACCTCGTTTTATCTGTTTGAAGGAGAAGCCTCCTCCGGCGGGGCGAAAAAGCTCTTTTTGGTCCTCATCTGCCCACCGGACAGCTCCCCCAGCATGAGAAACTCCCCGCTCTCGCCGTAGACCCGGTAAAGGCCCTCCGGCCCCGAACGACGGAAGGGGTTCCCGTTGCGGCAGCGGCGCTCCGCCTCGCCCCGGATGGAAATGGCGGGGTAGCGCTCAAAATACCGGTCTACCGGGAGCAGCAGCGCCTCTCCCCGGTCCTCCTGAGCTGCCTGGGCCACCGTCTCCAGCGTGACCGCTTGATTGAGCGTAAAGCCCGCCGCCTCCGTCCGCCGGAGGGCGGACATACAGCCGCCGCAGCCCAGGGCCGCGCCGATGTCGTGACAGAGGGTGCGGATATAGGTCCCCTTGGAGCAGCGGACACGGAGGGCGTATTCCGCCGGGCCGGTCTGCTCCCCCAGCTCCAGAGCGTAAATCGTGATCGTCCGGGGCTTCCGCTCCACCGTCCGTCCCTTTCGGGCCAGCTGATAGAGCTTCTGCCCGTTCACCTTGAGGGCGGAGTACATGGGCGGGACCTGCTGAATTTCTCCCCGAAACCGGCCCAGCACGTCCTCGATCTGCCCCCGGTCACAGGCGACGGGGCGCTGCTCCAGAATCTGTCCGGTGGTGTCCTGGGTGTCGGTGACAAGGCCCAGACGGAGGGTGGCAAGATACTCCTTCTCCCCGCTCTCGGCAAACTCCACTGCCCGGGTAGCCCGGCCCACGAAGACGGGCAGCACCCCGGTGGCCATGGGGTCCAGCGTCCCGGCGTGGCCCACCCGGCGCTCTCCCAGCAGATGGCGGAGTTTGGCACACACGTCCATGCTGGTCCAGTCCCGGGGCTTGTCAATGATAATGATACCGTTCATGTCTCACCGGCCATTCAAAACGGTGGAGACAGCCTCCAGCACCCGGCGCTCCATTTCCGCCCGGTCAACCCCGGTGACGGTAGCTCCTGAGGCGGCGGCGTGACCGCCGCCCCCCAGCAGGGCGCAGGTGTCGGTGGCGTTGAGATAGTCCGCGTCTGTCCGCAGGCTCAGCTTCCACTGGCCGGGGGCCAGCTCCCGGAGGGTGGCGGCGGCCCGGACCCCCTCCACCTGGCGGAGCAGGGAGGACAGCTCCTCGCTGTCCTCCTCGGACGCCCCCACCTGGGCCATGTCCTCCAGAGAGATGCCCCCGATGACCACCCGACCCCCCTCGTAGTAGCAGGCGCTCTGGAGCAGGCGGCTCTCCAGCTCCAGCCGTTTCCGTCTCTTCGTCTGGAAGCACCGCCGGTTGATCTCCTGGAAGAAGTCCCCGTACTCCATCACCTGGGCGGCGACGCGGTGGGTGGTGGGGGTGGTATTGCTGTAGACAAAGCAGCCTGTGTCGGTGGAGATTGCCAGATAGATGGCCCGGGCGATCTCCGCGTCCATGACCCCCAGCTCATCCCGGCAGATGCGGTAGATGATCTCCCCACAGGCGGCGGCAGAGGCGTCCAGACAGGTGTGCCGGGCGTAGCCGGAGTTGGAGGGGTGGTGGTCGATGCACAGCTCGGTTTTGCCCCGCCAGGCCGCAAAATCAGCGGGGAACAGCCCCTCTGTGGCGATGTCCACCGCCACGATATGCTCCGGCTCATAGTCCGCCGGGGCAAAATAGGGCCGGATGTCCCCCAGATAGGTGGACGTGACCCCGGGGTTGGGGGCTACCCAGGCGGTCTTTCCCCGTTTGACCAGAGCGGCACACAGGGCGGCGGCGCATCCCAGGGTATCCCCGTCCGGGCGCACATGGGTCAGGATGAGAAACCGGTCCCGCTCCATGAGCCACCGGGCGGCCTCACTCTCTCTCATGCTCTTTTGCCTCCAGGTCGTCCATGATGTGGAGGATGTGAGCGCCCTCGTCGATGGAGTGGTCCACGATGAATTGCAGTTCCGGGGTGTGGCGCAGGTTCATAGTCCGGCTCAGCTCCCGGCGGAGGTAGCCGGCAGTGGACTTCAGCCCCTTCCGCAGCTCCTTCTCGTCGGCGCAGTCCAGGGCGCTGACATAAATTTTGCTGACGCTCAGGTCAGTGGCGGTATCCACCCGGACGACGGAGAGCATATGCCCCCCCACTCTCGGGTCCTTCACCGTCCGCAGCAGGGCGGACAGCTCCCGCTGGATGTCCTCATTGATGCGGTTGATGCGATAGCTTGGCATGGGTGCCTCCTGTTCTCTCGAAAAACGCAGGGCGCAAAACGCAGAACGGTTTTATTCTGCATTCTGCGCCCAGTGGGTCGGTTTTATGTGCAGACGGCAGGAGCCCAATTACTGGGCGACCTCCTCCACCTGATAGACCTCGAAGATGTCTCCCACCTTGATGTCGCTGAACTTCTCCAGGCCGATGCCGCACTCGAAGCTGGTGGCGACCTCCTTCACGTCGTCCTTGAACCGGCGGAGAGAGGCGATGGCCCCCTCGTGGATAACGATGCCGTCCCGCACCAGACGGATCTGGGCGTTGCGGACCACCTTGCCCTCCTTGACGTAGCAGCCTGCGATGATGCCGGCTCCGGTGATCTTGTAGACCTCCCGGACCTCTACCCGGCCCAGCTCCACCTCGTGGTACTTGGGGGCCAGCATGCCCTTCATGGCCGCCTCGATCTCCTCGATGCAGTCATAGATGACCCGGTACAGCCGGACGTCCACCTTGTCCCGCTCGATCATGGTGCGAGCCACATTGTCCGGCCGGACGGAGAAGCCCACGATGATGGCGTTGGAGGTAGAGGCCAGCATGACGTCGCTCTCGTTGATGGCGCCCACGCCGGAATGAATGACGTTCACCCGCACCTCGTCGTTGGACAGCTTCATCAGGTTCTGGCACACCGCCTCGGCGGAGCCTTGGACGTCGGCCTTGACGATGATCTTCAGCTCCTTGACCTCGCCCACCTGGATCTGGTCGAACAGATCGTCCAAGCTGACCTTCTTAGCAGCAGGGGCGGCCAGGGCGTCCTTCTTCTCCTGCTTCCGCTGCTCGGCCAGCTCACGGGCCATCCGCTCATCCGCTACGGCATAGAAGTCGTCGCCTGCGCCGGGGACCTCCGCCATACCGGTGATCTCCACAGGCACGGAGGGGCCGGCCTTTTTCACGGGACGGCCGCGGTAGTCGGTCATGGCACGGATACGGCCTACGGCGGTCCCGGCGATGATGATGTCACCCTGCTTCAGGGTGCCGTTCTGCACCAGCAAGGTAGCTACAGGGCCGCGGCCCTTGTCCAGACGGGCCTCCACCACAGCGCCCCGGGCAGCCCGGTTGGGGTTGGCCTTCAGCTCCCGCATCTCGGCCACCAGCAGGACGTTCTCCAGCAGGTCGTCGATACCCTCTCCGGTCTTGGCGGAGATGGGGCAGATGATGGTGTCGCCGCCCCACTCCTCGCTGAGCAGACCGTACTGAGTCAGCTGCTGCTTGATGGCCTCCGGGTTGGCGTTAGGCAGGTCCATCTTGTTGATAGCCACCACGATGGGGATGTTGGCAGCTTTAGCGTGGTTGATGGCCTCTATCGTCTGGGGCATGATGCCGTCGTCGGCGGCCACCACCAGGATGGCGATGTCAGTGACCATGGCGCCTCTGGCCCGCATGGCGGTGAACGCCTCGTGGCCGGGGGTGTCCAGGAAGGTGACCGTCCGGCCACCGCTGACCTCCACCTGGTAGGCGCCGATAGCCTGGGTGATGCCGCCCGCCTCTCCGGCGGTGACGTTGGTGGAGCGGATATAGTCCAGCAGAGAGGTCTTGCCGTGGTCGACGTGGCCCATGACCACGATGACCGGGGGACGGGGGACCAGATCCTCTTCCTTGTCCTCGGCGGTGTCGATGAGCTTTTCCTCGATGGTGACGACCACCTCATGCTCCACCTTGCAGCCCATCTCCTCGGCCACCAGAGCGGCGGTGTCGAAGTCGATGACCTCGCTGAGAGAGGCCATGACCCCCATCTTCATCAGCTCCTTGACCACGGAGGCACCGGTCTTTTTCATCCGGCTGGCCAGCTCGCCCACGGAGATCTCATCCGGAATCTGCACCTTAGTGGGCGCTTTCCGGGCGATCTCCTGCTGGAGACGGCGCATCTGCTGCCGCTGCTCCTCCTGGCGACGCTTCTGGCCCTGAGCGCCCTTGCGCTTCTGCTGGCTGCGGTTGCTCTTGAGCTTCTGCTTGCCCTGGGCCATCTTGTCGGCCCGGTCCGGGGCCAGCTCGTCCAGGCGGGCGTCATACCGGTCCAGGTTGACGTCGGCGCTCTTCCGGGTGTTGACCACCTTCTTCTGGGGGACCCGGCTGACAGGAGCGGCGGAGGACTGCTGCTGGGAGCTGGGCTTGTTCTGGGAGGCCTGCTGCTTCTGGGCGGGGGCCTGAGCGGCGGGCTTTGCCGCCTCCTGGAGCTTGGCATTGCCGCTCCGCTCCTGCTGCTTCTGGGCAGGAGCCTGCTGGGGCTTCTGAGTGGGAGACTGCTGGCCCTTCTGGGCAGGCTGTTGCACGGGCTTTTTGGCGGGGGCGGCGGGCTGCTTTGCCGGGACAGCCAGGGCGGCCTGGAGATCGGCCACCTGGTTGTGCTGGGTCAGATACTCAAAAATCAGCGACAGCTCCATCTCGCTGAGAGCCGCCATGTGGCTGGAGGGCGTGCTGCCGTACTTGGTCAAAATCTCCGTCACCTTTTTGGAGCCGACCGGCTTGCCCTTTACCTTAAAGTCCTTGGCCACCTCGTGGACTCTGTATTTCACGTCGATACTCAAATAGGACACCTCCTTGAATGGAAGGCCTGTGCCAACGGGGAAACCCCGCTGTCACGGGACTTACCCGTTGACACAAACGATAGGGTGGATGGTACGCTGCACCCCAGACAGGGGCAGTCAAAATCTATGAAATGGGTCAGCGATGTGCCTTCCCCGGTTTGCGCGCCTTGCGCGCCTGAATACGGTGATCTGTCTCGGTGAGGGCGTCCAGAACGGGCTGATGCCGGGGGTCGGCCTCCGCCAGCTTTTTCCCATAGGCCAGAGCCATGCCCAGGTCGGTGATGGCGGCCACAGCGCAGCTCTTCCAGCCCAGGGCGGCTCCCAGAGCAGCCTTGTCGCTCTCCAGGTAGGCAATGGGCAGCTTGCCGCCGGACTGGTGCTCCGTATGCCGGACGGTCTTTTCTCCGGCGTCGGAGGCTAAAATCAGCAGACGAATTTTGCCAGCCTCCGCCGCCTCCTGGACGGCGTCCTCGCCGCTCACCAGTCGGCCCGCCCGCCTGGCGAGACCCAGAAAGCTGAGAGACTCACTCATGCTGCCCCTCCATCTGCGCCGCCAGCGCATCGTAGACCTCGGGGGGGATCGGGACGCCGAAGGCCCGCTCCAGTCCCTTGCTCTTGCGCACCTTGGCGAGACACGCCGGGTCAGGGCAGACATAGGCCCCCCGTCCAGGCTTCTTTCCCCGGAAGTCCAGGGAGATCTCCCCCTCCGGGGAACGGACCGCGCGGATCAGCTCCCGCTTGGGCTTCATCTCCCGGCAGCCCAGGCACTGCCGCATGGGAATCTTTTTTGGCATGAGATGCCCTCCTTTGACAGCAGATTGTGGAAGCAGCTCAGAACGTCTCGGGAGCTTCGCCGGTCTCCCCGTCCTCCGGCTCCTCGTCGGCGAAGAGGGCGTCAGCCTCGGCCTCCGCCTGGGCAGCGCCGGAGACGCTCTTGATGTCGATCTTGTAGCCGGTGAGCTTGGCGGCCAGGCGGGCGTTCTGGCCCTCCTTGCCGATGGCCAGGCTCAGCTGGTCGTCGGGGACGATGACCCGACAGCTCCGGCCCTCCTCCAGGGTCTCCACGCTGATGACGTCGGCAGGAGAGAGGGCGGCGGCCACATACTCCACCGGGTCCTCGCTGTACTTGATGATGTCCACCTTTTCCCCGTGGAGCTCATTGACGATGGCGTTCACTCTGGCTCCCCGGGTGCCCACGCAGGCGCCGATGGGGTCCACATCCGGGTTGTTGGACCAGACCGCCATCTTGGTGCGGCTGCCCGCCTCACGGGCGATGGACTTGATTTCCACCACGCCGTCGAAAATTTCCGGCACCTCCAGCTCAAAGAGCCGACGCACCAGGCCGTAGTGGGTGCGGGAGATGAGCACCTTGGTACCCCGGGTATCCCGGCGGACCTCCACCACATAGACCTTGATGCGGTCGCCCTCCCGGTAGTTCTCCCCCTTCACCTGCTCGCCGGCGGTGAGCAGAGCGTCGGTGTACTCCTTGCCTGAGGTAATGCGGACGTGGAGCGCCCCGGTGCGGGGGTCTACCCGGGTGACGGTGCCGGTGAGCAGCTCCTGGGTCTTGGTGGTAAAGGCGTCGTAGACCATGCTCCGCTCCGCCTCCCGGATGCCCTGGATGATGACCTGTCGGGCGGTCTGGGCGGCGATGCGGCCAAAGTTCTTGGTCTTGACCTCGCTGGAGACCACGTCGCCCAGCTGCACCTGGGGCAGGGACTTCTGGGCATCCTCCAGAGAGATCTCGGTGTAGGGGTTATCCACCGTCTCCACCACGTCTCTGCGGATGATCATCCGCAGGAGGTTCTTCTCCGGGTCGGCCTGGATGACGATGTTCTCCTCCGCCCCCTCATGGTCCCGCTTGTAGGCGGAAATCAGGGCCTGGGTGATCTTCTCCAGCATATATTCCTTCTTGATGCCCCGTTCCTTTTCCAGCTGATCCAGCGCCAGGAAAAACTCCCGTGCGTCCTCCTCCGGGGTGGGGCCTTTCTTCTTTGGTACTCGTTTGGCCACGTTTGATCACTCCTTAAAACTCTACATAGAGCCGAACCAGGGCTACATCCTTTTTTGCAAAGGTCTGCTCGCCGCCGTCGGCCAGCGTCAGGGTCACGTCTCCCCCGTCGCTGTAGCCGGACAGCAGGCCCCGGAAGTCCTTGCGTCCCTCCAGCGGCCGGTACAGCCGCAGCTCCACCTCATGGCCCAGAAAGGCCCGGAAATGGGCGGGCTTTTTCAGCGGCCGATCCGCTCCGGCGGAGGAGACCTCCAGCACATAGCTCCCCTCGATGGGGTCCAGCTCATCCAGGGCGTCGCTGAGAGGTCGGCTCACCGCCTCGCACTGGTTGATGTTCACGCCCCCCGGACAGTCGATATACACCCGGAGGAACCAGGTCCCCGCCTCCCGGACGTATTCCACGTCCCACAGAGAGCAGCCCGCCGCCTCTGCCAGAGGTCTGGCTAGCTCAGCTGCCACTTCGGTCACTTTTTTCACAGGTATCCCTCATTTTGCTCAAAAGAAAGAGCGGGGCAAGCCCCACTCTCAGGTTGATACTATCTTGATACAATTGTAGTATAGCATGGGCAGGTAGAAATTGCAAGGGGATTTTCAGGGTGTTTCCGCCCTTTTTGTCCGGCAGTGAAACGGGCGATCCCTGTCGGCGTCTTCTCCCGGAGAAAGACGCCGACAGAAGGAGAGCCGTTCAAAGGTCGGCGATGGCCGCCTTCATCTCCCGGACGAACGCCGCCACATGGGGGACGGCCTCCCGGCCATACTGGGCGACGATGCGGACGATGGCGGAGCCGACGATGACGCCGTCGGCGGACTGGGCCATTTTCCGGGCGGTCTCCGGATTGGAGATGCCGAAGCCAATGCAGGCGGGGATGTCCTTCGCCTCTTTGACCAGCCGCACCATGGCGGCCACGTCGGTGGTGATCTGGCTGCGGACGCCGGTGACGCCCAGGGAGGAGACGCAGTAGACGAAGCCCTCCGCGTCAGCGGCGATGGTCTTGATGCGCTGGTGGCTGGTGGGGGCGATGAGACTGACCAGCTCCAGGCCGTACTTCCGGCAGGCGGGGGCGAAGTCGCCCTTCTCCTCAAAGGGTACGTCGGGGAGAATCAGCCCCTGCATCCCTGCCTCGGCGGCCCGGGCGCAGAACTTTTCCGTTCCATAGTGGTAGACCACGTTGGCGTAGGTCATGAACACCATGGGGACGGTGAGACCGTCCTCCTTCCGCAGCGTCTCCGCCAGGGCGAACACATCGTCAGTGGTGCAGCCGTTGGAGAGGGCGCGGAGGTTGGCCCCCTGAATGACGGGGCCTTCGGCGGTGGGGTCGGAGAAGGGGATGCCCAGCTCGATCAAATCCGCGCCGTTTTCCACCATGGCGCAGACCAGCCTGCGGGTGGTCTCCAGGTCCGGGTCCCCGCAGGTGATAAAGGGGATAAAAGCCTTGCCGTTGCGGAAGGCGTCAGCAATTTTAATCATCGTACAGATCCTCCCCCCGGTAGCGGGCCATAGCCGCGCAGTCCTTGTCACCACGGCCGGAGAGGGTGATGACGATGATCTGGTCCTTGTCCATGGTCGGGGCAATTTTGATGGCGTGGGCCACGGCGTGGGCCGACTCGATGGCGGGAATGATGCCCTCGGTGCGGCTGAGATACTCAAAGGCGCAGACGGCCTCCTCGTCGGTGACGGGGACGTACTCCGCCCGGCCGATGTCGTGGAGCCAGGCGTGCTCCGGCCCCACGCCGGGGTAGTCCAGCCCGGCGGAGATGGAGTACACCGGGGCGATCTGGCCGTACTCGTCCTGGCAGAAGTAGCTCTTCATACCGTGGAAGATGCCCAGACTGCCGGTGTTGATGGTGGCGGCGGTCTCCCAGGTGTCGATGCCCCGCCCGGCGGCCTCGCAGCCGATGAGCTTCACGTCCTTGTCGTCAATAAAATGGTAGAAGGAGCCGATGGCGTTGGAGCCGCCGCCCACACAGGCCAGCACCACGTCGGGCAGACGGCCCTCCGCCTCCAGAATTTGCTGCTTCATCTCCTGGGAGATGACGGCCTGGAAGTCCCGGACGATGGTGGGGAAGGGGTGGGGACCCATGCAGGAGCCGAGGAGATAGTGGGTGTCGGCGATACGGTTGGTCCACTCCCGCATACACTCGGAGACGGCGTCCTTCAACGTGGCGGTGCCGGTCTCTACCCCGTGGACCCGGGCGCCCATCAGCCGCATCCGGAACACGTTCAGGGCCTGCCGCTCCATGTCCACCTTGCCCATGTACACGTCGCACTCCATGCCCAGATAGGCCGCCACGGTGGCGGTGGCGACGCCGTGCTGGCCCGCGCCGGTCTCGGCGATGAGCCGGGTCTTGCCCATCTTTTTCGCCAGCAGGGCCTGCCCCAAGGCGTTGTTGATCTTGTGGGCCCCGGTGTGGTTCAGGTCCTCCCGTTTCAGGTAAATTTTCGCCCCGCCCAGGTCCTTCGTCATCCGCTCTGCATAGTAGAGGTTGGAGGGGCGGTTGGCGTACTGGGTGAACAGCTGGTGCAGCTCCGCCTGGAACTGCGGGTCGTCTTTGTAGTGGTTATAGGCCTCCTCCAGCTCGATGACAGCGTTCATCAGCGTCTCCGGGATGTACTGCCCGCCGTGGATGCCAAAACGTCCGTTGGACATGAGATACCTTCTTTCTGATTGGCCGGTCGGTTTAATTGCACCGTGCGGCCCGGACCGCCGCCAAAATCTTTTCCCGGTCCTTCCAGCCCTCCGTCTCCACGCCGGAGGACAGGTCCACCCCCCAGGGGGAGAGCCGGTCCAGGGCCTGGGGAATGTTCTCCGGGGTCAGGCCCCCTGCCAGCAGCCAGGGCCGGTCCAGGGGCCGGGAGAGCAGGCTCCAGTCAAAGCTCTGCCCGGTGCCGTAGCCGTTGTCCAGCAGGATGAGGTCGGCGGGGCTGTCCGCCGCCCGGCTCAGGTCGTCCTCCGAGCGCACCTTGAAGGCCTTCCACACCGGCTTGCCTGTCTCCCGGGCTACCAGGCGCACCGTCTCCGGCGTCTCGTGGCCGTGGAGCTGGACGATGTTGATGGCCCCGCTGCGGACGGGAGCCAAAATCTCCTCCAACGGCTGGTCCACGAATACTCCCACGGTGGGGATGGAAGGGTCCAGCCTCCGACGCAGCTCCAGCGCCTGCTCCAGGGTGATGTACCGGCGGCTGTGGGGCCAGAGGATAAAACCGGCGTAGTCCGGCACGGCCTCGTTTACATAATCTGCGTCAATCTCCCGCCTGAGACCGCAAATCTTGATTTTGCTCATTGGGCCACCTCCCGCAGTCGGGCCAGGAAGGCGGCACGGTCGTTGGAGCGCATCAGACTCTCTCCAATCAGCACCGCGTCCGCCCCGGCGGAGCGGAGACCGGCGGCGTCCTCCGGGGTCCACACCCCGGACTCGGCCACATACACCGCCTCCGGGGGAATGCAGTCCCGGAGCCGGGCGGCGTTGGTCAGGTCCACGGAGAAGTCCTTCAAATTCCGGTTGTTCACCCCGATGAGGGTGGCCCCCGCCTGGACGGCGGAGCGAATTTCCCCCTCGTCGTGGGCCTCCACCAGAGCGGCCAGGCCCAGCTGATGGCAGATGTCCAGATACCGGGCCAGGGTGGGGGTGTCCAGGATGGCGCAGATGAGCAGCACACAGTTGGCCCCCAGCAGCTTTGCCTGGTAGAGCTGGTACTCGTCCACCACGAAGTCCTTGCGCAGCATGGGGAGATAGACCGCCTGCCGCACCTCCCGGAAGATCTGGTCGGACCCTAGGAACCATTTCGGCTCGGTGAGGCAGGAGATGCAGTCCGCCCCCGCCGCCTCGTAGTCTAAGGCGATCTCCAGATAGGGGAAGTCCGGGGAGATAAGCCCCTTGGAGGGGGAGGCCTTTTTCAGCTCACAGATGACGCTGAGGCCCGGCTTGCGCAGGGCGGCGTCAAAGGAGGCACCGTCGGCAATGCCCCCCTGACAGCACAGCTCCTGAAGCACGTCCAGGGAGTTCTCCTGGCTGTCCCGCAGCACCCGCTCCCGGGCGTGATCGGCCAGGGCGTCCAGAATGTTGCTCATCGGTTGGACTCCCGGATGAGGGCCTGGAGCTTCTCATAGGCGGCTCCGGAGTCGATGAGCTGGCCCGCCAGCTTGACGCCCTCGGCGATAGAGGGGGCCTTTTCTGCGACATACAGGGCGGAACCGGCGTTCAGCAGCACCACGTCCCGCTTGGGGCCGGTGAGCTTGCCGGTGAGGATGTCGGTGACGATCTTGGCGTTCTCCTCCGGCGTGCCGCCCTCGATGTCCTTTTTCGTGGCCCGGGTCAGGCCGAAGTCCTCCGGCTGGAGGATATAACTGTAATACTCCCCGTCGTGGAACTCGCAGACGGTGGTGGGGGCGCTGATGGACAGCTCATCCAGCTTATCCTGTCCGTGGACCACCATGCCCCGCTTCACGCCCAGACTGGTCAGCACCCGGGCCAGAGGCTCCACCAGATATTCGTCATAGACCCCCAGCAGCTCATAGTAGGGCTTGGCGGGGTTGGAGATGGGGCCGAGGATGTTGAACACGGTGCGGAAGCCCAGCTCCTTGCGGATGGCACCCACATATTTCATGGCGGGGTGGAACCGCTGGGCGAACATGAAGCAGATGCCGATCTCCTGGAGCAGACGGGCACAGGTCTCCGGCCCCTCCTGGATGTTGACCCCCAGGGCCTCCAGGCAGTCGGCGGTGCCGCAGCTGGAGGAGGCGGCCCGGTTGCCGTGCTTGGCAACCTTCACCCCGCCTGCCGCCATGACGAACATGGAGGTGGTGGAGATGTTGAAGCTGTGGGCGTTGTCGCCGCCGGTGCCCACGATCTCCATGGTGTGCAGCCCGCCGCCGTCCACCGGCACGGCCAGCTCGCTCATGGCGGCGGCGCAGCCGGAGATCTCGTCGGCGGTCTCCGCCTTGGCGCTCTTGGTGGAGAGGGCCGCCAGGAAGGCGGAGGTCTGGGTGGGAGTGGTCTCCCCCCGCATGATCTCGCCCATGACCTGATACGCCTCGTCATAGGTCAGGTCTTCCTTGTTTACGATTTTCACAATAGCCTCTTTGATCATTTTACTTACCTCCGTTTGCGATTTGAATGAAGTTTTGCAGTATCGTTTTCCCACAGGGGGTCAGAATGGACTCCGGGTGGAATTGCAGGCCAAAGACCGGATACTCGTTGTGCTGCACCGCCATAACCTCCCCGT
The DNA here is from genome assembly GCA_020860575.1 of Clostridiales bacterium. Lineage (GTDB taxonomy): Bacteria > Bacillota > Clostridia > Oscillospirales > Oscillospiraceae > Onthomonas. The sequence continues at coordinate 7,634 of JAJBUB010000125.1, read as the reverse complement.
CCTCTGTCCGGGCAGTGACCCGGAGACAGTCGGGCAGGCTGTCCTCCACGGCGGAGAGGGAGTGGTACCGGGCTACCGGCTCCGTCTCCCAGCAGAGACGGAACAGGGGAGAGGCGGGGTCGAGGGCGGCCAGGGACTGCTTCCCGTGCATCAGTGCCTTTGCGTAGCTCACGGTGCCTCCGTAGGCGGTGCAGATGGCCTGGTGTCCCAGGCAGACCCCCAGGATGGGGACGGTCCCCCCCAGCTCCTTTACCACCTCCATGCAGATGCCGGCGTTCTCCGGCCTGCCCGGGCCGGGGGAGAGGATGATGGCCTGGGGATGAAGGGCGGCGGCCTGGGCCGTCGTCACCTCGTCGTTGCGCACCACCCGGATGTCCGGGTCGATAGAGCCTATCAGCTGATAGAGGTTGTAGGAAAAGCTGTCATAGTTGTCGATCAGCAGGATCATTGGTCGATCCCTCCCTCCGAGGCGCGGATGGCGTTCATCACGGCGGCGGCCTTGTTGATGCACTCCTGGTACTCCTTCTCCGGGACGGAGTCGGCCACGATGCCCGCTCCCGAGCGGACGTAGGCGGTACCGTTCTTCTGGAAGGCCAGGCGGATGGCGATGCAGGTGTCCAGGTTGCCGGTGAAGTCGATGTAGCCGATGGCCCCGCCGTAGATGCCCCGCTTGTTGCCCTCCAGCTCGTGGATGATCTCGCAGGCCCGGAGCTTGGGCGCGCCGGAGAGAGTGCCGGCGGGGAGGACGCAGCCCACGGCGTCCACCGCGTCCCGGTCGTCCCGGATCTCCCCCCGGACGGTGGAGCCGATGTGCATGACGTGGGAGTACCGCTCCACGGAGAGATACTTCTCCACCTCCACCGTGCCGAATTTGGACAGGCGGCCGATGTCGTTCCGGCCCAGGTCCACCAGCATATTGTGTTCCGACAGCTCCTTGGGGTCGGCCAGCAGCTCCCGCTCCAGGGCCTGGTCCTCCGCCTCCGTCTTGCCCCGGGGCCGGGTGCCCGCCAGGGGGAAGGTGTGCAGCACCCCGTCCTGGAGCTTCACCAGCGTCTCCGGGGAGGCCCCCACGATCTCCACGTCGTCGCTGGAGATGTAGAACATATAGGGGGAGGGGTTGCTGGTGCGCAGCAGGCGGTAGGTGTCCAGCAGACTGCCCTCCACCTGGGCCTGGAGCCGGTTGGATAACACCACCTGGAAGATGTCGCCCTCGTAGATGTAGTGTCGGGCGGTCTCCACCATCTGGCAGTAGCGCTCTTTGTCGAACAGGGCGGTGAAATCGCTTTTCAGCCGGCGGGGCCGGGGGGGGGCGGGGGGCCCGGGGAGGAGCAGCTCTACCATGGCGTCCAGCTCCAGACAGGCGTTGCGGTAGTTCTCCTCCAGGGCGTCCGTCCTGGCGTTGCAGATGACCGTCACCGTCTGCTTCAGATTGTCGAAGGCGATGAGCTTGTCAAACAACATCAGGTCCACGTCCTTGAAGGACTCCTGATCGTTGGCCTCCAGGTTCAGGGTGGGTTCGGCATACTTGATGTAGTCGTAGGAGAAGTACCCCATCAGGCCGCCGGTAAAGGGGGGCAAACCGGGAATTTTGGGGCTGCGGTTGTCCCGGACGATCTGACGGATGATCTCTCCGGGATTCCGCGTCTCCACCTTCATCTCGAACCCGTTGCGCACCCGGACGACCCCGTCCTGACAGGTGAACTCCAGCCGGGGCTGATAGCCCAGGAAGGTGTACCGTCCCCAGCGGCCGGAGTCCTCCAGGCTCTCCAGCAGAAAGCAGTGGCGGCTGACGGATTTCAGGATACGTAGCGTCTCGATGGTGGTGCAGCGGTCGGAGAGGATGGTGCGGGTGACGGGGACGGTGCGATAGTCCGCCTCGTACTGCCGGGCCTGCTCCAGTGTGGGATAGTAGCGTTTTTCCATGACATCATCTCCCGAGAAAGAGGTGGGGGCGGCTGCGCCCCGGAAAAATGAAAACCGCCCATGACTGTTGCTCAGTCAAGGACGGATGTACCGCGGTGCCACCTTGTTTCGCAGAAATTCTGCGCACTTTGCGAAATGCAAACACATTTCCGGCAATTGACGTATGCCCTCACGTCACGGGATACTGCGCCCTCCCGGGCGGTTCGCCGTGCCCTCCGTGGTCAATTTGACACGCAGTCTGCTGCCAGAGTTTCAGCACCCCGGCTCTCTGTACACGCGTATCCTGCCGTTATCTCCACTTCAACGGTTTCATGGACGATGTTCAGTTAACGATATTATAGCATCTCTTTGGGCAATGTCAAGTGGGGATGCAGAGGAAATTCCGGCGCCGATACCGAAAATTGACTCTGTGCAGCATCCTTCCGTCTCCCGCTCCGATGTAAAGCGCCGCCTTTCGCGACAGAGGCGGCGCTTCCGCTACGCTCCCTGCATCAGCGGGGCGGCGATCCTATTTGAGAGGGACACCCCCATCTCTCAGCTCTTGTCCTCCGGCTGGAAGGCCACGGCGGCCAGCCAGCCGAAGAGGACGGCGGCGGCGATGCCTCCCGCAGCGGCGGCGGTCCCCCCTGTGAAGGCTCCCAGGACGCCGTCGGTCATCACCGCCTCCCGGACCCCCCGGGCCAGGTTGGAGCCAAAGCCGGTGAGGGGGACGGAGGCCCCCGACCCGGCCCAATCGGCAAAGGGGCCATACAGTCCCACCGCCTCCAAAATCACCCCCGCCACCACGAAGGTGGTCAGGATGCGGGCGGGGGTCAGGCTGGTGCGGTCAATGAGCGCCTGCCCCACCAGGCAGATCAGCCCTCCGGCGAGAAACGCCTTGATGCAGTTGTAGATGATATCCGTCATGTCACATCTCCTCCTATCGCCGAGCGGACAGGGCCACGGCATGGCAGATGCCGGGGATGCTCTCCCCCTGGCCCAAGGCAGTGGGAGAGTGGAGCGCGCCGGTGCCGCAGAACAGGATATTCTCCCACTGTCCGCTGCGCAGCCCCTCCAGCAGCAGCCCGGTGAGCACGGCGGCGGAGCAGCCACAGCCGGAGCCGCCACAGTGAACGTCCTGGTCCTCCAGGTCGTAGAGCATCAGCCCGCAGTCGTTGTAGTTGGACAGCTCCACCCCGTCCTGGCCGAACAGCTTCACCACCAGGGCCTGGCCAAGCTTGCCCAGATCTCCGGTTACGATGAGGTCGTAAAAGCTGGAGGAGCGCCCCGTGTCCTTCAGGTGGGTGTCGATGGTGTCGTAGGCGGCGGGGGCCATGGCCGCCCCCATATTGTTGGCGTCCCTGATGCCCCGGTCCCGGACCCGGCCCACGGTGACATGTGTGACATATGGCCCCGGCCCGTTTTTCGCCAGCACCACCGCTCCGGCGGCGGTGGCCGTCCACTGGGCGGTAGGGGTCCGCTGGCCCCCGTATTCCAGGGGCGTCCGGTACTGCCGCTCCGCTGTACAGAAGTGGCTGGAGGCCACCGCCCCCGTCCACTCCCCAAAGCCTCCGTCCAGCAGCAGCGCCGCCAGGGCCAGGCTCTCCGCCATCGTAGAGCAGGCCCCGTAGAGGCCGAAAAAGGGGACGCCCGTACTCCGGGCGGCGTAGGAGGTGGCGATGCACTGGTTCATCAGGTCGCCCCCAAAGAGGGCGTCCAGCGCCCCGGCAGGCTGTCCCGCCCGCTCCAGGGCCTGGGCCAGCGCCTGTTCCTGCATGACGCTCTCCGCCCGTTCCCAGGTCTTTTCCCCGAAATAGCTGTCCTGGGAGACGGAGCCGAAGCACCGCCCCAGAGGGCCCTGGCCCTCCTTTTTGCCCACTACGCTGCCCCAACCCGCCGCTGAGGGGGGACAGGCCAGGGCAAAGGTCCTGCTGCCCTGCTTCTTCGTTTCCATCCACATTCGCTCCCTTCTGTGGAGAAAGTTTGCCCGATGAGACGAAAATTATGCCGGACTTCACAGAAAGGGTAAAAAAATCACCGCACAGGCCCCGTAACAGGTCTGTGCGGCGATCTCTCAAAATCAGAGGATATAGCTCAGCACCAGCGCCCCGGTGTTTTTCAGACCGTCCAGATGGGTGCGCTCGTAGCCGTGGCTGTTGGCGGTGCCGGGGCCGATGGCGGCGTGGCGGACGTCGTGTCCCGCCACCAGGGAGACGTTGGCATCGGTGCCGTAGTGTGGGGTGAAAATGTCCATGACGTAGTCCACCCCGTTGTCGATGGCCGCCCGGCGCAGCTCGCTGGTCATCTCCCAGTGGTAGGGGTACCGGGAGTCCTTGGCGAAGATAGACACCTTCCGCTCGTCGGAGTTCTGCTCCGGGCCGGTGGGGGCGATGTCGATGGCCAGGATGTCCCGCACCCCCTCCGGCAGCCAGGAGGTGCCGTGGCCGATCTCCTCATACATGGAGAAATAGGCCAGCACCTTGCGCCGGGGCGTCAATCCGTTGTCCTTCAGATACCGGATGCACTCCAAAAGCACGGCGGCGCAGGCCTTGTCGTCCACAAAGCGGGACTTGACATAGCCGTTGGACAGGGTGAAGCGAGGCTCCAGAGCGATCACGTCCCCGGTCTCCACCCCCAGGGCCTTCATCTCGGCGGCGGAGGACACCGGCTCGTCCAGCACCACGCAGACGTTTTTCCGGAAATCTCCCGCCGCCTGGCGCAGCTCCTCCTCGGTGACGTGGACGGAGTTGGGGGTGCGGCAGACAGTGCCGGTGTACACCGCCCCGTCCCGGGTGTGGACGCGGACGTTCTCTCCCACGGAATAGAAGGGGTACAGCCCGCCCACCGGGCAGACGTTCAGGGTGCCGTCGGCGTTGACATGGCGCACCATCAGGCCGATGTCGTCCAGGTGGGCGGTGATGACCAGGGGATCCCCCTCCCCGCCCAGGTCGGCGAGGACCCCTCCCTTGTGGGTGACATGGACCGGGCAGCCCAGCGCCTCCAGCTGGGCCACCACGCAGTTTTGAACCTCACGGAACTGCCCGGTTGTGCTGTCGACAGCCAGCAGGTCTTGGAAACGCTCCATACAGCTCTTCATATCGATCTCATACATAAAAAGGTCTCCTTTTGGCGTGTGATTGGTCCTATTATAATGCGGTCAGGCCAATGAGGCAAGCCATCCCCGGGACTTTTCGCCGTTCAAATTTGCAAAAAACGGACGCCCATTCTGATACAAGAAGCATCAGAATGGGCGTCCAGCCGATATACGCCCGAAGGGACTCGAACCCCCAGTAACCAGAACCGGAATCTGGTGCCTTATCCATTAGACCACGGGCGCAAATAAGCAATGCACTCTCTCAAGTGCTTGGTTATTATACCAACTTCTCCCCAAATTGTAAAGGGGAAAACCCACAGAATTTCCCGGAAATCTTGTAAAAATTTCGGTTCCATGCTATACTGCCCTTGAACTGAGAAAAGGAGGTCATCTGTGTGGAGCAGAACAATTCCTTTCGCACGGCCGGCTTCGGCGGTTTCCATCGCCAGGACGTGCTGGATTATATTGAGCGCACTGCAAAGGAACACAACCAGGAGACGGAGCGCCTGACCGCCCAGCTGGAGGCGGCCCGGGGAGATGCCCAGGCCGCTGAGGCGGAGCTGTCGTCGCTGCGGCAGCAGCTGGAGACGGCCAACGCCCGGGCGGAGGCTCTGGAGGAGGAAAACAAGTCTCTTCAGACCCAGCTGGAGCCTCTGCTGGCCGAGGGCCGCTCTGCCCAGGAGCTGCGGGACCAGGCGGAGGGCTATCGGCAGCTAAAGGACGACTTTGCCTCCATCGAGCTGGAGGCCCGCCGCCGGGCGTCCTCCCTGCTGGAGTCGGCAAAGGCCGAGGCGGACGCCATTCTGGCCCAGGCCCGGGCAAAGGAATCGGAAATTCTGGCCCAGGCCAACGCCCGGGCGGAGTCCGTCCAGGAGCAGGCCCGGCAGCAGGCGGAGCGCACTGTCGCCCAGGCCTCTGACGAGGCGGAGCACATCAGGGCAGAGCGTCGGCAGCTGATGGCCCGGACCAGGCGGGACTTTGTCACCGCCTCCGACGACCTGAAAAACAGCGTCACCGGTGCGCTCCGGGAGGTGGACGCCTTGCGTCAGGATCTCTCCAGCCTGAGCCGCACCTTTGAGGAGAATGCACAGGCGGTGGAGGAGCTGTGTGAGGAGGGAGAGCAGTGAGTACGTCCCAGACCTATCGCCTCTCCACGGAGCAGCTTCGGTCGGTAGCCCCTGCGCTTCGGGCGGGGGACCGGGTCATCCTCAGCGGGACGATCTACACCGCCCGGGACGCCGCCCACAAGCGCATCTTCGCCCTGCTGGACCGGGGGGAGCAGCCCCCCTTCCCCCTCCGGGACGCCATCATCTACTCCGCCGGTCCCACGCCCGCCCAGCAGGGGATGGCGGTGGGGGCCTGCGGCCCCACCACCTCCAGCCGGATGAACGGCTTTGCCCCCCGGCTGCTGGATCTGGGGCTGGTAGGCATCATCGGCAAGGGTCAGATGGACGACCAGGTCCGGGCCGCCATCGTCCGCAACGGGGCCTGTTACTTTGCCGCCGTGGGCGGGGCCGGGGCGCTCATCGCCCGGTGCATCCAGAAGGCAGAGGTCATCGCCTTTGACGATCTGGGCTGTGAGTCGGTGAAACGGATGACCGTCTGCGATCTCCCCCTCACCGTGGCCATGGACGCCCAGGGGAACAGTCTCTATGAGACTGTCCGGGAGGCGTACCAAATAAAATAAATGACAGTCGGGCAAATTCAAAACCGTTGAGGCATCGCCGCCTATCCGGTTTTTGTTGTGTATTTACCTCATCTGTCCCGGCAATTGCGTTCACACATTGAACCGGAACAGGATGATGTCCCCGTCCTGGACCACGTACTCCTTACCCTCGGAGCGCATCAGGCCCTTTTCCCGGGCTGCTTTTTCGCTGCCGCAGGCTACCATGTCGTCATAGGCGATGACCTCTGCCCGGATAAAGCCCCGCTCGAAGTCGGAGTGGATCTTGCCCGCCGCCTGGGGGGCCTTGGTGCCCCGGGTGATGGTCCAGGCCCGGCACTCGTCCTCCCCGGAGGTCAGGAAGGAGATCAGGCCCAGGAGGGTATAGCTGGCCTTCACCAGCCGGTCCAGACCGGACTCCGGGATGCCAAGGTCCTCCATAAAAGCGGCCTGCTCCTCGCTGTCCATCTGGCTCAGCTCCTCCTCCAGACTGGCGCAGACGGGGATCACCTGCGCTCCCTCCTTGTCCGCCAGCTCCTTCACGGCGCAGTAATAGGGGTTCTCCCCGTATTCCCCGCCGGAGAAGGTGTCCTCGTCCAGATTGGCGGCATAGATGACCGGCTTCAGGGTCAGCAGGTCGCTGGTGGCGATCAGCTCCCGGTCGTCCTCACTGCACTGGTAGGAGCGCACCGAGTTGCCGTCGTTGAGCCAATCCCGGAGGCCGGAGAACACCTCCGCCTCGTGGAGGAACTTCTTATCCCCCTTGGCGGCCTTCTTTGCCTTGTCGATGCGCCGGTCCACCATCTCCAGGTCGGCCATGATCAGCTCCAGGTCGATGATGCCGATGTCCCGGACGGGGTCGGTGCTGCCCTCCACATGGATGACGTTCTCGTCGTCAAAGCAGCGCACCACATGGACGATGGCGTCGGTCATGCGGATGTTGGACAGGAACTTATTGCCCAGGCCCTCTCCCTT